>NZ_JBHSRS010000004.1:0-87639 GCF_042659145.1 Polaromonas aquatica | reverse complement strand
TGAGAAAAGCTGGCACGCGGCACAGCTATTGAAGGCCGCATAATTGAGCAGCTAAGAGGTACGTCCAACAGGGGCAGGTTCAGTGCAAGCGTATGTAGCAGCGCTTACTCCAAACGCAATGCCATGACCGATATGTCCTTCACCGGTCTTTTTTAGTTTGCGCCCGTCATTCCATCCGGTGCCCGCCGTTTACTAGCCTGTCCATCCCTGCGTCAGCAATCGCGTACTCACCAGAACATATGCCCACTTGTTTCGGCAACTGCCACTTGTTGGAGATAGATAAGCTGTCTTTGCGGTCATCGACAATCTCGTCCAAATGCAGTTGGATAGCCACGGAAACTATTGCCAAATCTCATACATCAAGAATCAAAAGTCAAGCCTTCGGTAAAGTGACACGCAGCCTGGGGATGGTGACGACTTTTTTGCGCCAAGGTGGTTGCATGGCCCGAAAACGACTTTGACATCTTCACGCATCGCGTCCAGAAAGCGCCCTGCGGCACTACTCATTTGATCGGTTTGCAGGCTTACTTCTACATCGATAAGCTATGCCTATTTGCACAGATTTCCGTCAACTCGCCGGTATATACGTGGAAACCGCACGATGACTAACCCGAAATCGCCGGATAGTTATCCGGGAAAGATTGGCGCTCTATCAGTTCGATCAGGATGTGGATAACCTTGATGTGCAATTCCTGCGCGCGATCTGCGAACTCTCCGGCCGGTGTAGCTATGCACGCATCGGCGAGGGCTTGCAACTGGGTATCCTTTCTGCCAGTGAGAGCCACTACGGTCATTCCCAACTCCTTGGCGGAAATGGCGGCGTTGACCACGTTAACGCTTTTACCACTGGTGCTTATTGCGAGCAGGCAATCGCCCGCCCGAGCATGACTTTGTAGGTATCGCGAGAAGACTTGGTCATAGCCAAAATCATTTGCCACACAACTCAGATGACCAACGTCACTGATCGCCTGCGCTGCGAGACCGGGGCGATTGCGGCGAAATCGCCCCGTCAACTCTTCGGCGAAATGCATGGCATCGCACATTGATCCGCCGTTGCCACACGTGTAGATGCGCCCGCCAATTTGAAAAGTGCGTAGCATCAGGGTAGCTGTGTACTCGATTGCCGCAAGGGCCTCTTCGTTGGCGAGTAGGTGATCAAGTGCGACCCTTGCCTCGCCAAGTGCGGAGGTGATGAAAAGTCTGTTGACGGATTTCGGGCGTATGTGCATGGGTTCCTTCGCCAATTGGTTTCTTCACACAAACTTCAGTTCGATTTTGCCGGGGCGTCGGCGCACTGGTCCAATCACAATCCTCACGTCGTGGCCCAAGCGAGCCACCAACTCCAACAGCTTGGCCTCGCTGATGCCGCGGAACCGACCTCGGGTTATGCACGAGACCTTGGACTGGTCGATGCCCAACAGCGCGTCAGCATCTTCCTGCGTCAGCCGGCGGCCCTTGATTGCACGACCAATCTCGCCGGCCAGTTGGGACTTGCGCTGCATTTCGCCCGCGTGGACGCAACCCAGGTCGGCATAGACGTTGCTGCTGCCTTCTTCGATGGTAATTTCGTTTTGTTCATACATTTTCGTGCTCCTTGCTTTTCCTGCCAAATACCGAATCCTGCTTCGCGGCCTTAAGGCGGGTGTTGATCAAATCCATGTCCAGTTACGCCGTCGCGATGCCGCTTTTGGACTCCATCTGGAAAGCAGCAGGACATAGACGCAGCCGGCGAATTTGAAGGTGTAGAACGCGAGGTAAGTGTCACCCTGGGGGGCCTTAACCACCTCCAGCACGCCAGTGGAATCGAAACCCGTCATCACTTTGGCATCCTGGTGTTTGCCACTGCCCTGCGCCAAGTCGATGGGGTGGCCGAAGACATCTTTGACATCCTCTCACATCGCATACCGATCGCGCTTAGCGGAGCTGACCCATTTGGTGGACTTGAGAATAAGTTTCCGCATTTCCTTCATTAAATCCATTTGGACATAGTCTTGCTATCGTCGACCTTTTTAGGCGGTTTTTTTTCGCTAGTAGCGGACCGTGAGCGGGCGCCTATGCTGCCAAATTGACGTTAGGCCGGCACCCCACCAGCGAAGCGACTGAATCCATCAAAAATCGACCTAACATTGGATAACACCGCGTTATCCAATGTGATAAACCAGAATCTACCTGCCTTGTTGAGGCATCAACAGTATGTAATTTCATATTACATACCACGGTACGATTGCCGTCTCTTACGTAGTCCAAGGATTTACGAGAACTACGCCCGTATCGGCAAAGTCCGATACGTTGCGCGTCACTACCGTAAAGCTGTGCTCAATCGCCGTTGCAGCGATCATCGCATCACGCTCTGAGCGTGGATTAGGCACATGCAGTGAAGCGCACACCGTAGCGGTGATGTCTGTGAATGGCAATATCTGACCAGCAAATGCTGCCCGCACTCCAGAAAGCCAGATACGCAGCGCGCTCCCCTGGGGTGGCGCGCGTCGCTCCAGTGCAAGGATGCCCATTTCCAACTCAAGGATAGTGATGGCGGACAGGAAGAGATTACTGCTCGGCTGCCCTGCGGCCCAAGTCCGCACCTCGGCGGATTGATGGGGTTTTCCGTGGCGCAGCTCGGAAATGACGTTGGTGTCCAGTACAAACATTAAGCGCCCTCAAACGTTGCACCTTTGAGTTGGAGATTGAGGCGAGGCGGATCGAACTCGACGGCGCCGCCACCAGGAATGCCATCCATGACATCGAGGAGCGAAGGCTTGCTTTGCCCGGCGATGCGGTAGTAGTCGTCGATTTTTAGCAGCGCAAATGCTGGGCGCCCACGGTCGGTAATAAACACAGGGCCATCACCAGCCGCGCGCTTGGCCGCTGACACGTCACGTGTGAAGTCGCGGCTAGAAAACGTATGGATATTCACGTTGATCTCCTGAACTAAGGCAATGTTTGTATGTTACGACAAACGCGGGGACTTGTCAAATTAGCGATTCAGGAGAAATTGAAATACTTTCAACGTTGACAATGAGTTAGGTTCGTTTCTGCGGTTTTTTACATGAATCCCTACCGACCCTCTAGTTCGCCCACTGGCGAAGAGCTTCATAGTGACTACACATCGGGGCCTCGGGTTACTAATTTTTCCGGAATATTAAGCCGTTGTCACTCGGCAATCATATACTGTATATATGTACAGCAAATTGCCGCCAGATGCGCAACTCCTTTTCCCTAGCCCTGGCGGTATGCTTCTCCCGTGGGTGGAGGGGAGTGTGCCGGCTGGATTTCCATCACCGGCTGCCGATTTCGCGGTCAAGAGGCTGGATCTTAGCGAGCTGCTCATTACACACCCTGCAGCTACTTTTATGTGGAAATGCTCTGGCGTGTCGATGATTGGCTTGGGTATTTTCGACAAAGATATTCTTATCGTCAACCGCGCCCTGGTGCCGCCACGACACCTTGATATCGTTGTGGCAGAAATAGATGGCGATTTCACCGTCAAGCAGTACTTCCTGCGTAATGGCACTGTTCAGCTTCGTGCAGCGAACCCAACTTACCCACCCATTCTATTTAAGGACGGTCAGACCATGACAGTCTGCGGGGTCGTGACGGCCGCCATCAAACGTTTTCGGTAATGACATGTTTACGCTCATTGACTGCAACAACTTTTATACAAGCTGCGAGCGTGTTTTCAGGCCCCAACTTAAAACGCGGCCAGTTGTTGTACTTTCGAACAATGATCTTACTGATCAAGTTTGTTAGTAGGATGTGTCATGTCTTCCGGTCTTCCGGGCTTCTGGTATTGGGATTCATCGTCTCTTTGAGACGAGTAGCAGGTGGGGGTCTGGGGGAGGAAACGGAGCGTAATGATATCTGTGGATAACTTGGACCTGGTGCGGTGGCGGGAGATGGATTCCCTCAATGTCCTACGCCTGCTGGCTGAGCACATCAAAGAAGATCCCTCGTTCCATCCACGATCGAGTCATCTGACCACCCGTTGGCACGCCCATGCTGCAGGCCATGATTGGGAGTTCTTGTGCACGGGTCCGAAGTTTTGGGATGTGCGCATGGACCGTGGCGGTGGCGGCGCAATTGATTTGGTCATGCACATTCATGGCCTCAACTTCAAGGCAGCCGCCAAGCTACTGAAAGAGAGGGACGTGTGAGGCTTGTGATGGCTACTGCGGACTTCGCGGTTGAAGGCCGTTCGTTTGCGGGTTTCCCGTTGCTTATCGACGATGACGGATGGCCCCTGGAACCTGCGCAATCGTTCCTGTGGCACACCTTGGTCACCCATGGAAGCATTGAGAGCAAGCTCACTTGGGAAGCGTATGGCCGCAGGCTATACGACTACTTTGCATTCCTGTCTGCCAACGACCTGACCTGGGATGAGGATCAAAAGCCGCATGGGCTGAGCGTTGTGGCCAGGTATCGTGATTGGTCGCTTGGCGAGTTAGGTCTGAATCCAAATACCGTGAATAAGCGGTTGAACCTGGTTGTGCGGTTTTACGATTGGTGCAAACGCCAGGGCTACGTCTCCCATCTGCCATTCGGCATGCGCGACGTTCGGACTCCATCTCATCAGGGGTTTCTTGCCCATGTGGATCGCACGGGTGGCGTGGTCTCAAAACCGATGGTGATGGCCCGCGAGCGTAAGGCAACGATCAAATTCTTGATCAAAGAGCAGGTCAGGCAGTGCCTTGGCGCAAGGCTTGACCCAAGCCATGCTCTTTTGTTCAACCTGATGGTGCGCACCGGGATGCGCTCCTGCGAGGCGCGCTCATTTCCATTGACGTATGTCTTCAACCCGAGAACCCAAACGGGGCTTACACCTGGCCAGATGATCCGCGTCAATCTGGAGCCTGCTGACATGCACCTCAAGTATGGCAAGCCCAGAAGTGTGGATGTGCCGTGGTCGCTGATGGAAGACATGTGGACCTATTCGCTGCACCAGCGCGAGGTCCGGCGGCAAAGGGCTGGGCAGGTCCCGACTGCGCTTGTGCTGACAGAGCTTGGAACTGAATTCTCGAAAGGCGCAGTCGTCGACGCCATGAAAGCCATTGAGAAAAAAGTTGGCTTCCCGGTGAGGGCGCACATGCTTCGGCACACCTATGGAACCTACACGCTGTCGGCTCTGCGCAAAAGCACGGTCTTCCAGGGTGAGCCGTTGCTTTATGTCCGCGACCGCATGGGGCACTCGGATGTGCAAACCACTGCGATCTACCTGCATCTGATCAATCAGTTGGACGCCCAGATCGTTTTGGCCCATGAAGACGAAATGGACATGCTGTTCGCCAACGGTGGCGAGGCCCAGATCGCGATGGGGAATCGTTGATGGCCCGCACAAAGAACTACAAGGCTAAGGCATCTGGAACCGCCACCGACCTGGCCGCTGGCTTGGGAGCAACTGATGCTCTGGTCGAGCTGCCTCCCAATCCGCGAAATCAGAACCTGATTGACCTGCGTCCATGGTTGGGACGTGGCTTTGACGACTGGATTTGGGCAGTGACCACGGTATTGAAGGCCCGGCTCCACAGTGGGAACTATTCGGTGGCAACCATCGTGAGCTTTGCAGCCAACGGGATCAAAGTGTTTCTCCCATACCTTACGGGAAGCCATGTGGACACCATGCCCTCAAGGCCGGCTGATATGGGCCATGGAGATGTCGCGCGATACATCACGTGGCTCAGGCTCAAATACCCCAAGGGCTCCACTGCCAAGAACTACTACAGCGCCTTCAAGTCGGTGGTGATTGGCCTGATGGACTATGGCTTTATCGACCAAACTCCTGAGGTTCTACTGCCCGCCAATCCTTTCCCCATGAACGCAAAGGTGACGCGAGGCGAAACATCTTTAAGTCAGGCGGAAATGCAGAAGTTGGCCACGGCCCTTAAAGTCGACCTGATTGCCATCCATCATGGACGATTTGTGGGATTGGAGTCGGAAGCCATTGTGGCTCTCATGCTCATCATTGGCATGCGCTCGGGCATCAACACAACCCCACTTCTGGAAATGAAGCGGGATTGTTTAGGCCCACATCCTTTCATGCCCAATCTCATGCTGGTTAAAACATTCAAACGCAGGGGCAAGGGCGCGCAATCTACGTCATTGCGGCAGACCCACGTCCACGATCGCGCCGCGACCATTCCTATGGATGGAGTTGCGGTGCTCAAGAAGGCATTGGCCTTAACGGAGTTAATGGTGCCCGATGCACCTGAGGCGATCAAGGATCGTGTTTGGCTCTACCGATCGTCGCAGCGTGGAAAAGCCAAAGGAAAAGTGCTTTGTCTGAATGTGGGAAGCGTGTCCGAACTCACGCGGGCAATCGTTCAACGACACGGGTTGGTGGCAGATGACGACTCACCGTTGCGGGTGACACCTGGACGCCTGCGAAAAACCATGGAAAACCGGCTCTGGCAGCTCAGTGATGGCGATCTGCTTGCCGTGTCTGTAGTGATGGGCCATTCTCCCCAAGTCGCAGACAACCACTACTTGCGCCTTGACGAGCACACCAAGGCTGAAGGCGCGAAATTCATTGGTGAAGCGCTGCCAGCTAAGCTCAGGGGGCAAGACCTCGTGCCAACACCTACGGGTAGTTGCAAAGACAGCTTGCAAGGCGCGCTCGCCCCTAAAGACGGCGCCACACATTGCGCGGAATTCACGCATTGCCTGGGGTGTCCAAGCTATGCCATTGTGGGGACGGTCAAGGACCTGCACCGGCTGTTTAGCTTCCAGCGCTTCCTATTGTCGGAGATGGACTACTACGCCAAAGGAGAGTGGCATGAGTGGCAAGGCCACCATCAAAATCTCATTGCGCAAATCGACCGAATTGCAGTCGATAACTTCTTCCCAGAAATGGTGGAGCAAGCCAAGGCGCTGGCCGAAAAAGACCCACATCCCTTCTGGGCGATACGCATGCGCCAGTCTCAATTGAATCGAGAGGCCCGCTATGGCCGGTAACGCCCTTGGATTGCTACCGCCTAAGGCATACGACCTATTGGCTGACCAGCCCGTCTCATCCAAAGGGCTATCGGAGTCCGCGAAATTCAATATCGTGGTCAGCGCGGTGGCTGACATGGATGGCAGCAATCACGTTCTATCCAGATTTGGTGATTCCATTTGGGACTTCAGACCCTACTTCGAGCAATCCAACGTGGCCGATGGTCAGAAATACATTCCTTGGCCAGGGGATTGCTCGCAGGAGTTGGTCGATGACTGCAAGGCTGTCCTGTATGCATGGTTCAAGCGAGGCTTGCCTGGCTCGAAGCCTCCGGTGGCAATGGGTATCTGCCAGGCTGCCATTGCATCAGCGATTCCGATGATGCGTTGGCTGACTGCACTGAACATCAAGAGATTCGACCAGGTGAAACCCATTCACGTCGTCAACTATGTTCATTACACGAAATCTCGACTTACACGCAATGCAGGTAGCGTCTACGACAGCTTGCGCATCCTGGACTTCTTATGGGTGTTTCGCAACGACACGTCATCCCCGCTTGCTGCATGCCCATGGGGCGACAGCTCGCTGTGGCGGGTCAGTGGTTTGGCAAAACAAGTTGGGGGAACTGAAACCGGGAAAACGCCCATCATCCCTCCTGATGTGCAGGCCAAGGTATTCAACTATTGCGAAGAGATTCTTGCGGCGGCACCAAGAATTCTGAACGAACGCGACGCCGGGAGCTTAGGGCTTAGAAATCCCGCGCTGATTCGTATTCGGGATGCAGCACTTTACGTGCTGTCGATCACGAGTGGCATGCGCAATGAGGAAGCGATCGGGGTCGAGACCGGATCATGGCGCAGCGAAGTGAGAGACGGCATTGAATTCCACTGGGTCGCCACCACCGAGCACAAGACGGGAAAAGGCAGGGTGGAGTTCTTGATACCCGAGCTCACGGTCAAAGTCTTGGATCTGATGAGCCGCTACGCAAAGCCACTTCAAGAAAAGCTGGCTCTTGAAATTGCAGAGATGGAGTGCAACCCAACGCCTCAGGACTTGGTGAATCGGATGCTGCGATTGGCTAAGGCAAAGAGAGATGCCCAAAAGCTGTTTCTGTGCACAAGCCGGTCTGGACACAGTGAGTCGACTGGTTATCACGTTGACGCGCTGTCCAATGGAGGATCAAAGGTTTCATTCCGGCGATTGGCAGAAGCTGCCGGGACCGATTGGCAATTGGCACCCCACCAGTGCCGCAGGACTTACGCGCGCAACGTTGTGGAGTCGCGCATGGGTCGCTCCTCGCTTGTCTTCCTCAAATGGCAGTTCAAGCATTCCAGTATGAGCATGACCCAGTTGTATGCATCCAACCCGATGCAAGACGCATCGCTGTTCGATGAGGTTCTGGAAGAAATGACCGACTTCAAGGTGGATTTGATTGAATCTTGGCTTGGTGACCAGGCCCTGAGCGGCGGTGCAGGACGAGAAATTCAAAAAGCGCGCGCAATTACCCTGAAAAGTCGCACCGCGTTGTTGGCTGAAACAGCAGCCCAGGTTCACATCCGCGCCACGGGCCACGGATGGTGCCTGGCGCAAGAAAAGGGGTGTGGTGGCGCGGGTCTGTATGAAGCGACCCGGTGCGTTGGATGCAAGAACGGCGTCATTGATGAGTCGTTTGCCGAGATCTGGAAAGGCATCTATGCGCAACAGACCGAATTGTTGACCATTGACGATGCTGGCCCAGCGGTCAGGCAACGTGCTGAGCGTGACGTTCAATGGGCGCGCCAAGTGATGGTAGACCTTGGTGTTCTACTGACACCGGATACGTCAAATCTGAATGGAGCTCCAAATGAGTGACCCCAAGGCTCGTAGCCGAAAAAAGACCGTTGATGAAATTCAGCAGGCCATTGCGCAGGTGCAGGCTGGCCAGAGCAAGGTGTCCATCTCTGCGGTTGCGAAGTTGGCTGGAGTCACCCCTGCACTGATTCACAACACCTACCCGGACCTCGCCGAAAAAATCAGAGGGCTGGTAGGCAAGGCGACGCGAACTCAGCGCGATGCCAAGCATGATGCGCTGGTTCGTGAGCGCGAGGTCAACCGTGCTCTGAGGCAGGAACTGGCAGAGGCGCGCGCGGACTTGGCCAAACTTGCATCTGTCAACCAAGTGCTTCTGAACGAAGTAGCCTTACTCAAAGGCATGGCTACTGGCAAAGTGGTTTCGATTCTTCAACCAAAAGGCACAGGCGTTTAGTCCTGTCCAAAGGCTCTGTTCATGTTTGCTCTGGTTGATGGCAATAACTTTTACGTCAGTTGTGAGCGCGTGTTTCGGCCCAGTTTGAACGGTCGTCCAGTGGTTGTGCTGTCTTCAAATGATGGGTGTGCGATTGCACGCAGCAACGAGGCCAAGGCGCTGGGAGTCAAGATGGGCGCGCCGTGGTTCGAGATCCGGCACTTGGAAGAACAGGAAGGTCTGGTCGCGCTGTCGGCCAACTTCGCTTTGTATGGAGACATGAGCGACCGCATGATGAGCATCGCTGCTGGGTTGGGCCCTGCCCAGGAGATCTACAGCATCGACGAGTCATTCATTGGGCTTGATGGGGTTCGCGGCGACCTGACTAAGAGATCGCATGCTGTGCGTGACCGGATCAATCAGTGGACTGGCATCCCCTGCGGCGTCGGTATTGGTGCCACCAAGACACTGGCCAAACTGGCCAATCACATTGCCAAGACCGCCGAAAGAAAGCCTGGCAGTTACCCTGAGAGTTTGGCTACGGTCTGCAACTTGTTAAACCTCCCTGGATCTGATGTGGATGCCATATTGGCTGCGACCGATGTGGGCGAAGTGTGGGGGGTCGGTCGGCGCATCGGACAGCAACTGCGTGACGCAGGGGTGACTTCGGTTCTCGACCTCGCAAGATTGAGTCCATCCATGGTTCGTGATCGTTGGAGCGTTGTATTGGAGCGCACAGTCAGAGAATTGCAGGGGGAGGCATGCATCAGCTTGGATGACGCGCCAAGCCCTAAAAAACAGATTGCTTGCACCCGCTCATTTGGTCAGCCCGTCACTGAAGTTAAGGCTACGCTGAACAAGTTGAGAGGTGGCGCGAGGTTTGCATGTATCGAGACACCAGAGACACGAAGGTGAAGATGAAACAGCAAACCCTGGCGATGGCAGCCGATCAAGGCGACGGCTACGAGCAATACCGCAAGCTCACCAAGCGGGACACATTCCTGGCGACGATGGAGCAGATCGTGCCGTGGCAGGAGTTGTGCTCGGTCATCGAACCGCACTACCCCAAGGCCGGCAACGGGCGCCCACCGATCGGACTGGAACGCATGCTGCGGATGTACTTCGTGCAGCACTGGTTCAACCTGGCTGATGAGGCCTGCGAGGAGGCTCTGCTCGACAGCACGGCGCTGCGCCGCTTTGTAGGCATTGATCTGGGGCGTGAACGTGTGCCTGACGGGACCACGCTGCTGAAGTTTCGCCGCCTGCTGGAGAAGCACAAGCTGGGCGAGGCCTTGTTTGCCAAGGTGGGGGAGGTGCTGCAGGCCCGAGGCATGAAGGTGGGCACCGGCACCATCGTGGATGCCACCATCATCGGCGCGCCCAGCTCGACCAAGAACGCCGACAAACAGCGCGACCCGGAGATGCACCAGACCCGCAAAGGCCAGCAGTGGTACTTCGGCATGAAGATGCACATCGGCGTGGACAGCCGCACTGGGCTGGCGCACAGCGCTGTGGTCACGGCAGCCAACGTGCATGACAAACATCCATTGCCCGAGCTGTTGCACGGGAACGAGCAGCGTGTATACGGCGACAGCGCCTACGCCAGCCAGAGGGCGTTGATCGAATCGAAGGCGCCCCAGGCCAAGGACTTCACCAACCAGCGCGTGCGCAGGGATGGCGAGATCGACGAGGTCGAGCGCTCGAAGAATCACAACAAGTCCAAGGTCCGCGCCCGAGTCGAACACGTCTTTGCCGTGGTGAAGCGGCTCTGGGGCTTTGCCAAGGTGCGCTACCGAGGCCTTGCCAAGAAGGGGGAATCGTACTTTTTGTGCAAATCGGTGCGCCTGAGGTCAAAAACGCCAATCAAATCAAATGCTTATGCTGTAACACTTGGCGGGCCACCGTGCTTTCGTCAAGTGCTTGTTTTGCAACGGCTTTTTCTTGCCATCCGCACCGATTTACACGAAAAGGACGATCACCCCTTTATCGAAGTGTGTCCGGTTCGGGTCTGGTGATTTACCCGCATCGTTGCCGCGGACCGCGCGATGCGGCCTCATGACCGCGACTCGAATTCGGGACGCAAGGCCACCGGCTCGCCGAGGTTCCACAGAGCCCAGTGAAGCTCCATGTCGGCGCTACGCAGGATGGCCTCGATCTGCGGCAGGTCGGTGCCTGCGGTGGCCCGGGCCACCAGCTCGCGGGCCTGTTTGATCAGGTCGATTTGTTCATGGATGTTCATGGCTACCTCAACGGTCCAGGGCGCGCCGCAACTCCTTGGGGCGCTGGTCGACGATGCGTTTGGTCTTGAGCTCAAAGCGCGGCAGGCTCTGCGGTGCCACGGGCACCACCTCTAGCCGGACATGCAAGGCCTTGTGGATACGGTCGCTGGCGTCTGCCGCAATGCGCGGCCATTGCTCCGGCGCCATCGAAGGCTCGGGCTCGAAGCGCACAGTCATCGCGTCGTTGCCGTCGCTATGGGTCAATACCAGCTCGTAGTGCATGCTCACGCCTTCGATCTGACTCAGGATGTTTTCCACCGCGGTTTGGTACACGTTGGTGCCACGGACCGTCACCATGAAGTCGGTGCGCCCCAGCACAGCGCCTTCGAACTTGACCCAGGTACGGCCGCAGGCGCAGCTGTCGCGTCGGCGCACGATGTCGTGGGTACGGTAGTTCAGGAGCGGCTGCGCGGTGTTGGCGTAGCCGGAGACGATGTTCTCGCCCATCTCGCCGGGCGCGGTTTCCCGGTTCGTGTCGGGGTCCAGCGACCAGCTGAACACATTCATTTCGTTCACATGCACGCCATCTCCCAGTGGACAGCCCGGTGCCATCGCGTCCACCTCGGCGATGCCCAACAGCTCGCCTGCCTTGGCACCCCAGGCCTTTTCGATCTGCTCACGCATGCCGGGCAGGGCAGTGGGGCCGGGTTCACCGGCATGGTAGGTGTACTTGATGGAGCTTTGCGAGAGATCGACGCCCATTTCCGCTGCCACGGCTGCGATGCGCAGGGCAAAGGTGGGGGTGGAAATCAGCACGGTCGGCTTCATGCGCTGGATCGCCTGAATGTGCCCCTTGGTGTCCAGTCCGCCGCCGGAAATCACCCGGCAGCCCAGTCGGCGGGCACCCCAGTAAGCGCTCCAGAAACCGGCAAAGTTTCCCCAGCTGAATGCGAAATACATTGTGTCGCTGGGGCGTATGCCCAGACCCCAGAAGCCATAGACCCAGGATTCGCCGTAACGCACTGTGTCGAGCATGGAGTAGGGGATGGCCAGCGGAATGCCGGTGGTGCCTGAGGTTTCGCAATGGTGGGCTACAAACTCCGGCGGCAAGGCGAGGGTGTCACCGTAGGGTGGGCGCTCCTGCTGCAGTTGAATGAACTCGCTCTTGTCGGTCAGAGGCACCTTGCGCTTCCAGTCGTCCAGCGAGTGGATGTCGGACGGCTTGATGCCCGCCGCGTCAAACTTGCGTCGATAAAATGCGGTGTGGTCGTAAGCGTGGTGCGCCAGGGCCTGGAGTCGCTGCAGGTGCAACGCATCCAGTTGTGCCCGGGGCATGGTTTCGGTGCGGCGGTTCCAGAACGGGCTGCCTGCCGCTTCAGGACCGAGTACTGAAGATTTCATCAAAGCCATTGTCTTCTCCGTGCGGATGTGTGAAGATATGCATACTGAATGGATAGTATGTTGCAAGATGCGGATCAACTATCCGGGAATTCCCTAGACTTCGTGGATGTCTCTTTTGAATCAGACTCAAGTGTTTCGCCGGCTTTTGCGCATGGTGCACAAGGCGGGAGGGTCCGCGCACGGCTCCAGCCACCACTTCTCCTTTCATCCTGAGACAGCGATTTTTCCATGCCTGCAGAAATAAAACCGGCCCGAAAAGTAGCAGCCAACGCAACGGCTGCCCCGACCAGAAAGGGGCCATCCACGGGGAACAAAAAGCTCGAGCAGCGCCAGATCAGCATGGAGTCCCTGCTGGAAGCAGCGCTGCGCCTGTTTGTTTCGCAGGGCTACCGGTCGACCAATCTGGAGCAGATTTCGGGTGCGGCCCAACTGACCAAAGGCGCGGTGTATTTTTACTTCCGCAGCAAGGAGGCGGTGCTGATCGAACTGCTCAAGCGGGTGCAGCGCACCGTGGTCGATGAGGCCGTACTTCGCGTCAACGCCGCGGGCCCGGGGTTCACGGACAAGCTGGTGGCCTACATCCATTACCAGGCCGGGCTGGGCATCACGCACCGCGACGAAGTTCTGCTGCTGATCCTGATGTCGCTGGAGTTCAAGGAGCGCGAGGGCGATGTGCAGGTCTTCATTTCAGAACTCTACGAACGCCAGCGCAGCTTCATTGAAACGCTTGTGCACAGCGGCCAGCAGGCGGGCGAATTCCGGGCCGATCTGTCGACCCGCGAGCTGGCGGCCATCATCCTGGCTATCAACGATGGGACCTTTCTCGAATGGTTCCGGCGCTCTGCCACGCTGGAGGGGCCTGAACTGGTTCGGGCGTTGCGTGCCGCAGTACTGGGTGCTGCCACGGTGCCCCCCGCGGCAAGCCTGCAGGCTTGAGTGGCTGCCCGCGCTTACCCGGTTCCTTTGTTTTTCGCTGGCGCCCGGACCCGGGGTTTTCCCTAATGAATTGGCGTTGCGTTTAACATACCATCCGGATAGTATTTAATTATCTCGCAGCTCACCCACCCATTTTTTCTGGAGATCATCATGGAAGTGCAGGACGCAACGCCAATGCAGACCTACAAGCAGGGCGACCCCCATATGCCCGCCGAATTCCGCGAGATGCTGATCAAGCTGCTGCTTGACGAGCATCTGGAAAACAACGGGAACACCGAATACCGGAAGATCCTGGCCAATATCGCGAACGCGGGCATGCGCTTTGCGCCGCACGGGCGAGTGATGCAAATCGAGGCTGAAATCCTGCGCCAGGAAGTGCACCACGGCAAAATCTGCGAAGACCTGCTGATCGGCCTGGGTGCGCCTACCGCGATGCCTGTCCGCATGAGAGTTACCCCCTCAGCAAGCATGGCGAGCGGCAGGACTTTGTGCTGGTCTGCAACAAGCACCTGTGGGAGTTCGATGCCGCGAGCGGCGAGCACATCAGCCGCCTGCAGCGGCCCGAATGCAACCTCAAGCGCTACCCGACGCGCGAAGTCAATGGAATGATCGAGGTAGACATCAGCGCGGTGCCCGCAGCTTGAATCTTTGTTTCTTGCCGGTGGCCGTCTTCGGCAGTTCGGAGACGAACTCGATCCAGCGCGGGTACTTGTACGGTGGCGATGCAGGTTTCTCGAAGCGTGCCGGCGCTTACCTGGTAGATGTCTTTCAAGTGCTCAACGCGCAACTTTTCTCCGGGTGCGTAACGGCACATCAATGATGTCCCGACGCAGGCGCCTGTAAGCAGTCTCGATCAGCGTGCGAGGCGCATCGTCCGGGTCAAAAGCCGAAGCGCCGTCCAGACCCAACTGGGCGGCTGTTTGAAGTCTGGTTTCCGGATGTGTTGTGTTTGTGTTTGTTTTTTCTCATAGTCATGTTGAAGGCGTCGTGCGCCAGGAGCGCATCGAGACCAGCCAACTGGCGGTGGACACCCACGGCTACACCGACTTTGCCATGGCGCTGGCTCGACTGCTGGGCTTTGATCTTTGCCCACGCCTGAAAGAATTGAAGCAGCGCCACCTCTATGTGCCGCGTGACACGGGCCAGCTTCTGGGCGCGCTGGGACAGTTGCCGCAGGACGCGCTGGCGGTAGCGCTCCTCGTAGTAGTCTTGGCCTTGATCGGTGCTGGCCCTTGGTGAGCATCGTGTAGATCAGCCTCGCGAGCTTGTGGGCGGTAGCGGCCACCGCCTTGGGTTTGTCCATACGCGCGCACCTGCGCCTGAAGTACGCGCCCAGTGCCGACTGGCTGGCGCGCAGTCCTGCGGCGGCCAGACGCAGGGCCTGTGCGGCACGGTTGGCACAACGTTTGGTCTTGCCGCTCATCACCTTGCCACCGGTGATCTTGGTACCCGGGCACAAGCCCAACCAGCTCGCGAAGTGTCCGACTGTGGGAAAGCGTGACATGTCCGCTCCCGTCTCGCTGATGACCGCCAGCGCCGTGGTCACGTCGATGCCGTCGATGCGCGTTATGTCCACGCCGCACATCTTGAAGAGCTGCGTGCGCAGGTCAAACTTCGGTGCGTTGCGGGCGCAACCCCGCCTCTTGCCCTTGGCGGGTTCTCCATCATGCGCTTGCAGAGTTTGCAACTGTGCCTCGATCACCCGGTCGCACTCGCTCAACTGCGTGCCAACAAAGTCGAATGCGTCCAGCGCTTGTTTGAGTGCGAACAGATGCTCGGCTCGCCAATTGCCTTGCAGGCTCTTGGCGATCTCCTCGATGCTGGCGCGGATACGCACGTCCTTCAGTGCCCCCAGCACCTGGCCATCACGCTCGCCTGCGACGATGGCGCGCAGGATCCTCTGGCCCGTCTCGCCCACCACATCGGAGATGACATTGGCCAGCTGGACGTTCATCTGTGTGAGCGCCTTTTGCATGTGCTGGACGTCCCGGCCCTGGCTGCGCAGCAGCATTGCACGCTGGCGCCACAGCGAGCGCAGCACGCACACCTGCTCGGCTGGGCGAAACGCTCCGCTGAGCAGGACGTATGTCATGAGCTGCTGCAGCCACTGGCAGTCCAGCACGTCGGACTTGCGTCCCGAGACGTTCTTCACATGGCGTGCATTGACCAGCAGCACCGTGAAGCCGCGCGCCTCCAGCAACTCGAACACGGGGATCCAATAGACCCCGGTGGATTCCATCGCCACCGTGTCCACACCACAGGCCGCCAGCCAATCGGCCAGCGCGTTGAGGTCCACCGTGAAGCTTGGAAATTCACGCACCGGCTCATCATCCCGGTCAGGCGGCACGGCCACAAAGTGCGAGGCGCTGCCGATGTCGATGCCAGCGGCGTTGGGGTGGGTGATTGTCAGGGCCGCTCGGAATTTGCGCGATTTAAGGTTGATGTTGCGATTACGTTGCGCCATGGTTTGCTCCATCATTCAGGTTGGAATGTGGCGCCGCATCGGGTACGTCGTCTTGCTCACTCTCTCAAACGGGATATCGACTCAGCGGCTGCAAACCGTCCAGAGCCGATTCACCAATGTCGATGACGTCACCCAGGACCACGCTCATACGCGGGCAGTACGCACCATTGTCTGATCGGTCTTCAGCGGCTCCGCACTCCACTTTGCCACACCGAAGGCACATAGTGTTTCTTCGGCGCGATTTGCGGCAGTGGGCCGATTACTACGCTCATACCTGATTTGGAAAATACTACCTTCCTGTTTGGACCAAACTCGGCTGGCTAAGAGTGCCGTGGAGGATGCTCTCGAAATAGTGGGATTGCTAAATCAGCACGGCCCCGTTGGCAAGGCTGCTCACAATGACCTGCTGGACATCTTCTTCGATGGTCAGCATGACATGCGGGTGGTGGAGCGGATATCGGTCAAAATTTGAATCGCCCGCTGCGATGATTCATTCGGTAAAGGGCGTTGACATCGCCCGGATGCGTTCCACATGCGCCAGCAGGGAGCGCAGGGCCACGGGCCACAGCGGCGGGTCGGTGTCGTCATAGGCCAGCGCCAGCCAGTCGTTCATCGTGCCCTGGGGCCTGGCCTTCATGGCGGCCGCCACTTTGGCCTCGCGCTTGAGCCGGTGAGCCTTAAGGTGCGCAATCGCTTGCTTCGCCGCGCCCAGCACGTAGCCGTGGGCCGGCAGAAAGAAGTCAATCTGGTGCTCGTCGCAAACCGCGCTCAGCCGATCCAGCGAGGTGAGGTAGGCCGTCATCTCGCCGTCGGGCGGACTAACCACCGTGGTACTGCCGTTCAGGACATGGTCGCCCGAAAACAGCAGGCCGTCTTCCAGCAGGACCAGGCACAGGTGATTGGCCGCGTGGCCAGGGGTCAGTATCACCATTAAATTGTGCTCCAGCCCTTTACCCATCAGCGTGAGAAGCTCCTGATTTGATAGCGAGCGATCGGGTGTGAACTCCGCATCCGGGCGTGCGGTGGAGGCAGAGGCCAGCCCCAGAATGGGCGGATGGCCTGCGCAGAGTGCCTGCAGCGGCCTGGCGGCGGGTGAATGGTCGGGGTGGGAATGGGTGCAGACAATGGCCGCGATGCGGCCGCCGGTGGCTTCAAAAAGACGCTGGATATGCCCCGCGTCATTGGGGCCGGGGTCAATCACGATGTAGCCGCTGTCGGTATCCCCCACGATGTAGCTGTTGGTGCCCGGCCCGGTCATCATGCCGGGGTTGGGGGCGGTCAGGCGCATGACGTTTTTCAGCAGCCGCACGGGCTGCGTCGTTTGCCAGTCCAGGGGGTGCAGGATTTGCCCGTCGGGGCAGGTCAGTGCCAGTTCGCCGTAGGGCGCGTCAATCTCCATGTAGCGCGCCTCTTTGCCGGCCAGCAAGCCCGCACGCGGGCAAGAGGTCCACAAGGGTTGCTCGGACGCACAGGCCTTGAGCACGTCGTCGACGGTTTCGTAGGTCTCAAGCCGTTGCAGTGTCCGGATGGTCGGGAAGATGATGAAGAAGCCGCCGACCTCGTGCCGCGCCAATGCCTCGGCCGGGTGTACCCAGACCGGCTCGAACTGCTCGGCCTCGTCGGCCACCGGGCTTTGGCCTTCGGGCATGCGCGCCACCAAAAAAGGCACGTCAAAGCGACGCGGTAAATCACGGTCGGTCACCCAGTGGGCCAGTACAAACACCTGGTCACCGGCCAGCGTGAGGCCGCGCGCTTTGCACTGTCCGGCAAACGGGGCCTTGCGGTCCAGCGCCGCGATGTCTGCGGTGCTGGCGTAGCTGCCGTCGGCATGGCGCGCCAGCAACACGCCCAGCTCTTCAAAGCTTTCGCGGATCGCCGCAATCGCCTGCGTCAGGTGCAGATCACTCTGGCTGGCGCGCCGGGTCGATTGCGAATGCGCGGCCGCATCCGCCGCGTCCACGCCGCCGCCGGGGAACACATAGGCGCCGGGCGCAAAGCTGGCCGTCATGGCGCGCCGTGTCATCAGCACTTCGAGGCCGCCTGCCGTGTCACGCAGTAGCAGCACGGTGGCGGCCGGGCGCGTGGGGGCGGGTTCGCGCTGGGGGTAAAGGAGTTGGGAGGGTCTGACCATAAGGAATCACGCTGCCGGCTGGCTGGCGGCTTCGGCCGCAAAGTCCCCGTCCAACCTGGCGTTGTCTGCCTTGAAAATCGAGGGGTAGGTGCGCCGCATCTCCTGCTGGATTTCGTCAAAAGGCACGTCGTTATAGACGCCTCTTTGGCGCACGTACTCCATGTGCAGCCGGTTGCTGGTGTCGTAGGGGTGGAGCATCGCGTCGTTGCGGCCGTCAAAGTCCAGCGGAGCGACGCCGAAGCGCGCGCACAGCGCGAGGTTGAAGCAGGGCGTGGCCTTGACCCACCGGCCCTCGACCCAGAGCTCCGCATACCCGTGAAAGATGAAGACGTTGGTGCCCAGGTGGTCCAGCAGACGCCGGGTGGCGAGATGGTTGCGCACGTCCGCGTAGCCCACGCGCGCGGGAATGCCCAGACAGCGCGCGGATGCCGCCATCAGCGCCGCCTTGGGAATGCAGAATCCCCGGCCTTCCTCGATACAGGTACTGGCGCGGTAGCTTTTCGGGTCTGCGTAGTCGATGTAGGGGTCGTAGCGGAAGTCATCGCGCACGCGGTAATAGAGCCGCTTGATCTGTTCGACCGGGTCACTGGCCTGGCCGATGGCGTCGCGGGCGAAATGTTTGACTTTGCTGCTGCCGCTGTCCACAAAAGTGCCATTGGCCAACAGTTGTGAGGAAGTTTCGGTTAATGTCATGGATTCTTTGAGGTTGTCGGACGGAGGAACACGGTGGAAATTTGTTTACATACTGCGTGGTCAGTATGAAATAATCAGCTTTCCTTGTCAAACGCATGTCGCCAGCATTCCGATCCAACCGCAATAAGCAACTTGAAGCACATGGCAACCAGCACCACCGAAAAGCCCGCCAAGAACGCGCGGGCGTCCACCAAGCACGAGCAGCGCGAAGCCAGTACCGAGAAGATCCTGGCCTCGGCGCTCAGGCTGTTCGTCTCCAAAGGCTACCGCTCCGCCACGGTAGATGACATTGCCAGCGCCTGCGAGCTGACCAAGGGGGCGGTGTACTTTTACTTTCCCACCAAGGCCGCGATCCTGCTGGCCCTGCTGGACGAGATCGAGGAGGTGATGGTCCACAGGATGGTGACGCGCGTCTCCCAGGCCGGGCCGCTGGTTGCCGACAAGCTGATCGCCTTTCTCCACTCTGGTGCAGGCACGGGTAACGAGAAGCCGGCGCTGATCCTGCTGTTCATCCTGATGCTGCTGGAGTTCAATGGCGCCGAGGACGAGATTGAGGTACGCGTCAAGGCCATCTACCAGCAGATCTGCATGTCGGTGGAGGAAGTGGTGCACCGCGGCAAGCTCGCCGGAGAGTTCCGCACGGACCTGGAAACGCATGAAATTGCCGCGATCGTGATGGCGATGTACAACGGCACCTTCATGGAGTGGTACTGCCGGCCCAACTACCTGCAGGGCCGTGAATTGGTACGGGCCGCGCGCGAAATCACCCTGCGCGGCATTCTGAAACAGCCTGCCTGAAACCGCGCATCGCGCGCATTTGGGGTAATCCCTAATAAGTTTTGCAGATTCTGCGTTGACAACGCCCTTCATCGATTACATACTGTCTAGTCAGTATTTTAAAAGGAAACATGATGAAGGGTGAACTCAAAGGGCAGGTTCTGCTGAAAACACAGACCCGTGCCCACGCCGTGAAAATGGCGGAACTGCAAGACATGCTGGGTACCGCATCGGGCAAGGACACAGCGCGCCTGGCGCTCTTTTTCGGTCCATGCGTGATGGGCGAGGCGGCGTTCGTCCAGGCGCTGGGCCTGAACCTGGACCGCGCCCTGCTGGGTGGCCATGCGATTGAGTTCGAGCGCCCCTTTGCGCCGGACGAGCCCCTGCATGTGGAAATGCGCCTGGCCGACTACTCCGAGAAAAACGGCATGCAGTTCGGCACCATAGAAACCCGCTTCACCACACCCAACGGCGAAGAGATCCAGCTTCAGACCACGACGTTCATAGAACGCATGGCCGCTTAAACCCCAGGACCAGACATGACACCCATTGACCAGGACATCGCCAAGGTTTCGCGCCGCGCCATCGTTCAGTACGCCGGCATCGTGCAGGACTTCAACCCCGTTCACTACGACGACGAATTTGCCCGCAAGTCCGGCCTGCCGGGCGCCATTGCCCAGGGCCCGCTGACCCTGACGCTGGTGCTCGACGCGCTGGTGGCAAAGCACGGCGCGGACAACATCGCCGGCATCAAGACTCGCCTGAAAGCGCCGGTGGTTCCTGCCGACCAGTTGCATCTGGCCGTTGACGCGCAGGGCAATCTGTCGGCCAGGGTCGAGGGCAAGGAAGTGCTCAGCGGCACGGTGCAGTTGAAGGATTGATGCCATGAATATCAGCACTGCGACCGAACCCACAACCGCCGCCGAGCGCGGCGAATTCATCCGTATCAGCGAGCCCGAGCCGGGCATCTGGCTGCTGCGCCTGAACCGTCCCGAAGCCATGAACTCCTGGAACGCCCGCATGCGCAGCGAACTGGCTGAGGCCATGGAGGAAGTTTCCATGTCGGATGCGCGCGCGGTCATCATCTGCGGCGACGAGCGCGCCTTCTCCGCCGGCGAAGACGTGCGCGGCATGGCTGGCCTCACGCAGGGCGGCACAAAGAAGTTTCGCGCCGTCGCGCGCCAGATTCATTCAGCGTTCGATCTGATCGAGGCCATTGAAGTGCCTTTCATCGCCGTGATCGAGGGCGTGGCGGCCGGCGGCGGCATGGAGCTGGCGCTGAGCTGCGACTTTCGCATCGCGGGGCGCGCCGCGCGGCTCGGCCTGCCGGAGTCCAACGTCGGCCTGATCCCCGGATCGGGCGGCTGCTCACGCCTGGTGCGCTGCGTCGGAGCCGCGCGCGCCAAACAGATCGTGATGCTCGAAGGCGTGATGAAAGCCGAGCGCGCCAACGAGCTCGGCCTGCTCACCAGACTCGTCGATGCCGGCCAGGAGATGCAAGCCGGCATGGAGATGGCGCGCCAGTTGGCGGCCAAGGCGCCTCTTGCACTGGGCATGGCCAAGCTGGTCATCAACACCTGTGCCGATGTCGACCTCGAAACCGGACGGCGCCTGGAACGCATCGGCCAGAGCGTGCTCAAGAAGAGCGCCGACCATGCCGAGGG
Source organism: Polaromonas aquatica (assembly GCF_042659145.1). NCBI lineage: Bacteria > Pseudomonadati > Pseudomonadota > Betaproteobacteria > Burkholderiales > Comamonadaceae > Polaromonas > Polaromonas aquatica. The sequence continues at coordinate 66,205 of NZ_JBHSRS010000004.1, read as the reverse complement.
CGCGCAATCCTTCATCGAAAAACGCAAACCCCAATGGACGGGCGCCTGATGGCGAACCCGGTGCCACCCCAATCCAACCAACCACCGCCAACAGGAGAGTGATATGACCGATGCCGCCGTGATGGGACGCCCCACGACCCAGATCTACAAGGAACACGACCCGGAATTGCCCGATGAGTTGCGCACCTTGCTGATCCGGGTGATGTCCAAGCACCTTGAGAACGCAACCAATCCTCACTACGACAAGCTGCTGATCAAGCTGTGGGACCGCTGCCTGACGCTGGCACCCGACCCGGAGAGCAAGCGCCTGCTGGCCAAGCTGATGATGCAGGAAGTCGAGCATGGCGTGATCACGGCCAACATCCTCAAGGGGCTGGGCGTGGACAAAGTCGAAATTCCGATTGAGCAGTACCTGTTCAATATACCCATCGACACCTGGTGCGACCTGTGCTACTTCCACGCTTTGGGTGATCGCGTCGGCATGTACGTGGGCGAGAATTGGGGCGATGTGCCCTATGAGCCATTGCGTTCGGTGGCGCCACGCCTGCACCGCGACGAAACCTTCCACGCCACGCTGGGCTACCAGAACCTCACCGCCCTGTGCCAGACACCCGAAGGCTTGGCCGAGGCGCAGGTGTTGATCAAGAAGTGGTGGCCGGCCGCGCTCGACATGTTCGGCACATCGGCATCCCGCTTCAGCGAGAAGTACGTGCGCTGGGGCATCCGCCAGGCCGGCAATGAAGAGCTGCGCAACCAGTACATCACCGACACCCGGCCCATGCTGGAGCAGCTGGGCTTGGTGGTGCCTGACGACAAGGCAAATCGCCAGTTCCTGTAATCCATTTTCACGCCTTCACAACAAGAGAGGCGGTGGCATGGTGCCAACCGCCTCCGGCAGTCCCCACCAAACCTCATTGAGGAGACAAAAATGTTCAGAACAGTTTCAGCACTCGCGGTATCGGCCGCCATTGCACTTGCTGCGTTCAGCGCCAGCGCGCAGGACATGCACCGCTTTGCCATCGCCAACGACTTGAGCGGCCCCTCGTCTTACCATGGCAAAACCTATGCGGCGGGCTTCAACACCTACCTCAAGGAAGTCAACGAAGCCGGAGGCGTCGGCGGCAAGAAGGTCGAACTGCTGCAGGAAAACGCCGAGCGCAATGTGCAAAAGGAAGTCGGCTTCCTGCGCAAGTTCGCGCAGCAGGACAACGCGCTGGCCGCCATTGTCGTGACGACCGACGGCCTGTTCGCCGCCAAGCCGATGTCGGATTCGTTCAAGCTGCCCATCATGGGCATTGGCGTGCCGGAGCTCGCCACCAACCCTTCGCACCCCTGGGTTTTCAACATCTTCGCGAGCTACCAGGACACGGTGTTCGCGGCGATTGACCATATCTTCGCGACCGACAAGGACCCGAAGATTGCGGTGATTTACCCCGACAGCCAGTACGGCCTCGAAGCGCTGCGCGCGGCCGAAACGCGCATGCAAAAGTACAACAAGCCCCTGGTCGCCAAGGTGGTGATGGCCCTGCGCGAGACGGATGCAACAACGCAAGTGCTGGCCCTCAAACAAGCCGGCGCCAAGTACGTGATCGTGCAGCTCGCGGGCGCCCATATCGCCGCCGTCCTGCGCGACGCGGACAAGGTCGGCCTGGACGCCATGATCATTGCCACCACGCAAGGCATGGACCGCGAGCCCGACTTGATCCTGGGCCAGGCCAATGGCGCGAACCTGGCCAAGCGCTTCCTCGGCGTCGGCCCCTGGGCCAAATGGAATGAAACCGCCATCCCCGGTGTGGTCGCCATGCGCAACGCCGTGAAGAAATACGACAACACGCCCGACGACAAGCTGGGCGACGTGATGTATTCGAACTTCGTGCAGGGCTACGTCAACGCCATGGTGCTGGTTGAAGCCCTGAAGAAGGCCGGCCCCAACCCCAACGGCGAAAAGATCCGCGACGCGATGAACCAGATCAAGGACTTCGACACCAAGGGCATCACTCCGCCCCTCACCTTTACGGCCGACCGGCACAAGGGCACGAACGGCGTGAAGATCTACCGCATCAACGTCGAGCGCAAGGTCTACGAGCCGATCGGCGGCTGGGTGACCGCGAACTGACCCGAGCTTCCATCTTTAATCGACTGACACCCTGGGGTTGTCCATGGATCTGTTTATCCAGCTATTGCTGACGGGCATCGCTCTGGGGAGCGGTTACGCGCTCGGTGGCCTGGGCTTTGTGCTCATTTACAAGGCCACCGGCGTCTTCAATTTTTCGCACGGCCAGCTGACCATGGCCGGCGCGTATTTTTTCTATATGTTCCAGGTGCAGCTGGGCCTGCCACCCTGGTGGTCGGTGCCGGCTGCCGTGGTCAGCATGTTCGTCGTGGGCCTGGCGATCGAGCGTCTTTGCCTGCGCCGCATGGTCGGCGAGCCGGCCATTGCCATCATCATGCTGACGATCGGCCTGGGCTCGCTGCTGCGCAATCTGGTGGGCCTGGTCTGGGGCACGCAGCCGCAAGCGCCCGTGCCGCTGTTCGAGCCCGGCGCCATCATGATCGCGGGTTTTCAGGTGCCGCGTGTCTACATGTGGACGCTGGTGAGCGCAGCCGTCCTCATCGCGGCCTTCGTCGTCTACTTCCGCAAGTCCTCGCAAGGCATTGCGATGCGCGCCGTAGCCTTTCATCAGGACCACGCTTCGCTCTCGGGTATTTCCATCTACCGCGTGTTCGCGCTGTCGTGGGGCCTGGCGGGCGTGATGGCGGCGATCTCCGGCATCCTGATGGTGCAATTGGTCGGGCTGGATCTTTCGATGGACGCGCGCGGGCTGTCGGCCTTCCCGGCCGCGATCCTGGGCGGCATCGACAGCATCGGCGGCGTGATCATCGGCGGGCTGATCATCGGCGCGGCCGAGTCGCTGGCCGGTGGATACCTCGATCCCTACCTCGGCGGCGGCGCCAAGGAAGTGGTGGGCTACGTCGTACTCCTGCTGATTTTGATGGTGCGCCCCTACGGCCTGTTTGGAACCCCGGAGATCAGGAAGGTATGAGCAGCTTTGTTTTCTACCGCAACTACCGCCTCAGCTACCTGGAAGACCGGTCGCTATTCCACGGCTTCCAGAATTTCTGGACGCGCGCCTGGCTGGTTCTGGGCATGACGGTCGTGCTGGCGCTGCCGCAGTTTTTGCCGCAGTACTGGATTTACACGCTTAATCTCGCCGCTATTGCCGTGATCGGCGCGCTGGGGCTCAATGTGCTCACGGGTTATGCCGGACAGATCTCGCTGGCGCATGCCTCGGTGCTGGCCATCGGCGCCTACACCACGGCCTACCTGGCGAAGATGGGCGTGCCCTTTGTGCTGGTGATTCCGGCCTCGGGCGCCGTTGCGGCGCTGGTGGGTTGCCTGATTTCGCTGCCCGCCTTGCGGCTCAAGGGCTTGTACCTGGCGCTGGCAACCCTGTCGTTCTTCGTCATCGTCGACTTCGCGATCCGCAAGGCAGAGTTCCTGACCGGTGGCGCAGCCGGCACGCACGTGCCGCCGCCCACGCTGGCCGGCTACACGTTAGCGGGCGACAAGTCGTTCTATTACCTGTCCATCACGCTGGCCGCGCTGTGCGCGATTTTCGTCGGCAACCTGCAACGCACCTGGGTGGGCCGCTCGCTGATGGCCGTGCGCGACAGCGACATCGCGGCCGAGATGGCGGGCATATCGGTGTTTCGCACCAAGCTGCTGGCGTTTGCGATGGCGTCCTTCCTCGGCGGCATGGCGGGCAGCCTGCTCGGTTATTACCTGCAGTTCATCAACCCGGACAACTTCGGCCTGTCCGTCTCGGTCGCATACATCGCGATGATCATCGTCGGCGGCATGGGCAGCGTGACGGGATCCATCCTGGGTGCCGTGTTCATGACGCTACTGCCCGAAGTGCTACGCGTCAGCGTGCATGGTCTGTCCAAGGTGCTGCCAGCGCTAGACGTGGCCTCCAAGGGTGCGTTCGTCGAAGGCGCGGTCTACGGCCTCGTGATCATCCTGTTCCTGATGTTCAAGCCCGAAGGCATTGCCCGCTTCTGGCGCGACACGCTCACTTATTTCCGCACCTGGCCCTTTGGTCATTAAGCGCCTTCAATCATGGCCATCAGCCTCGTCACCCCATGAGCTCTGCAACGAAACCCCAAGCGCCGCTGCTCGATGTTCGCAACATCGAAGTGGTCTATCACGGCGTCGTCTTTGCCGTCAAAGGCGTCTCGCTCACGGTCGCCGCCGGCCAGGTCGTCACCCTGTTCGGGCCCAACGGCGCGGGCAAGACCTCGCTGGTACGCGCTATCTCGCGCCTGCTGCTGTCGGTCGAGGCTCAGATCCGCTCTGGCAGCGTCACCTTCGACGGCGCGGCGCTCGATGCGCTGGCGCCGCACGAGATCGCACGTCGCGGCCTTTACCAAATTCCCGAAGGCGGCAACGTCATCAAGGAACTGACAGTGCGCGAGAACCTCATGCTCAGCCAGTTTTGCCGCGAAAGCCGCGCGGGACTGGCCGATGACTATGCCCGCGTGGTGGATCGCTTCCCGATTCTCAAGACACGCGAGTCGCAGCTCGGCGGCTACCTGAGCGGCGGCGAACAGCAGATGCTGTCCATGGCCAAGGCGCTGCTGGCCAAGCCGCGCCTGCTGGTGCTCGACGAGCCGACGCTGGGCCTGTCGCCCATGCTGGTTCAGGAGAACTTCCAGGCCCTGCGCGAACTCAACCGCGACTTCGGCATTGCGATCCTCGTGATCGAGCAGAACGCCAAGGTCGCGCTGGACATCGCCTCCTACGGCTATGTAATGGAAAGCGGCCGCGTGGTCTACGACGGGCCGGCCGAGGCCCTGCGCGAGAACCGCGAAATCCAGGAGTTCTACCTGGGCCTTGAAGGCGGACTGAAGAAGAGTTTCCGCGATGTCAAACACTACAAGCGCCGCAAGCGCTGGCTCTCTTGAAGGGCGGAGACTTCTCATGAGCACCATGATGGACAAACACCTCCCTTCCAACTGGGACAGTCGCGGCGAAATTCTTTCGTTCCTGCCGCGCCTGGACGAGGCCCGCCTGGGCGAACCGCTGCTGGACATCAGCGGCCTGTCGCTGCGCTTTGGCGGCGTCAAGGCCGTTGACAAGATGAACTTGGACGTCAAGCGCGGCGAGATCCACGCGCTGGTCGGCCCAAATGGCGCGGGCAAGAGCACCATGCTCAACTGCATCTGCGGCTATTACCGGCCCTGGGAAGGCTCGATCCTGATGGACGGGCAGCAGATCGTGGGACGCCGGCCGGACCAAGTGGCCCAACTCGGCGTGGCCCGCGTGTTCCAGCGCATCGAACTGTTCCGTCGCATGACGGTGCTGGAGAACATCCTCGTGGGGCGCCACCGCTTCATGAAGGGCGGCGTCCTGTCCAGCGGCCTGTTCTGGGGCGCGGGCTACCGCCAGGAGTCGGCTCACCAGCAGAAAGTGGAAGAGGTCATCGAATTCCTGAACCTGCAGCATGTGCGAAAGGCGCCCGTGGGCAGCCTCTCGTACGGCCTGCAAAAGCGCGTGGAAATCGGCCGCGCGCTGGCCGCCGAGCCCCAACTCCTGCTGCTCGATGAACCCGTGGCCGGTATGAACCTCGAAGAAAAAGAAGATGTGGCGCGCTACCTGCTCGACATCCGCGAAGAAGTGGGCCTGACGATCGTGCTGGTGGAACATGAAATGGACGTGGTGATGGACATTTCGGACCGCGTGACGGTGATGAGCTTCGGCTGCCGCATTGCCTCGGGCACGCCTGATGTGGTGCGCACCGACCCGGAAGTCATCCGCAGCTACCTGGGCGCCTGAACACCATGACCTCTCAAACAGTCAACCCCCACGCAAGCGGCCGCGGCACGACCTTGCCGCAACAGCTTTGGCGCAACGCGCAAGCCCACGGCGATGCGCCGGCCATCCGCGAGAAGCACCTGGGCATCTGGCAGGAAGTGTCGTGGAGCGGCTATCTCCAGCACGTTCGGCTCTTCACGCTGGGCCTGATTGTCCTGGGCCTCAAGCGCGGCGAGCCCGTCGGCATCCAGGCGGAGAACTGCCAGGAGTGGCTCTACAGCGACCTGGCCGTGCAATGCGCGGGAGCCATCGTCACCACGATCTACCCCACCAGTTCCACCGAAGAGGTGCGGTACATCCTGGGTAACTCGGGCGCGCGCTTTGTGATTGCCGGCGACCAGGAGCACCTGGACAAGGCGCTGGAGCTGCAGGCCGACGGCTTTCCGATCGAAAAGATCATCATCTTCGACCCGCGGGGCGCCGGCGAACACCGCGGCGGCCTGGTGCTGTCGTACAAGGATGTGGAGGCGCTGGGCGCCCAGCTGGATGCGCAAGACCCCAAGCGCTTCGAGGCCCTGGTCTTCGCCGTCAAGCCCGGCGACGTTTACGACATCATGTACACCTCCGGCACCTCGGGTATGCCCAAGGGCGCGATGTGCGTGCAGAGCGGGCCGGTGGAAGGCGCGCGCTCGATGCTGCAGGTGCTGAGCATGGGCAGGGGCGACTCCTGGCTGTCCTACCTGCCGCTGTCGCACGCGTTCGAGCGCATCATGACCATCGCCGTGCACCTGTCCTCAGGCTGTGTGGCCAACTTTGCCGACAGCATCGACACCGTGCAGGCCGATGTGGTCGAGATCCAGCCCTCCGTGTTCGGCGCTGTGCCGCGTATCCTGGAAAAAGTCAAAACCAGCGTGGACATCCGCATGGGCAAGTCGACCCGGCTCAAGCGCGCGCTGTACCGCTGGGCGCTCGGTGTCGGCATGCGCCGGGTGGCGCGGCAGCGCAAGAGCGTAGATAACTTCACGCCGGCAGCACCGCGCCAGGCAGTCGGCTTCGACGCGGTGCGCCCGGTCGCCACGCAATGGACCTGGCGCGACCGCGCGGTGCACGCCGTGGCGCACTTCCTGGTCTATCGCCACCTGCGCAAACACATGGGCTTTCTGAACACGCGCTATGTGATCTGCGGCGCAGCGCCCATGTCGGCCGAGCTGTTCGAGTACTACATGGCGCTGGGGGTGCCCATCATCAACGCCTTCGGCATGACCGAGCTGCACAACATCCCCAGCGCCTCGATGCCGGGCCACGACGTGCGCGGCACGGTAGGCCATGTGCTGCCGGGCTGGCAGGCGATGAAGACGGAAGACGGCGAGCTGCTGCTGCGCGGTCCAATCGGCTTTTGCGGCTACCGCGGGCAGGAAAACAGCGTCCTCGAGATCAAGGATGCGCTGGGCTGGCTGCACACAGGCGACCTGTGCGAACTCTACGACAACGGCTACATCGCCATCGTCGGGCGCAAGAAGGACGTGCTCATCACCAGCGGCGGCAAGAACATCTCGCCCGAGCTGATCGAAAACAAGATCAAGGCCAGCCCCTATATCAGCGAGGCCATGGTCATCGGCGATGCGCGGCATTACCTGACCTGCCTGATCGAGCTCGACTTTGACGCCGTGGGCGACCTGCTGCAATCGCGCGGCATCGCCTACACCACGCTGCGCGACATGGCGGCCAACCCGGTGGTGATCCAGCTGGTGGAAGCGGAGATCGAGGTGGCCAACCAGACGCTGGCGCGCGTGGAAACCATCAAGAAATTCGCCATCATCCCGCGGGATCTGAGCCATGACGACGGCGAGATGACGCCCACGCGCAAGGTCAAGCGCGGCCAGATGGAAAAGCAGTTTCGCGAGCTGATCGACGCCATGTACGACGAGACACCACGCACCGGCGCACCGGCCAACGGGCCCGCCAGGGCAGCATGACGCCATGCTGATCCGACTTGAAAACTCAGGCCGCGAATTCGAGGCCGCGCCGCTGGAGTTTTTGCTCGACGCGGCCGAGCGCGCCGGCTTGACCCTGCCCTATTCCTGCCGCGACGGCATCTGCGGCACCTGCAAGGCCCGGCTGAGCTCGGGCAGCGTCGACCACGGCTTCTATGCCAGCGCGGCGCTGACGGAAGAAGAGCGGGCCCAGGGCTACTTCCTGATGTGCTGCAGCAGCGCCGAGACGGACCTGGTGGTGGACGTGCCGGTCGAAGAACTGGGCTTCTCGCCCGGCCCCGTCAGGCTGTCCTGCCAAGTGCGCCGCATCGAGCGGCCTGCAGACGATGTAGCCATCGTGCAGCTCGGCCTGCCCACCGGCGTGACGTTCCGCTTCCGGGCCGGGCAGTATGTCGAGATCGTGCTGGACAACGGCCTGCGGCGCAGCTTTTCCATTGCAAACGGGCCGCACGATACGGCCACTGTAGAGCTGCACATCCGCCACGTGGCTGGCGGCCGCTTTACGCCTCAGGTGTTCGGGCAGCTCCGGGAAGGCGATCCGCTCACCGTCGAAGGGCCCAAAGGCGGCTTTTACCTGCGCGACGAGCATCGGCCCGTGATCCTGCTGGCCAGCGGCACCGGCTTCGCGCCGATCAAGTCCATGGTGCTCGACGCCCTGCGGCGCAGGCTGCAGGGGCCAGCCACGCTGTACTGGGGCGGACGCCGCCCGCGCGACCTGTACATGATGGACTTGCCGACCTTTTGGGCGCACAAGTACCCCGCGTTCCACTTTGTGCCGGTGCTCTCGGAAGCCGATCCTGCGGATGCATGGACGGGACGGACGGGATGGGTGCATGAGGCCGTCATGGCGGATTTCACTGATCTGTCCAACCACGATGTCTATGCCTGCGGCGTCCCCGCGATGGTGGAGGCCGCCAGCCGGGACCTCGTGGCGCGATGCGGATTGCTCCCGGAGCGTTTCTTTGCGGACCTGTTTCTCACTGCGGCCGACCGCGCGCAAGCGACGACCAAGGCCTAAGCGATCATCAATAGAACACGAATGGTTATCCTGCCGAGTCAAAGCTCTGTCGTTCAGTCCGTCCCGAGCGCTCTTCATCCGATAGGCCATGAGCTTCCTCAGGACTGGTCAGCACTGCGCGCCCATCTGAATCAGCATGGTTTTGATTTGGATGTTTCTGAAGCTCCTCGTCAGTTTTCAGGCGGCTTTGGAAACCTGAACTACCTGGTCATGATGAATGGCCGCGAATGGGTACTGCGCAGGCCGCCTCCAGGCAACATCCCCCCCGGTGCGAACGACATGTTGCGCGAATTCACCATATTAAAAAACTTATGGAAAGCTTTTCCACTCGCGCCAAAAGCTATCCACTTTTGTGCTGACACCGCGATCCTCGGAGCTCCTTTTTTGATCATGGAATACCGGCGCGGGCTTGTCATCGGGGGATCGCTACCTGAGTTTCGTCCAGTTACCGAAGAAGAACGTGCCATGCTCGGCAGGCGGATCGTTGACTTGCTGGCGGATTTGCATTCCGTAGACGCCGAAAGCGTCGGCCTGTCAAATCTGGGCCGACCTGAGGGCATGCTGTCCCGAATGGTCGAGGGTTGGGAAAAAAGAGCAAATCTTGCCTATGGTGCAGATACGCCCAAGGGCATAACCAGGACCGCGCACTGGTTGCGAAATCGGATACCGATACAGCAGCCTACCTGCCTGTTGCATAGCGACTTTAAACTCGACAATATCATTCTCGATCCAGTGTCGCTGGAGCCCCGTGCGCTCATTGACTGGGACATGGGCACGCGCGGCGACCCCATGGTCGATCTGGCCACCTTGCTGAGCTACTGGAGCCAAGCGGGTGACCCCGAAGCGATGCAAAAACTGGCGCAAATGCCGACCGCCCAGGCCGGTTTTCCGACCCGTTCCAACGTACTCGAAATTTATGCGCGCCGAACAGGCGCAGATCTTTCCTCATTCAAGTTTTATCGTGTGTTGGCCATGTTCAAACTGACCGTTGTATTCATGCAGCTTCATGCCAAATACCGCCGTGGCGAAGTAGCAAACGAAAAGTATGAAGCTTTCGGCCCGCTATCTATCGGCCTACTCGACTTTACGGAGGCAATTGCTTCCGGTGCCTTGCATTGACCTGATCAGGAGACCCCGTGATTGATTTTTCCATTGAGCCAAGTGATGCGGCGCTTCGAGACCGCGTACGATCGTTTGTCGAGCAGAAAATAATTCCTTATGAACGAGACCCACGACTTACCAGCCATGGACCGACCGATGAACTCAGGATCGAGTTGAATGCACTGGCGCGCGAGGCCGGACTGCTGGCGCCGCACGTAACAAGCCACTTCGGCGGCCTCGGTTTGAGCCATGTGCAAAGAGCATTGGTATTCGAAGCCGCCGGTTACTCGACGTTAGGACCAATTGCACTACATTGTGCGGCGCCCGATGAAGGAAACATGCACCTTCTTGAAATTGTTGCGGACCAGCGACAAAAGGAAAGGTTTCTTCGTCCGTTGGCCCGAGCAGATATTCGATCCTGCTTTGCGATGACAGAGCCTCATCCCGGTGCGGGTTCAGATCCCAGCCAGTTGGCGACGCGCGCAGATCGTGACGGCGACCATTTCGTTATTAGTGGCAATAAGTGGTTGATTACCGGCGCCGACGGTGCCGGCTTCATGATCGTCATGGCCAGGGCATTTGACGACGCGGAGGAACTTGGCCCAACAATGTTTCTGGCATCGATGCCAAACGACGCAATCAAGATCAGCAGAATCATAGGATCCATGGACTCCAGCTTCACTGGCGCCCATGCGCAAGTCGAATTCGCCGGGCTGCGCGTCCATCGTGATGATGTGTTGGGCGAAATTGGGGAAGGCCTGCGTTATGCACAGGTAAGACTGGCCCCAGCCAGGCTCACACACTGCATGCGTTGGCTCGGTGCCGCGACGCGCGCGCACGACATTGCGACCGAATATGCCACCAAACGGCGGGCTTTCGGCTCGACGCTCATTCGCCACGAGGGTGTCGGTTTTATGCTGGCCGATAACGAAATCGAGCTGCATATGTGCCGTCTGGCGATTCTGGATGTTGCATGGCGGCTGGACAAAGGAGATCCTGGCCGCCATGAATCAAGCATGGCAAAGGTTTTTGTATCTGAAGCGCTGTTCCGTATTGCCGATCGTTGCATGCAGATACTGGGTGGACTAGGCGTCACACACGACACACAAGTGGAGCGAATTTTCCGGGAAGTTCGTACTTTCCGCATCTATGACGGCCCATCTGAAGTGCATCGGTGGGCGATTGCGAACAGATTGGCGCGTAAGCAGGAGGCATTGTGATTCCAGCTTATTTCGATCTGACAAACAAGGTTGCTGTGGTCACTGGCGGTGGTCGCGGCATCGGCCTTGCCATTGCGCAGGGACTTGCGGACTGCGGCGCGACATTGATCATTTGCGGCCGAAATGCCGAAGTGCTTGAACAGGCTCGTTCCGCTATTGGCGGTGATGCAGTTACAGCGATCGTCGATGTGGCTGATGAGTCTACAGTGGTATCTCTGCGAGACAATGTCCTGGAGCAGTTTGGCAGGCTGGATATCCTGGTGAACAACGCCGGCATCGACCCCCACTATGGGTCACTCGAACGAACCGAAACGGCGGAGTGGGAAAACATCCTGAAAACCAACCTGGACGGCGTGTTTTACTGTTGCAAGCATTTGGGTGAATTAATGATTCCTGCAAAGGGCGGCTCCATCATTAATATCAGTTCAGTTGCGGGGAAGGTTGGTTTGAAGCGTCAGGTTCCTTATTGCGCTAGCAAAGGCGGCGTCGAACAATTGACTCGTGCATTGGCGCTTGACTGGGCCGAACATGGCATTCGCGTGAATGCCATCGGATATGGATTCATTAAAACGGAGCTAACTTCTGCGATGACAGGGCATCCCCACATTGCCCCCAGACTGCTTGCGAGGACACCACTCGGCAGGTTTGGGGATATATCCGAAGTGGCGGGAGCAGCAGTATTCCTTGCTTCACCAAGCGCTTCCTATGTCACAGGGCATACGCTGATGGTCGATGGCGGATGGGCAGCAGCATGAAGCCAAAGCAATCAATTCTCTCGGCACCATGGTGGATTGACCGGCTCTGACGCATCCATCGTGTTGCCCCGAATGCTCGCGCAGGCTACCACTTACCAAGGAAGGAAGACTATGACGTTCGAATCAATCAAGCTGGAAGTATCGGAAGACCTGGCAATACTGACACTCAACCAGCCAAGCAGCCGCAATGGGTTGACCGTAGTGCTCCAAAAGGAGATGCTGGCGGCACTCGAACAGCTGGGCACGCAGGACGCTGTCCGAGCGCTGATACTGACCGGCGCAGGACGGTCATTTTGTTCAGGCGGCGATCTCGGCGAGCTCGACAACAGACGCGGCAGCGGGGTTTCGGTCGGGGAAAGCGTTGCGAAGATGATGGCGGAAATCTCCAACCCGCTGATTCTCGCGCTGCAGAATCTGCCTATGCCGATTGTTTCCGCGGTCAATGGAGCGGCTGCGGGCGCTGGCATCAGCCTTGCGTTGGCTGCAGACATCGTGGTGGCAGCACGTTCCGCCTTCTTTCTTACGCCGTTCCTGCCGCGCCTTGGCATCGTGCCGGACCTGGGGACGACCTGGTTCTTGCCGCAGCGTGTGGGCCGCGCGCGTGCCATGGGGCTGATGCTGCTTGGGGATCGCCTTCCCGCCGAGAAGGCGGCCGAATGGGGGTTGATCTGGTCTTGCGTTGACGATGGCGCGCTGATGGAGGAGGCAAGGAAGATTGCCGGCCAATTGGCAAAAGCGCCGGCGCACAGCGCTCTGGAAGCACGGCGCGCCCTTGATGCGGCCGGCAACCAGGGGCTGGCCGCGCAGCTTGACTATGAAAAGGAACGCCAGCGTTACCTGCTGGATTTGCCTTCTTTCAAGGAGGGGGCGCAGGCCTTCTTTGAAAAAAGAGAGCCGATTTTCAAGAAGTGAGGTTTTACTCAGGCTCGGGTACCGGACGGACCATCTCCTAGTGGATTACGCCGAGTCGGCGCGCGATAGCGACGGGTGCGTTTGCGTGCTGTGTAAAGAGGTCGCACACGAAGATGAAGCTGAAAGCAAGCGCCACGGCGTTGGCAAGGCCATGTCTTTACTCGCTCTTCGGCTTTCCATTTAATGCTTGAAGGAGAAAGAATCTTGTTTCAAGGTGAAACCATACAAATCTCGAAGCTCGACGAAGGGTTTGTTGAACTCTGCTTTGACCGGCGTGGCGCCACGGTAAACAAGCTTGACAAGCTGACTACCGTTGAGTGGCGCGAAGCGACCAAGATCATTGCAGGCACGCCAGGTGTGCGAGGCATATTGGTCACCAGCGCGAAGGACGCGTTCATTGCAGCCGCCGACATCAACGAGTTCGGCGCCACGATCAAGCTGCTCCCCGAGGAAATGATGGCCGCCAACCTCCGAACTAACGACGCGGTGAAGGCGTTTGAAGACTTGCCGATACCGACCGTGGCCGCCATTAATGGATTTGCCTTGGGCAACGGGCTGGAGGTTGCGTTATCGGCGGCCTTACGTGTGATGTCGACAGCCGCACAGGTTGGCCTGCCTGACGTGAGCCTGGGAGTGGTTCCCGGTGCCGGCGGCACGGTACGGCTGCCACGGGTCGCCGGAGCATTGGTGGCGATCGAATGGATCGCCTATGGAAAGCCAAGCGAAGCGGCGGCGGCGAAGGAGGCGGGGGTTGTTGACGAAGTGTGCGCGCCCGAAGCATTGCGCGAGACTGCGCTCGCTGTATTGCGAAAGGCGGCAGCCGGCGAGATCGACTGGCGTGCGCGCCAGGCGCAAAAGCGCCAGCCTCTGCCGCTTAGCGCCGATGAAGTGCGCGCCTTGTTCGAACCGGCCAAGGCCAAGGTGGCTGCAAGCAGTCCCAAGCATCAGCCGGCGGCCCTGGCCGCGGTGGAGTTGATGGAGCAAGCGGCCGGCAAGGATCGGGCGGGAGCGCAGCAGTTGGAGTGCAAGGCTTTTGTGCGTATGGCGAGGACGCAGGCAGCGGACTCGCTGGTGCAAGCTTTCCACAATGATGAACTGCTCAAGAAATTGTTCCGTCAGCACGCGCAAAGCGCGCGCCCGCTGAAGCAGGGGGCGGTGCTTGGCGCAGGCATCATGGGTGGCGGTATTGCCTACACCAGTGCATTGCGTGGGACGCCGGTGTTGATGAAAGATATCGCCGAGAAGCAATTGGAACTGGGCACATCTGAAGCAGCCAAGCAGCTTGCCAGGCAAGTCAAAGGCGGGCGTCTGACCCAGGAGAAGGCCGATCTGGTCTTGGCTTCCATCAAGCCCCAGCTCGACTACGAGAATTTCGACACGGCCGACGTCGTGATCGAAGCCGTGGTCGAGAACATGAAGGTAAAGCATGCCGTGCTGTCGGAGCTCGAAGGCGCCGTGCGGGAAGACACCATCATCGCGTCGAACACTTCCAGTCTGCGTATCGACGATATTGCGGTGCCGCTGAAGCGGCCGGAGAACTTCGTTGGCATGCACTTTTTCAACCCGGTGCCGGTGATGGCCCTGGTAGAAGTGATCAAAGGCGCCAAAACCAGCGACGTGGCGGTTTCCACGGCGGTCGGCTATGGGCTGGCAATGGGCAAAACCCCGATTGTGGTGAGAGACTGTCCTGGCTTTTTGGTGAACCGGATATTGACGCCTTACCTCCGATCCTTCCTGCAGCTGGTGGCAGATGGCGCCGACTTCGTGCAAGTTGACCGTGCCATGGAAGCATTCGGCTGGCCGATGGGTCCGGCGTATCTTGAAGATGTGGTCGGCATGGATACCGGCAGCCATGTCGTCGACGTCATCGCGGCAGGCTACGCAAACCGGATGCCGCCTCTGGCGCATGACGCGCTCAAACTGATGGTCGAGAATAAGCGCTATGGCCAGAAAAACGGGATTGGTTTTTACCGCTACGAAACCGATCCCGCCGGCAAGCCGAAAAAGTCATTGGCCTCCGATACGTACGACTTGCTGGCAACGCTACAACCTGGCGGACGCCGCGAGTTCAGCGACGAAGAAATCATTGAGCGCATGATGCTGCCGCTGCTCGTTGAATCTGCGCATGCATTGGAAGACGGCGTGGTATCGACGCCGGCCGAACTGGATATGGCGTTGCTATTGGGGATTGGTTTTCCGAAGTATCTTGGTGGCGCGCTCAAATATGCCGACTGGCTGGGTCTAGACCAGGTTGTCCGCCTGAGCGACAAGTATGCGCATCTGGGGGCGCAGTATTGCGCAACAGACACCATGCGTGAGATGGCGGCGAAAGGCAGCACCTACTACAGCGCTCAAGAACGGCCCAATCTTAACGGTCCAACCTATGTTTAGGAAATATCATGAAAATCGATAAATCGCTTTCAGCGATCATTGCCGGCGGGGCTTCCAGCCTTGGTGAAGCCACTGCGCGCCGCCTGGCCGTGCACGGCGTCAAGGTGGCGCGCTTCGTCAAGAATAGCGTGTCCAAGCTGGATTTGGCATCACTAACATTTGAGAAGGAATGAAAATGGCTGAGGCATATATTGTTGCTGCTGCAAGGACCGCCGGCGGACGCCGAGGCGGACGGTTGTCAGGCTGGCATCCGGCTGATCTTGCAGGAAAAATTCTTGACGCGCTGGTTGATCGCACCGGTATCGACCCCGCTCTTGTTGAGGACGTGATCATAGGGTGCGTCAGCCAGGCAGGTGAACAATCAACCAATATCGCCCGCAATGCGGTACTCGCGTCGAAGTTGCCGGAGTCGGTCCCGGGTACGTCGGTCGATCGACAGTGCGGATCGTCGCAGCAGGCGGTTCACTTTGCGGCCCAGGCAGTCATGTCTGGTGCGATGGATGTTGTGATTGCCGCCGGCGTAGAAAGCATGACGCGCGTACCGATGTTCATGCCAAGCACACTACCGCGGAAAAATGATCTCGGCTACTATGTGAGTCCGGCGATACAGCGACGTTATCCAGGCGTACAGGATTTCAGTCAGTTCACTGGCGCCGAGATGGTCGCCAAAAAATATGGACTTTCCAAGGATATGCTGGACGGCTATGCCTACGTCAGTCATCAACGCGCTATCACAGCAACCCATGAGGGACTATTCAAAGAGGAAATCGTACCGGTGGAAGTGCGCTTGGCGGACGGTTCAGACTCTGGTGAGCCGCATACCATGGATGAGGGTCTCCGTTTTGACGTGACGCTTGACGGCATCCGTGGTGTAAAGCTCATCCAGGAAGGCGGAATGATCACGGCGGCGACTTCGAGTCAGATTTGCGACGGCGCTTCAGGCGTAATGATCGTCAATGAGAAGGGATTGAAGGCACTGGGCATTCAGCCTCTTGCGCGTATACACCACATGACGGTGATGGGCCACGACCCGGTGATCATGCTGGAGGCACCGGTTCCGGCAACGATGCGGGCATTGCAGAAATCCGGCATGAAAATCGACGAGATCGACCTATTTGAGGTGAACGAGGCATTTGCCCCTGTTCCCTTGGCGTGGTTGCAGGCGACTGGCGCCGATCCTGAGCGCTTGAACGTCAATGGCGGCGCCATTGCCCTCGGCCACCCTCTGGGCGCATCGGGCACCAAGCTGATGACGACGCTTGTTCATGCCCTGAAGAAGTGCAACAAACGCTACGGTCTGCAGACAATGTGCGAGGGAGGCGGCATGGCCAATGTAACGATTGTCGAAAGACTGTAGGGCGGCGGCAGCCGGGTGAAGCGCTGGATAGGCAAACGCGAGGTTCGCGCTATGCCTGCTTGAGGATGGGCTCCTGGGGGGGCGGCGTCGAACGCATGCCACGCTACCCGAGGTGATGTCTCAAAGGCCAGGCCCATGCGTAGCGCGCCATGAACAGCCGCAGCACCGTGCCATCGGCGTCCGCCAGGCGCCGCCGGTACACGTGCAGGATGCCGTAGCGCAGCACGGTCACCGCAAGCGCCGCCGCGGCCCGCAGCGCCAGGCCCAGGGTTTCCACATGCCGGTACAGCATTGCCACCACGATCACGATCAGCGGGCCGGCCGCATGCAGCGTGGGCCGCGCATGCCGCATGAAGCTGTGGAGCAGCTGCGTTTCGACCCAGGCCTCACGCGGGCTCATGGGCCCTCCCGGTATTGCCGGGGTGGCGTGCGTCATCGCGCGTCATCCTTTTTCCGTGGCGAAGCTGTTCATGAACCCCATTTTCCCTCCGGCGCCGGGTGGGCGGAAGAAGAAGAGGGCTGTTCTTCAGCTTACGGAAATCCGCTGGGGCTTTGCCCAGCAAGGTCTTCTTAAAGACAATGGCTCAGTGTTTTTTCATTTCGGCGCGGCTGCGTAAGGGAAAAGGTCTAGAGCCTTTGCCCGCCGGCCTTGCATCAACCTGCGGCTTGTGACGATGGCCGGCTGTTGTTCGCGGAAGACGGCGCTTCCGGGCCATCGCGAAGCCAGCGCTACAAGCGCATGCCGTAAGGCCCGAGCTTTTCCGCCACCATGCTGACGGCCCGGTCCAGCAAGCGGTCCAGCCCGTGCGCTTCCCAACTCTTCTCATGGCCCGAATCGGCGCGCCGCACGATGTACAGCGTCGACTTGAGCGGGTGCCCCGTGATGCGTTTGGCCGCCAGCCGGCCGGCTTCGAGCTCGCGCGCGACCGAGCCGTAAGGCATGATGCTGCTGGCCTCGCCCTGCAGCACCAGGTCGCGGATCGCCGCGATCGACTGGACTTCATAGGTGACCTTGAGGTCCGCCAGCGGCACGCCCGCGGCGCGCGCCAGGATGCGCCGGCCTATGTCGCGCCGCGAGCCCAGGGCCAGCTTGCTGCCCAGCACCTCTTCCATGGCCACCTCGGCCGGCGCTTTTTTCCTGCCGGCCGCGGTCACGAACAAAATCTCTTCCTCCATCACCGCCGTCAGCAGCAGGCCGGGGCGCGGCTCTATTTCATAGGCCAGCGCCACGTCGAGTTCCTCGCGCTCTATCGCATCGGCCAGAAAAAAGCTGGGCCCTTCGACCAGGCTGAAGGCCAGGTCCTCAAAATCGCGCTCGGCCAGCAGCTGTATGCCGGTGCCCACCAGCAGCGTGAGGCTGGTCGTCAGCCCCAGCGACACCGGCTCGCGCGCGGCCTGGTGCAGCTGGGTCACGTCCTTGCGCGTCTGCTCAATCTGCTCAAAAATCTGGTTGGCCCGGGTATAGAGCAGCTGCCCCGCCACCGTGGGCTCCACACCGCGCGAATGCCGGTGCAGCAGGGTCACGCCCAGTTCGGCCTCCAGCTCGCGGATGTGCAGGCCCAGCGCCGGTTGCGCCACATGCAGTTTTTTGGCGGCGCGCGTGATGTTGCACAGATCCACCGCCGTCACAAAATAGCGAAGCTGTTTGAGGTTCAAGAATCCTGTCTCCTGCACTTCCCGCGTTCAAGCGAAGAAGCCGGAACCAGGGAAAAATAAAAAAAGGACGCCATGGAACCCCATGCGTCCTTTGCCCGACACAGCGTCGCGTTTATTCGATGCTGATCTTCGCGTCGTTGATCACTTTTTTCCAGCGCGCCGAGTCTTCCTTGTTGCGCTGCTTGATCTCGTCGCGCGTCAGGATCAGCGTCTCCACGCCCTGCACCGCCAGCAGGCTGCGGGCTTCTTCGGTGGAGAACACTTTTTTCGCTTGCGCAACCCATTTGTTGATCACTTCATTCGGCGTGCCGTTGGGCGCCACCAGGAACACCCACACACTGCCTTCATAACCGGGCAGGCCGGCTTCCGCAATCGTGGGCGTATCGGGAAGGGCGGACACGCGTTTTTTGGTCGTCACGCCCAGGGCCCTGAGTTTGCCAGATTTGATGTGCGGCAGCACCGCCGTGATCGGCGAGAACACCATGTCGATCTGGCCGGCCAGCAGGTCGCTGACCGCCAGCGAGGTACCCTTGTACGGCACGTGCACCATGTCCACCTTGGCCAGGGACTTGAACAGCTCCGCCGCCAGGTGGTGCGTGGTGCCGGCGCCGGCCGTGCCGAAGGTCAGCTTGCCCGGGTTGGCTTTGGCATACGCAATCAGTTCCGGCACCGTCTTCGCCATCACCTTGGCGCTGACCGTCAGCACCAGCGGTATGTCGGCCAGCGTCGCCACCGGCGTCAGCTCGCGCTCCACGTCGTAAGGCAGGCGCTTGTACAGCAGCGGCGCCACCGACCACAACTCATTCGGGATCACCATCAACGTGTAGCCGTCCGGCTTGGACTTGGCGACGTAACTCATGCCGATCTGGCCGCTCGCGCCCGGACGGTTTTCCACAATCACGCTCGCGCCGAAATCCGCGCCCATCTTGGAGGCCAGGTAGCGCGCCACATAATCCGTGCCGCCGCCCGCCGAATAGCCGTCGATGATGCGCACCGGGTGGTCGGGATAGGCGTCGGCCGCAATCGCCTGCGTGGCGAACACAAGGCCCGCGCCCAACAGCAGCAGCGTTTTCTGGATCATGGGGTGCATACACATACCTCTGAAAGAAAGAAAAGAAAAATGAAAGGAAGTTAAAGGAGAGGAGGGGAAAACGATGCCTTATGCGGCCAGCGCCAGCTGCGCCTCAAGGCCGCGCAAATACGCCAGCGTCGCCTCCAGCGACACCACGTCGGCATACTTGGCCTGCAGGTCAAACAGGCTTTGCTCATGCGCCGCCGCGGACCGGTCGCCCACGGCTTCCTTGACCACCATGGGCCGGAAGCCGTTCTGGCAGGCGTCCACCGCGCTGGCCCGCACACAACCGCTGGTCGAGGTGCCCACAATGATCAGCGTGTCGGCCCTGGCGGTGACCAGCCGTGAAATCAAGTCCGTCCCGAAAAAGCAGGACGCATATTTTTTATAGATCAGCGCATCCTGCGGCCCCATGGCCAGGCGCGGGTCCAGCTCATGCCCGTCACCGGCCGCCGCCAGGCTGGCCGTGCCTTTTTGCTTGAGCGCCCAGACACCCGCGTCGCGCAGCTGCGCATCGTCATAACGCACACTGGTAAAGATCACCGGAATGTCTTTCTGGTGCGCAAGCTCCAGCAAGGCATTGGTCGCCCTGATCTGGCCCGTCAGGTCCGCGCCCAGCGGGCGTTTGGCATCGGTAAAACCCCTGGTCAGGTCCACCACCAGCAGCGCCGGCCTGGCGCCAAAACCGATGGGAAACCCGAAGCCGCGCTCGCGAAAAAACTCGGCTTCGGAGACGGGGGAGGGTGGCGTGGTGGTCATGAAGGGAACGGGCTGTTGATGAAGTCATTTCATTACAGCACAGTGACTTCCACGCTGTCCAAGACAGATTGTGCTTGGGAGCCAGACAATTTTTGGCTACGCAAGCCCGGGGCCGGCGCCCCGGCAGCCATGGCCGGGCCTCAGGAGCGCGCGAAGTCCGGAATGCAAAAGCGCTTGCGATAAGCGCCTGGCGCCATGCCCGTGGTGCGTTTGAAGAGCCGGCGAAAAAAGGCCGGGTCTTCATAGCCCACGCGCCAGCTGATCTCGTCGACCGCCGCGTTACCTTGAGCGAACGCTCAGCCGACACGTCAGCAAACGCCAGGGGGTTGGGCACGCGTTGTGCAAACGCCAACTGGGGGACCAACTCCTGCATCTGGTCTTGCAGGAAGGCGACACCCAATTCGGGTGCATTCAGACACAGCAGCGCGTGCCCGCCAGGGGCCAGCAAGTCCGGCAGGCGGAGCATCAGGCGTGCGTAATCCTTGCTGGCAACGAAGCTGCCTTTCTCTTTCTGATAGCTGGGCGGGTCGAGAATGATGATCAGGTCATAGGGGCCGCCGCGAGTAACCGGCCCGGTCAATGTGATCGTCTGGAAAGCGCTGCGGGAACAGCAGCGCGACGAACTGCTCAAGTCACGCCTGCTCGCGGTCCATGGGGTCTGGCAGCGCGATGTGGAGAGCGGCGGCGAGGTGCGCCACCTGGTGGCCCGGCGCCTCAGGGACCTGACGCCCCTGCTGGGCCGGCTCGGCCAGCAAAGCGGCCAGAGCCGGGACTTTCACTGAAGCACTCCACTGCCAAGCACCCGCAGGCGCATTCGCACATGCACTCGGGTAAATACGCGCCACCCGCTGCCAAGGTCTACAACCCCCGCCACCCCGAGCAGACTTTGCTGTACCGCACGGTGGCCGAGCACTTTGAGACCTGGCTTGAGTTGGCCAGCGCGGGCCAGTTTGACGGCCAGGGCGACCACCACACGCCGCCAGCCTATGTGGAGCAAGCCTTTCGCAAATACCTCGAATGCGGCATCTTCGCCCACGGCTTTGCACGCGCCCGCTGCGACGACTGCGGGCATGACTTTTTGGTGGCCTTCTCCTGCAAAGGCCGTGGTGTGTGCCCCTCGTGCAACACCCGACGCATGGCCGAGACGGCGGCGCACCTGGCAGACCACGTCTTCCCCCGCCTGAGCGTGCGCCAGTGGGTGCTGTCGGTACCAAAGCGGTTGCGGTACTTTATGCAGCGTGACGGGGCGGCGCTGAACACGGCCCTGCGCATTTTCCTGCGGGTGGTACAGCACAGCCTGCATGAACACTGCCCCAGTGCGGCGCAGGCTGACAAAGCAAGCGTGCGTATCGGCGCAGTGGCCTTCATTCACCGCTTTGGCTCCAGCCTGAACACCCATGTGGCTATTCCTGCCCAACCCCTCGAAAAGGTAAAACGAGCAGGCGCTACGGGGCCTGCCCCTCGTCGGCAGCGTCGTCCTGCATGGCGCTGCGCCAGTAGTTGGGGTCGGCGAACTGTGCGGCCAACGCGTCGAGGTCGATGCCAGATTCCGTGTCGCTGAACTCGAAGCTGCCGAACAGGTTGACGTGCTGCCAGGCCACCGGTGAGACCTTCTTGACCAGTTCCGCCGCTTCGAGATCGCCGGCGGCCAGCTTTTGCTCATACACGCGCGACAGCAGCGCGGTGTTGTAGAAGATCACGGCGTTGGCAATCAATCGGGAGCATTCGTTCCAAATCTGCTGCTCCCCCTCGGTTTTCACGCGGAACTTTCCCGCGTTGACGTAGGCGATCGCTCGCCGAAACCGGTGATAGGCCTCGCCCCGGTTGAGCGCCTTTTGCACGCGCTGCCTCAACTGCACGTCGTCGATAAAGTTCACGATGTGCAGCGTGCGACAGATGTTGTCCAACTCCCACAGCGCCTTCTTGGTCTGGTTTTGCCGGGCATAGCTGGCCAACTTGCGCACAATCGTCGCCTGTGTCACATCCTTCTGTGCCAGCGACGCCATGATGCGCTGGATGTTGGGCCACTCCTTAACGATCAGCTCCTCGTAGACCTTGCGCGCCGGCTTGATGAGATGATCGCCGTAGTGCTTGGGGTTCTCGAACCCGACCAAGGTTCCGATCTTCTTGTGCAGGTCGCGGTAGCGTGGCGCGAAGCGGTAGCCGAAGGCGTGCAGCAGCCAGAAGTTCACCTGGTTCGTACCATGCGTGTCCGTAGAGTGCCGTGCCGGCCTGATCTGCGTGGTGTTGTTGTGCAGCAGGTCGAACACGTAGTGGCTCTCGTGTTCGTGGGTGCCGATGATCTTGGCGTTGATCGGCACGTGGTTGGCCACCAGCGTGTACGCGCTCACGCCCTTCTTTAGTCCGAAATACTTGCTGGAATACCTGGCGTTGATCGTATTGATCTGCGTCTCCATGCGCTGCCCGTCGCTGCTGGAATGCACTTCGCCGTGGATGTCGTAGAAATGGAACGCCGGCAGCGCCGCCGTTGCGTTGCAGATCGCGTCGTTGGCCGCATGCAGGGTCTGCCCCCGCAGAAAGTTGCGGGCGGTCGTCTCCAGCGAAGCGTGGCTGATACCACAGACCTCGGCCATCTTCCACAGCCCCATGTTGGTGCCCATGGCGACGATGCAGGCCAGCAAGGCCCGCGGGTCGGGGGCTTGCTTGACATAGCGGTCGAGCACGTGCGTGCAAGACTTGAGGAAGCCCGTTTTCCCCGCGACAAACCATAAGAGATCGGCGATGCCGATGCCCGACAGTTGACCGTAGAACGGGCTGTTGGTCGGCTCATCCTCGCTGGGATAGATCAATGTCCAGCGGCGATTGTCGGCACGGCCGGTGAGCTTGATGTGTTTGTTCTCGCCGCTGTCGATGCGCTGGTTGACCGAGGCGAACTTCGCTTCCAGCGTCTCGCGCAGGCTCGCCAGGGATTCCTCGATCGGCGCCATCAGCAACGGCGCGCCGATCTCTCGCAGCACCGCGTTCTTGTTTTTCCAGCGAGCATCGCTGATCAGGTCATCCTCGAAACGGCGGAACTCGTTGCTGTTCTTGACATAGACGTCGCCGGCCTCCAGCGCGTTGCGCACGAGGCGGTACACGAGGAATTCATAGCGATCGACCAGCAGCCTTTTCGGTGTTCCCTTCCCAGCCGGTGGCGTGAAGAGGTAGCGCCGCAGTCCTTTCGGAATGACGGCGTCGGGAAACCTGTCTCGGTTGATCTGGCTCGGCGGGACGCCGCGGCGCAGCAGATCCTGCAGGAAGACGAGCGCTTCCAGCAGCGGCGCATCCTCAACCCGGCCGGCGAATTCCAGGTCGGCGAACAAGTGCCGCAGGTTGCGCTTGAAGGCCATCGACTGGGCCGTGTAGTAGTCCCACTCGAAACCAATCTTGTCGAACTCGATGTTGCACATATAGTTCGACACCACCGGGAACTGCGCCGGCTCCAGCAGTGAAAAGGCCTGGGCCTTGACCTGGGCGAACGAGGCTTGCGCAGGGATGGCGGGATCGACGAACAGGTTGAGCACCTGTCCGGCTGCTTTGAGGTGTTCGCCGACATCGAGCAAGGTCTTTTGCGCCGCCTCTTCGGCCGCGCGCTTGGCCGCCTCCTCGTACTGGTCGACCAAGTGAATGAAGGCCTCGACCAGGTTGTCGTTGATCTGCCGAAGGCGGTGATAGGCGAAGCACAGCAGGTACAGCCGCACGGTCGGCAGCGCCATCCGGCGCAGTTTGTAGACGGTGTAGAACTGGACCAGCGAGGCAAAGTATTTGACGCTCTCGTTGGACAACCCGGTGGTCGCGAGAAAAGTCTGGGCAAACTCGTGCAACGGCCCGAAGCGCTTGCGCCGGGCGACCTCTTGGCGCAGTTGCTTGTTGCTGAAGTCTTTGGGCTCGTGTTTGAGGGTGCTGATCCGGTAGGTACCATCGTCGGCCTGCAGCAACTCATCCAGCGCCAACTGGACCTCGGCCGGCAGGGCTTGATCGAGTAGCTGCGTGATCCGCTTGCGCTCGCCGGTGACAGCGCGGCTGACAAGGTCCTGCAAGTAGGTGTAGCCGGGCGCGACCGTGCGTCGGTTCGCCAGATGCTGCAGCACTTCGCGCAGGATGTAGATGGGTTGCGTCGATAGCATGGCGAAGCGTTGCGCTTTACGTTCCAGCTCATCCTTCGCAGCGCCGTCGCATGGGTGATGCACGAACAACTGGAGGATGAGCCGTTGCTGTACGAGTCGGGTGGGCTTCGAAAACGGCCCGATGGCACCCAGCTCGCGTCCAGGAAAGTGACGCCGCAGAATGTGGTCGAGGTCGGCGCGTATGACCTCCAGCTCGTAGACGAAGAACTGCTGCTTCGCCTTGAAGTAGCCAAGCTGAAGCGCGAGATGGGCGGCCGCCGAGACGGTGCGCACGGCGCCGACCGCTTCGCTCTCAATCGGGCTCAGCTCGAAGTAGCGGCATCGCTCGTCCTCGGTGAAACACGGTAAGCCGTAGAGTTCCTCTATTTCTTCGGCGGTGAGGATCGAAAGGCGCCGCGACTGTGCCGTCATGCGCGGCACACAGGCGCGCCGATGGGCACGTTGTGCGGTCGCGCAGAGGCGGTCTGCTCAGTGCCGCTCATGTTCCCGGCGGAGCATGTGAGTAGAGGGTTGGACATTCAGGAGGTCGCTTCCTCGGAAAAATTAAACGTCACGCCAGCCAAATCGCTTTCGATGCTGCAGGCATTTTGTCATGCAGATGCGGCAATATTTCCGGCAGGCTGGCAGGGCCGTTCTTAGCTCCTTTGTGGTATAGTTTACCCATGAAGGAGAAGGCCAGAAAACCGCTTTATTTCGTGGCGGGCAGCTACAAGGATTTGATGGCTTTGCCTGCAGCGGTCCACAAGTTTTTCGGGTTTGCCCTGGATGCCGCGCAGTGCGGCGGCAGGCATGAGGCGGCAAAGGTGCTGCAAGGCTTTGGCAGCGCCGGTGTGCTGGAATTGGTGGAAGACAATGAAGGCGGCACTTACCGGGCGGTGTACACGGTACGCTTTGCCCAGGCGGTGTTCGTGCTGCATTGCTTCCAGAAGAAAAGCAAGCGGGGCATCGCCACACCGAAGGAAGATATCGACATTATTCGCGCCCGGCTGAAGGTGGCCGAGGCGATGGCAAGGAGAAAGGCGACATGATGAAACGACACGTCATTGATGGGGTAGAGGTATGGGAAGGCTCGGGCAACGTGTTTGCCGATCTTGGCCTGCCCGACGCCGAAGAACTCCAGATCAAGTCTGCCCTGGTCGGGGAAATCGCCAAGGCGATGCGTCGGCGTGGTTTGACGCAGCAGGCCGCGGCCGAGATTGTCGGCATTCCCCAGCCCAGGCTGTCGGCCGCGCTGCGGGGCGATTTCTCGAAGCTGTCGGAACGCAAACTGATGGACTCTCTGAACCGGCTGGGCTACGACATCGAGATCAAGGTGAAGCGTACACGCAAGGCGCTCGGGTGCCGGCAGTTGGCACTGGTCTGACACGGCCGAAAATGCTTGCAGGTAGCGCCTGAGCTGCTTGGTCAACGGCGCATGCTGCTCGTCAAGTTTCTTTCGATAGCGCGGCATTTTGCCAAAGCCTCCGGCCGCCACCTACTTTTCGCGCGTGGATGCAAGTCGCAAAGCAGGTTACCGCTGACGGGTGCTCGTAAAGGAACCCCACCTTTGCGCGACAATCTCTGCTTTTGAACGGCATCCGGAATCCAGCGACCATGAAACCCAGTCGAAACGATCCCTGCCCCTGCGGCAGCGGCAAGAAGTACAAGCAATGCTGCCTGCGCGAAAACGATGCGCCCGCTGTGGAGGAGTCCAGGGAGCACGATGGCGCTGTTTCGCGGGCGATCGATTGGCTGGTCACGCGCCACCGCAAGGCAATGCGTACGGCGTTTGACGGATTGCTCGATAGCCTGCTCATGAAAGAGTTTGCCGGCAAACTCGGACGGCTTGATGATGAGACCCTGAATGCCGTCCAGATCAACCTGACCGAGTGGTTGCTGGCCGAAGGGGAGATTCTCGTCAAAGGTGTTCACCGGCGCGTGCCCGACTACTTGCTCGGCCCCGAAGGGCCGCTGCTGGCCGTGGGCCAGCGCGATTGGCTGCAGCAACTGGCGCAGCGCCCGCTGCGCCTGTATGACGTGACCGATGTTGTAGCGGGCATGCAGATGACGCTGTGCGATGTGCTGGACCGTGAAGCCGCACCGGTTGTGGTGCGAGAACGCTCAGGCACCTGCGCGCTGGCGCCCGGCGCGCACATCGGATGTCGCCTCATGCGGGTGCGAGAGCACTTTGAACTGTCTGGCGCCGTTTACTCGTTCTCCATGCTGGCCGGGCAGGCTGTTGTCGACAGGTTGCGCGCCACTGCCGAAGAGTTCGGGCATCTACCAGACTTGGCGAATACGCTGGGCATGACCATCATGTCCGCATGGTTGCAACAGTTCGTGGTCCCGCCACCCATGCCTACCCTCATGGACGCCCATTCCGGTGAGTTCATGCTGCTGGTCACCGATCACTATCGAGTGATCGACTGGCAGGGGTTGGCAAACGCACTGGCCCATTGCCCCGACGTGCAGGGCGACCTGCAACACGGCTGGAACCGCCTCATCGAGTGCGAAGACGGACAGACGCGCTCCATCGCCACCATCAACCTTGGTAAGAGACAAGACAAAATTGAGGTTTTTTACAAAACGCAGACCGACGCCGACAAAGGCCGAGCTTGGTTCGATGCTTTGGCCAGCGCCGCGGTGACGTTTGTGGCGCGGGAAATGTCCGACCCCAAAGGCCTGATGGCCCATGCCGGCAAATCACCTGTGGCTGGCGCAGGTATGCCCGACCTCGATCCGCAGATGCTGGCCCAGGCCTTCGAGGGGGCGATCCGGCGCGCCTATGCCAACTGGGCCGATGAGCCCATTCCGGCACTGAACAACAAGACGCCCCGGCAGGCCATGCTAACGCCAGCGGGGTTGGAGCGTGTCAAAGGCTTGCTGCGCAGCTACGAAGCGGGTGAGGCAGCGCAAGCGTCACAACAAGGCCGTCCCCAGGTCTCCTACAACTTTTTGTGGGCCACTATTGGCGTGACGCGCTGATCGCAGGCGGCAGATGCAACTCGACATCTTTGAGCACAGTCGCGACGTCATGCTGCGAAACGACGTCGCTCATGCGCTTGAACGGCGCGATGGGGCCGCGGCGCGCGTGGCCTGGGACACTCTTGCCCGCGAATGTCCAGTCGATGAATGCCTGGCGTCATTGCTCGTGCTCGTCAAGGCGG
The DNA here is from genome assembly GCF_042659145.1 of Polaromonas aquatica. Lineage (NCBI taxonomy): Bacteria > Pseudomonadati > Pseudomonadota > Betaproteobacteria > Burkholderiales > Comamonadaceae > Polaromonas > Polaromonas aquatica. Next base: position 38,882 of record NZ_JBHSRS010000004.1, on the reverse strand, counting down.
TTGAAGGGTGGGGCCAGCCAGTGTTTCGCGATCACGATGCGCTGCGCCATGCGCGGCTAGCGCAGCAAAACGACATCGAGCCAGCAGCACAGCGCACCTTCGGAGACAAAGCCGCCACCGCCTGGCTTGATCCACTATGGCGGGAGCTGGCACAACGTGCCGCCCCACTGGCATTTCGCGCCGACCACGGCGAGGAGCATGCCGCGCCGCTGTGGCTGCGTGCTGGGGACTGGATGGCCGCGGCCGAGGCGGTAAAGCGCATCGAGTCGTGGCGCCGTATTCCGGCCCCGCTGGCCTGGATGGTGCAAGCCCGCCTGAAAGGGTATGGCCTGCAGGCGACATGGGGGATGCTGGCCGAATTGGCGTGGCTGTCGCCCCGGCGCCTGGACGAGCTTGTGGGGCACGCGTGCGATCCGCCTTTGCAGCAGTTGGTAGACAAGTTTGAATCGAGCTTCGACGGCGCGGGCGATGCCAGCGACCTGGCATGGTTTCCGGCCTGGGTGCTGACGGAGCGTCCCGGTCTGGCTGCCCCTATGGCCTTGGCGCAACCGTCACAACACAGCGCCCCTGAAAAAGCGCTGCGCGTGATGATCGAGTTGCTCGGCCTAGAGCGCCAAGGGCGGCATTATGACGTTGTAGCCCGGCGCAAGACCCTGCGAGACCTGCATGCGTCGCTGTACGCGGCTTATATGAGGGCACGCTGACCAGGCTACTTCCGAGTAGGTCAGTAAAGATCAAAATCGAACTCGGCTTCATCCAGCAGTTGCTTGTGGCGCCTGAGAGTTTTGAGCCAGTTTTTGGTCGCCTTGCGGTTGGCCAGCATGCGTATATCAAGGTGCAGTTGAGCCAGATCGGCCCGCAGCAGCCTGGCGTGCGGGTCAATCAGTTCGCACAGCTTTCGAGGTTCAATCCGGCGTGCCGATTGCAAGGCGAAATTGATGCGAAACCCGATCTCGACGTCGGCGATCTCGCTCTTCAATTGCGCCAATTGCTCATGCAACACTTTGTTGTAATGCTTCAATCGTTGGGCGTTGGCGTTGGCAATATGGTCGACATCCACTTGCTCGATTTGTAACTGCAACTGCAGCAATGTGAGCAGATCGTTGCTGGAATAGGCTTGGTTGCTGCGGCATGCCTCGATTTCGACGACGTCGATCTACTTGCACGGCGACGAGGTCAAGCGGGCTCGGCAGATGGATGCGGCATTCTCGGCGCCTTCCCGGTGACGCCACGCGCGAGGCCGAGTATGGCGCCCTGCCAACCGAACAGGTTAAAGTGCTGCGAAGCTACCGGCGAGACCTTCTTTGCGTAGCTGCGCCGCTTCGAGGACGCGAGCGGCCAAGATCTTCGGAACGACCGATCAAATCAGAGCATCTACCTGGGAAACGATATGGGATCGCGAGGCGAAAGTAAATCTGGATCAGCAAGGGATGCCGATATCTCACCTGAGGTCATTCGGCGCTATTCATCACCTCTCGCGCGAACGGCTGCACGAATTTGCGAGGAAGCGCTCCTCGAAGTCAGCCTAATCGTGCGCGGTGAAGACAGCCCCTCGCGCGGCATTGTGGCCACGCCCGACATGAGCGATGAAGCCAGGATGAAGCGTTGCCAGGCGTTGAGCGAGCCTGCAGCGGCGCTGGCCGTAGCGCTGCATAGAGGCGAACTGGACGACCCCTTTGCCGGATGGGAGATTTTGACGCGCTACGCCCGCGAGCTCGGCCCGCGCTACGTCAATATGGTCGCGGCGCATCCGGATCCCAGTGGCGGGACGACGGCGAGCAATGTACATACGTTCCTTCCACGCCTGACTCTCAATGGGGCATTCGTGGGCGAGCTGATCGCCGCCGAACCACCGGCATTTGCGCTCGGGCTGGCCGAGGAGCGCAAGCAGGCCGGCGGCTTGTTCGCGCTGCACCTCGATAAACCTCTACCCGAGAAGGTCGCAGGGCCTGGCTTCCAGTTCGGTCACTCGCTGCTCGGCACCGAACAGTACTTGATCGTGCACTTCAGCTTCGAGTTCTATGGGTTCGCGAAGTACGACGTATTGGTCAACCCAAGTTCGCCAGTCGTGCGGGCTGTTTTGCAAAAGATGGTCGAGACCGGAGAGTATCAATTCTTCGCGTTCGACCGGAGTGGACACGCCACGGTGTTCAAGTCCGACCCGGCACAAGGGGACCTTGCTGGCCTCCAAACTAACTGGCCCAGAATTGTCCAGGCCGATACGACCGAAGCCCAGTATGCTTCGGCTGCCGCCTCATTCGGCCGTCGGTTTCCGGAAGGTGTACTCCTGGCCTGGGTCTGTCGTGATGAACTGGCTTATCTGGACCTGGCGCACGATCGACTTGAGCTGACGCCATCTAGATGATTTCGCTCGTTTTACCTTTTCGAGGGGTTGGGCAGGAATAGCCCTTCTGCGCAACGACCCGTCGCGGTCATGTGGGCATAGAAGGATCGCAGGGCAGTGGCAGCCGTCGCGATGGACGCCCGGCACCAACCCTGCACGCCTCTCATCGACAAGAAGGCATCCACTTGGTGCAAGGTGGCGTCTTCGGCACCACAGTGTTGCTCGGCGAGCCAGGTCAGGAATGCTCGAACATGCCAGCAGCGGTTGTTGATGGTGATCGGGGACAAGCCACGCTCTCGCTGCATGTGCCTGGCAAACTCGTCAATGAGATCAGTGCCGGCCCCGGGCTTCGCAGGCGGCAAATGCAGGCGCCCCATGAATCGCAGCCAGTCGGTGGCTACTTGCACGAATCTCTGACGCCGACCGGGTGAGATGCTGCGGCCGCGTCGTCGGTGATGCCGGACCCAACGATCGGCAACCGAGGCGACCTCCTCGGGCGTGACGGCCCTCGTACCGCTGACGTCCAGGCGCTGCGCGACGACCAGGAGCTCACTCGCCAGGTTTGAAACCGAATCTCTCGTGGCCCCCGACGCTGCGAAGTGCGCGGCAAAGCGGTCTCGCTCCTCGGCCGCCGGTCCATCGAGATGCCGGGCCAGGACGCGCGAATACCGATACAGATTCTCGAACATGATCGGATCCCCTTATGAAGTGAAGGGACCCGACTCTACGCCGCCGGTGAAATTTATGTGGTGCTCAGCGACGGGCCTCCCGAGGGCGACGCCGCCGGCCGCCACATATGGACCAACGCCACATTATGCAGAGAGTCTTTAGCCTGGCGGCCGCGGCGCGCAGGCGCTGATCAACGCCGGAGGACTTCTTCCGCGGCCGGTAGGCTAAAGATCCCGTTGAACTGAACCGCCACTGAAGCGGTGGTGCGCTATGGGTATTGAATCAGCGCGGACTTGTCGGAACGCGAGACGCAGACACGAGAAGCTGGAGCGAACTGCAGCCAGAGCTGTGCTTTCTTGAGCTTGCACCGAGGAACCGGGGGCTGCGGCGCGTGTAATGGCCATGCCAGGTGGGCGTGGCCAGAAATTCTCACCAGCGATATGCGTGGGCAAGCAAAAGGCCCCCCCTCGCTACGAGAAACGAGTCGAGCAACGTTGGAAATGACGGCGGGATTGGTGTTCATGAAGTATTCGCCGGTGGGCCGCGCGGCAAGGTTCCCGGCAGGAAGGATTCGATGCGCACCATCTGGCCACGCCCGCAATGCGGGCAGTCGCGCAGCGACACGCCAGTCAGGCGCTGGTAGCGGTCCCGGTAGTCCAGCGCTGCATCGGGCAACGCCACGACCGGCGCGGGCGCTGCCAGCAATTGGCGACAATGATCCAGCTTGACCTCGCGGTAGCGGTTGGCCAGCAGCCCGTAGTGGCGGATGCGCTGGAACCCTGAGGGCAGGACATGCAGCAGGAAGCGGCGCGTGAACTCCTGGGCATCCAGGCGCATGGTCTTGTGGCGCGACTCGTGGCGGTAGTCCTTCCAGGCAAAGGTGACTGCACCATCGCTGAACTCAAGCAGGCGATTGTTGGAGATCGCCACCCGATGGGTGTAGCGCCCGAGGTAGTCCAGCACCTGGTGGGGGCCGCCGAAAGGCGGCTTGGCGTAGACCACCCACTCGGCGTGCGCTGCGGGAGCCAGGTAGCTGGCGAAAGCAACGCGATTGTGTAGTGCTTCGAGGCGGTTGAAGAAGTTCAGCTCACCGCGATCAAAGGCCTGCTGCAACTGCGCGAGGAACAGGCGGCGAAACAGCCTGGAGAGCACCCGCACCGGCAGGAAGAAACCGGGACGGCAAGAGACCCAGCGCACGCCGTCCGGGGAGATCCCACCGCCGGGCACCACGCAGTGCAGATGCGGGTGATGCAGCAGGTTCTGTCCCCAGGTGTGCAGGATGGCGATGAAGCCAATCTCCACGCCCAGGTGCTTGGGGTCGGCGGCGATGGTGCGCAAGGTCTCGGAGGTAGCGTGAAACAGGATGTCGTACACGACGGCCTTGTTCTGGTAGGCGATCGCGGCGACCTCCTGCGGCACGGTGAAGACGACGTGGAAATATTCGACCGGCAGGAGTTCGGCCTGGCGATCCTGCAGCCACTGCGCGCGTACCAGCGACTGACACTTCGGACAATGGCGATCCCTACAACTGTTGAAAGAGATGCGCTGGTACCCACATTCATTGCACTGCTCGACGTGGCCACCCAGGGCCGCGGTGCGGCAGCGCTCGATGGCACGCATGACGCGGCGCTGTCCACCGCTGAGGGCATCAGCGTGATCCTGACGGTAGGCAGGCCCGACCTGGCGGAAGATGTCCGCCACCTCGAGCCGGGTGGCTCGCATCGCCGCCGGCTCAGAACACCGGGGGCGGACTCGGCTCGGACGGCGGCGGCGCGACCTCAGGCAACAGATCCAACGGGCTGGTCGTCGCGCACACCGTGCTGGTCGCGACCTTCAGGTAGCGCGAGGTGGTCGTCAAGCTGCGATGTCCCAGCAGCAGTTGGATGCGGCCACGTCGGTGCCGGCTTCCAGCAGATGCGTGGCGAACGCGTGGCGCAGGGAGTGCGGGGTGATCGGCTTGCCGATGCCGGCGGCGCGGTGTGCCTTCTGACAGGCACTTTCTACGGCAAAGCGCGTGATCGGCTGACCGGGGATGTCGCCCGGAAACAGCCAGGTCTTGGGGCGCACGACCTTCCAGTATTCGCGCAGCGCCTCCAGCAACCGCGGCGAGAGCATCACGTAGCGGTCGTGGCGGCCCTTGCCCTGGTCGATTCGGATAACCATGCGCTGGCTGTCAATGTCGGTAACTTTGAGGTGCGTGGCCTCGGACACGCGCAGGCCGGCGGCATAGGCGGTCGTGAGAATCGTGCGGTGCTTGAGGCTGTCGACGCAGGCCAGGAAATGCGCGACTTCCCCGGGGCTGAGCACGACCGGAAGCTTGAACGGCTTCTTGGGCATCGGGATGTCGTCCGGCGCCCAGTTCTGCTTGAGCGTCACGCTGTACAGGAAACGCAGTGCCGCCGTCGCGATGCTGACTGTGCCCGGAGCGAGCTTGCGGGTCTTCGTCAGATGCACCTGATAGGCCCGAACCTGCTCCGGTCCGAGCTCCTCTGGCGAGCGGTGAAAGTGTCTCGCATAGAGCGAGACCTGTTGCAGGTAGGACAGTTGCGTGTTGTCGGCGAGGTTGCGAATGCTCATGTCCTCGAGCATCCGTTGGCGTAGCGGTGTCATGGCAATACTCCTGTACGGATTGAAGGGATGAATTGCTGCGAGCAGCAACTCCATCGTTCCGAAACGGGAGCGAAATGCAAATATTCGCCGCCAACGCCCAACTGGCGGTCGCGTGCCAGCTAGCGCGTAAGCGGTTTAGTTCTAGGCATGAGATGTGGTCGACCACATCTCATGCCAAAGTACCACTGCTGGCCTTTGCGGGTCTGGTGCATCTCGGGGTCGCGTGCCCTGTCCGCGTTCTTGGTCGAGCTGGGCGCGCCGATGATGGTGGCATCCACGATGGTGCCGGTGTTGACCTTGAAACCTTTGCCTTGCAGCACAAGGCCTACCTGAGCAAACAGGGCTTCACCGAGCTTGTTGTCATTGAGTAGGCGGCGAAACTTGAGCATCGTGGTGGCATCGGGCACGGGTTCGCGGCCCAGATCGATACCGGCAAAGCGGCGCAGGCTGGCACTGTCGTAGAGGGCATCTTCGCAGGCCAGATCGGCCAGGTTGAACCAGTGCTGGATGAAGTGGTGCGCAGCATGCGCTCAAGACCAATGGGTGGGCGGCCGTTGCCGGCCTTGGGGTAGTGCGGCTCGATGACTTCGCACAGCGCTGCCCACGGCACGATGGTCTCCATGGTCTTGAGGAACTCGTCCCGTCGCGTGGGCTTGCGGTATTGCTCGTATCCCGATCCCTGATCGGCTGCCATGGCAAGGGTTTGTTGTTTCATCGTAAGCGCTCTTTTAACCCCGTCCTTCCCTTGAAGCCGTAAGCGCGATAAACCCATACGTTTCAACAAAGGAGCATGCAATGGGTATCAGCAAGGGCAAGTGGCAAGAACAATTAAAGGTGGCCGAGGCGTCAGGCATGAGCTTGGCGGGGTACGCGTCGCAGCACGGCATCAAGGTGCGCAGTCTGTACGACGCGCGACGCTCGCGGTCGAAGGTGAAGGCGGTGCCGGGCGAGCGAGCATCGGCATTCGTGCGGGTCAAGCTCAAGCCCAAGTCGGCGGTCAGAGTCACGCCAGACGTTCATCAAATCGGCGCTGTCGCCCCGTTTGCGATGAAGGCACGGCTTGGCAACGGCGTGGTGCTCAGTTGGACGCACGCAGCGCCCGGTGGCCAGGCGCTGACAAGCCTGCTGCGCACCCTTGCGGAGCTGCCATGTTTCGTCTGAACTCGAATCTGGCGGTGTATCTGCACCGCGAAGCGATCGACTTTCGCAAGAGCATCAACGGCCTGGCCGCACTCGTCGAGCACGAACTCGGGCTCGATCCATTTGCGCAGGCGGCCTATGTCTTTGGCAACCGCAGGAAGGATCGCATCAAGATTTTGGGCTGGAGCCGCAACGGATTCTGGCTGCTGCACAAGCGCCTGGAGAGCGAACGATTCGTGTGGCCGCGCGAGAACGCGCGTGTGATTGAGCTCACCGTGGAGCAGCTGCACTGGCTGCTCGAAGGCATCGATCTGGCGGCCATGCGCGGCCACGAAATAGTGCGCTACCAACGCGCGGCTTGAGGGAACTTCCAGCCATTGCCCGCAATCGAATTGGGCAATGACAAAGCCGCCCTCCATCGAAGAATTCAACGCCTTGCAAGAGGCGCTCGATGCGGCAACCCAACGCGGTGAAACCCTTGCAGGTCAGAACCGTGCATTGGCTGGCGAGAATCGCATCCTGCGCGTGGAGCGCGACCTGTTCAAAGAGCGCCTGAACAAAATCCTGCGCAAAGTCTTTGCCGCCAAGAGCGAGGCGCGCGGCACCGAACAGAAAGACATGTTCTTCAACGAAGCGGAGGCACTGGCTGCGGCCACGCAGGCCACGCCGGCGCAGCAAGAATGCGACGCGGCTGATGACGCCAGTGATGTGGCCGGCCACAAGCGCGCCAAACGCGGGCGCAAACCCCTGGACCCGGCTCTGCCGCGCCACGTCGTGCGCCACGAGTTGAGCCAGGCCGAGCGCATCTGCCCGCACGACGGCGCCGTGCTCAAGGAGATCGGCGTTGAGGCCAGCGAGCAGCTCGACATCATCCCTCAGCAGGTGCGCGTGATTCGCCACGAGAGGGTGAAATACGCCTGCCCGTGCTGCGACGGCGCGCTGCGCCTGGCACCCAAGCCCGCGCAGATCATCCCCAAGGGTCTGTTCACTGAAAGTGCCCTGGCCTGGGTGACTACCTCGAAGTTCGACGACGGCTTGCCGCTGTATCGCCAGGCAGCACTGATCGGGCGCTTGGGCGGAACCGACCTGTCGCGCAACACCATGGCCGCCAGCATGGTTCGCGTGGGCCAGGCGGTGCAGCCGATCATCAACGTGCTGCGCGACTTGCTGCTGGACAGCCCCTTGGTCTTCGGCGACGAAACCAAGGTGCAGGTGCTCAAAGAGCCGGGGCGCGCCGCACAGACCCAGAGCTTCATGTGGGCGCAAATGACACAGGATTCGGGCCCCTCGGGCACGGGCCCGCCGATACGGCTGTTTGGCTACTCGCCCACGCGCAGCACGGCTGCGGCGCAGGAGCTGTATGCGGGTATGCGCCCAGGAGGTGCTCTGGTGAGGGGGGATCGTACTTTTTGTGCAAATCGGTGCGGATGCAAAGAAAAAGCCGTTGCAAAACAAGCACTTGACGAAAGCACGGTGGCACGCCAAGGTGTTCCTGCATAAGCCTTTTACAGGGACTCCTCACGCGGTCAAGTACTGACTGAAATGGTTTTTCCTTGATTACGGTATTCGGCGTTAACGTGAGGTGAAGCGGCGGGTAAACGAGGAATAGACTGCACATTTACAGACGGCCTTGTTGCACTTGTTGTGCGGACCCAGATACGAACCGCTCGATGGGGCTCCATTTGATTTCCGTGGACGTGTGCCACGACGACTTACTCGAGCTTTCCCACCGCCGGTCTAACCTGTTACTGCATCTTCATTTTCACGTCTTGCAGAAATTGCCTTATTGCTCTGTTTGGCTATGCCATCGCCAATGATGAGGCCGCGACATCTGTAGGCTTGATGCTCACATGCCGGGGATCAAAGCTGCACCCCTTGGTCATCATTGCCCAAAGGATGCGTGCATTCTTGTTGGCCATTGCAACAGCCGCCTTTTGCCAACCCGACTTTTCACACAATTGATACAGCCACTTTGAGATGGGGTCATCTCGCTTGTGCGCTGTCATCACGGCCGATTTGGCACCCTGTATCAGCAAGCTGCGCAGATACATGTCACCACGCTTGGTGATGCCACCCAGATTATTCTTTCCGCCGCTTGAGTTTTGCCGTGGCGTTAACCCCAACCAGGCACCAAACTGAGCACCATTTTTGAACTGGTTAAAGTCCCCCACCGTAGCGACAACAGCAGATGCAGTTATGGGGCCAATGCCCATAAGATTTTTGGCTGCCTTGGCCTGTGCATCATCTTTGACATGCGCATTGATGCGCTGGTCGCACCATTTGATGCGCTCATCGACCTCTTTCCAATGGGCATAGGCCTCCTCAATGACCAGCCGCGCCACCCCTGAGAGATCATTGCTGGCGTCCTCCAGCATGTCAGTTAACTTCTCGCGCAATTTCTCGGGACTCTTGGACACTACCAAGCCGAACTCTGCCAGCATGCCCCGAATGCGATTGATGCATGCTGTGCGCTCTTGTTTCAACCCCTCGCGCAGCCGATGCACACACAACAAACCTTGCTGAATGGTGGTCTTTACCGGCACAAAGCGCATGTTCGGTCTGGACGCCGCTTCACAAACCGCTGCGGCATCATTGGCGTCATTCTTTCCCCCTTTGCCCTGCAGCCGATAGGGAGCAACCAGGTGTGCCGCAATGACCTTTGCATTCAACCCCATGGCAATGAGTTTGCGAGCCCAATGGTGTGCACCTGCGCAGGCCTCCATCGCCACCACACAGCCCACCGGTAGCTGCGCACACCATGACAGAAACTTGTCTCGGCTCAGTTGCCGGTTGGTGACCAGTTCGCCAGCCGAATCCACTGCGTGGACTTGAATGACTTGCTTTGCCAGATCAACGCCAACTCGTGTAATCTCACTCATGGCACTTCCCCTTTCAAAGGTTTTAGATTGACTCCGAAAAACCAATCTTGGCACTTGATGCCGTTACCGGAAAGTGGGGAGTCCCTTCGTATTTGATTTGATTGACGTTTTCGACCTCAAGCGCACTAATTTGCACAAAAAGTACGATTCCCCCTGGATTGGATGCTCCGACAGTCGTGTCGCCGCCAATCAGATTCTTGATCTTGCCCCTGGCGAGGTATTCACCCACAGAAACGTTGCCAATGTGGTAGCAAGCGGTGATCTAAATTGCCTTTCAGTGATTTCGGGTGCCAAGATCAATTGAGCGGAGAGGCAGGCGAGCACTTCGCCATTTGCAATCCATTGATCACGCAGTGGCTAGAAATCGATTGAGAAACGCGGTGTCCGGGCGCTTGCCTAGTCCGCATTGCCGGATGCCATCCCTGACTTGAAAATCAAGACCTTCATTGGGCGGTTTCTTGAAGCGCATATTTGCAGGGTGTTTTAGGTCTGTACAGCCAACCTAGGGAAAACCCCTAAAAGCCCACGTTGCGGCATTTGGCAGGATTGATTATAATTAGTCGACTAAGTAAAATTGAAGGGCAAAGTCGCTAGTGTTTCAACAATGCCGTCGAGCCAAGTGGCTGGCGTTGAGGGTTGCAGGGCATCCGTGTTTAAGGCTGGTTTCATCATGAGTTCAATCGCTATGAATGGTTTTTGTTGGAAAGACGAATTGCTACTTGGCAACACGCGAATGGACGAGGAGCACCGGACATTCGCACTGTTGATAAGAGGCCTACTCGACGCGCCCGACGATGCGCTAGCGGTTGCTCTCGATGAGCTCGTTGTCCATGCGACCCAGCATTTTGAAGAGGAGGATGCTTGGATGCGCAAATTGAGTTTTCCCGCGCAAGCGTGTCATATGCAAGAGCATGCCGCCGTATTGATGTCCGCGGCCGGCGTGCGCAGGCGGCTGCGCAATGGCGAATTTCGTGTGGTACGGCAGTTTGCTGCTGAGCTCGCGGCCTGGTTCCCTCCTCATTTGCAACACCTGGATTCCGCCCTGGCGCACTGGATTTTCAAGCACGCTTGGGGAGGCAAGCCCCTTGTATTTCGAAGAAATACCCCATCCACCGAGGCGTTCGTCAACGCCCATGTTCTTTTGTAGGAGTTCCCATGATGACCAAGGAAGAAAACGAATTGCTGTGTCTGGTGGAGGGCGAAGCCCCCATGGGGCAGCTCATGCGACGGCATTGGACGCCTGTATGCCTGATAGAGGAGGTCGCCGAGCCTGACGGCGCGCCGGTCAAGGCGCGTGCCTTTGGCGAAGACCTCGTGGTCTTTCGCGACAGCGATGGGCGTGTCGGTGTGATGGACGAGTACTGTCCTCACCGCCGTGCATCGTTGGTGTTAGGTCGCAATGAGGAGGGCGGCCTGCGCTGCCTGTATCACGGCTGGAAGATGGACGTCGAGGGCAACGTGCTCGAGATGGCGTCCGAGCCGGCCGCCAGCGGCATGACCGACAAGGTCAAGCACCACGCCTATCCGGCCGAGGAGTGGGGCGGCATGGTGTGGGCCTACATGGGGCCGCGCGACACCATGCCCGAGTTTCAGCCTCCGGCCTGGGCACCGACCGCCGATACCCGTGTGACCATCGCAAAGGCCATCATCCCGTGCAACTGGGCGCAGATCCTCGAGGGCGCGATTGACTCTGCTCACAGCTCAAGCCTGCACTCGTCGGACATGGTTCCCGCACGGGTGGAAGGTGCAGAGGCCACGGCCAACACATGGTTGCGCCCGTCGACCGACAAGGCGCCACGCATGCAGGTACAGCGCACGGGGTATGGCTTTCGGTATGCCGCATTGCGCCGGCCGCTCAAGGATGCGGCGACCCACGACTATGTGCGCTCGACCGTCTTCGTGGCGCCAGCGACGGCGCTGATTCCACCCAACAACCTCTACAACGTGGCGAACATCAACGTGCCGATGGACGACACGACCACGGCCTTCTACTTCATCGCCTGGGGCCACGCGTCGCAGACGCCCGAGACTGAGACCTGGCGCAAGTTCCTCGGCCAGCGCATCGGCGTCGACCTCGACGAGAAGTACGTGCCGCTACGCAACCGCGACAACCTGTTTTGGCAGGACCGACAGGCGATGAGGGCCGGCAATTTCACCGGCATCACGGGTTTCCCGAACCAGGACATCGCGATGTGGGTGACCATGGGCCCGATTGCGGATCGAAGCCACGACCGGCTGGGCGCGAGCGACCTGGCGATTGTCGAGTTCCGACGCCAGATGCTCGACGCGGTGCGCGCCGTGCAGGGCGGCAAGCCCGCGATCGGAACGGGCGATAGTGCGATTCCGGCGGGCGTTTGTGCCTACCAGGCCATCGTGCCGAAGTCCACCGACTGGCGCTCCTACGAGGCCAGATATGTCTGGGACAACCAGGCGCCCGCGCTCGAGCCTTCATACAACGTTTGAATAGGAGATCTCCTTGACTAAGCTACAACTTTCGGTCGCGATGGGCGACTACGACCGCACCCGTGCCTTGTTCGATGGCCGTGTGCAGATTGACGGCGTCGATCCCATATACATGCTACTGAACCCAGAGGAGATGTTCTTTCGCGCGATGCGCAGCATGGACTTTGACATTGCCGAGCTGTCGTTCTCCAGCTACCTGGTCAAGCACTCCAAAGGTGATTGTCCCTATATCGCAATACCGGTATTTCTCTCGAGGGCCTTTCGCCACACGTCGATCTATGTACGCAAGGACCGAATCAAAAAGCCCGAGGATCTCAAGGGCAAACGGGTCGGTCTGCCCGAGTACCAGCTGACCGCCAACGTGTGGGCCCGCGCGATCCTGCAGGATGACTTCGGCGTGTGGCCGGAAGACGTGACCTGGGTGCGGGGAGGAATCGACACGCCCGGTCGACCCGAGAAGATCAAGCTGCAGCTGCCGGCCAACGTGAAGGTGGAGGTCGCCCCTGAGGGAAAGACAATTTCCGAACTGCTGGACCAGGGCGACATCGACGGTTTCATCGGCCCGCGCCCGCCTAGCCGTTCGGCGCTGGCGAACCCGAATATTGGCTGGCTGTTCGACGACCCCACCGCAGTGGCGAAGGACTACTACCGTCGCACGGGCGTATTCCCCATCATGCATGTCGTCGGTATTCGCAAGGAGCTGGCGGCGCAGCATCCATGGCTTCCAGGCGCCGTGTTCAAGGCTTTCACGCAGTCCAAGGCAGCGGCCTTGGCGCTGCTGTCCGACACGTCAGCGACCAAGGTCACGCTACCGTTTGTGGAAGAACAGCTCAAGGCCGCGCGCGAGACCATGGGAGACGACTACTGGTCCTACGGCGTGGCGCCAGCGCTAAAGACGCTGGAGACGTTTGTTCGCCATCATCATTCGCAGGGCCTGTCGGCGCGCCTCATGTCGGTGGATGAACTGTTTCATCCGGCGACCTACGAAACCTACAGCATTTAAGGAGTCTACTGATGCGTCGAAACCTATTCCTGGCACTGGCCAGCGCGGCCGTGGTCGCAAGCGTCTATTTTCCCGCCAAGGCTCATGCACAAGCCTTTCCTTCGAAGCCCATCAGGCTCATAGTGCCGTATTCGCCCGGCGGCCTGCCGGACACCGTGGCGCGTGTGCTGTCGCTACGACTGGCGGATGCGTTCGGCCAGCCGGTCGTCGTGGAGAACAAGTCGGGTGCCAGCGGCGCGGTGGCCGCCGCGGCGATTACTCAGTCGCCAGCAGACGGCTACACCTTGCTGGTCACCGACGGTCCCATGCTGGCGATAACGCCGCTGATGAGCCGGAAAATGGCATATGACCCTGCGAAGGATTTCGTGCCGGTGTCGCTGGTTGGCACAGCGCCGCTTTTCCTCGCGGTCCATCCCAGCGTGAAGGCGCGCACCATTGATGAGCTTGTGGCCTTGGCGAAGGCGAAGCCCGGTTCTTTGAACTACGGTTCGTCCGGAGTCGGCAGTATCCACCACCTCACAGCCGAGGCGATGAAGGACGGGCTAGGTATTTTCATCACGCACATCCCTTTCCGCGGCAGCGCCAATTCGGTGCCGGCGATGATTGGTGGCCAAGTCGAATTGGTGTTCGCTTCACCGCCCTCGCTAATGGGTTTCGTCAAGGCCGGCCAAGCCAGGTTGCTGGCTATCAATTCGACGAAGCGCTCCCCGCTGGCGCCAGACGTTCCTGCGCTGGGGGAGAAACTGCCAGGCTTCGACTTCGCCTTCAACGTGGCGGTTTTGGCCAAGACGGGAACTCCGAACGACGTCATTGCGAGGCTCAGCAGCGAGATCGCCAAGATCGTCAAGCGTCCCGACGTGATCGAGCAGCTGCAAAAAGCCGGCGTCGATCCCATCGGCAGCACGCCCGAGCAGCTGGCCACCGCCTTGCGCAACGAATCAGTCCGCGTCGCGGCGGCTGCAAAACGTGCCAATCTCCAGGCCGAGTGATGTTCAAGGCCAACGAAACTCTGGAAGCCGCGCTTCTGCGCAATGTGCGTGATGCGTTGATGGAAGACATCGGCCGCGGGGATTGGACTGCGCAACTGGTGCCTGCAGACAGTCGTGTCACGGGCCGCGTCACGGCAAAGGAGATGGCAGTCATCTGCGGCCGCCCCTGGTTCGACGCTTGCGTCAAGGCGCTCGATCCGAAGGCCACGCTGACCTGGGCGGTGGACGAGGGCGCAGCAGTGGCGCGCGGCACCGAGGTATGCCGGATCGAGGCTGATGCACGCGCCTTGCTTAGCGCCGAGCGACCGGCACTCAATTTCCTGCAAATGTTGTCGGCCGTGGCGACGGTGACTCGTCAGTACATGGATGCGATCGCTGGTCTTTCCCCGAACCCCAAGGGCTGCGCCGTTCTCGATACGCGCAAGACGCTGCCCGGCTTGCGCCAGGCGCAGAAGTATGCCGTCCGCGTGGGCGGCGGCACTAACCACCGAATGGCGCTCTGGGACGGCATCCTCATCAAGGAGAACCACATCGCAGCGTCCGGTAGCGTTGACGCCGCGTTGCGGGCGACGAGGTCGATGAACGCTGGGGTAGCGGTGCAGATCGAGGTCGAGAGCGTGGCCGAAATGGAAGAGGCTCTCGTCGCAGGCGCAACGAATATCCTGCTCGACGATTTCTCGCTCCCTGACATGCGCCGGGCCGTCACCATCAATCGCGGGCGAGCGGTGCTCGAAGTTTCAGGTGGCGTTGACCTTGAAAGCATCCGCGAAATCGCAAAAACCGGCGTCGACCGCATTTCCAGTGGCAAGCTCACGAAGGACGTGCGCGCGGTCGATCTCTCACTGCGCATCGACGCATGACTCAAGGGAACAACATGAACAGCCAGACCCACGCCGATACCCAGATGCCCCTGCGTATCACCCGTGTTTACGACGCAGCGGAAGGAATCCGTTCCTTCGAGCTGACGCAGCCGGACGGCAGTGAGCTGCCGCAGTTCACGGCCGGCTCACACGTCAAGGTGCAGGCGCCGACCGGCGCGTTGCGAAAGTACTCTCTGTGCAACGACCCGGCGGAGCGCCACCGGTATGTCATTACCGTCAAGCGCGATGACCGGGGTCAAGGTGGATCGATCAGCATGCACGACGACGCGCGTGAAGGTGACATCCTGCCCACCTCGCTGCCAGACAATGCGTTCCCGCTTGTCAAGAGCGCGAAAAGCTATCTCTTCATCGCCGGAGGCATTGGCATCACGCCGATCCTGTCCATGATCCGCTCGTTCGGCGAGTTGGCGCCCGCGCCCTGGAAGCTGTACTACCTGAGCCGATCGCCGGAGACGACGGCCTTTATGGAGGAATTGAGCAGTCCCGAGTTGCGCAAGAATGTCTGCATTCACCACGACCATGGCGATCTCGCAAAGGCGCTCGACCTGTGGCCGGTGCTCGAAAAGCCAAACACGGCGCACATCTACTGCTGCGGTCCCCGTCCGCTGATGGAGTCGGTGCGCGACATGTGCGGGCACTGGTCGCCCGGCAATGTGCACTTCGAAAGCTTCAACGAAGGCGGCGGCACGAAGCCGGACGATCGGCCGTTCAAGGTGAGGCTCGCCAAGTCAGGTCGTGAGTTCGAGGTGCCCGTCGGGAAATCAATCCTGGCCACGTTGCGCGAGCATGGCTGCAACAGCGCCTCCTCGTGCGAAAGCGGCACCTGCGGGACTTGCCGCACGGGCCTGCTGTCGGGTGAAGCGGACCACCGTGACATGGTGCTGATGCCTGAAGAAATGTCAAGCCAGATCATGATCTGCGTGTCCCGCGCCAAATCACCTGAGCTTGTGCTCGACCTGTGATGGAACAACGTCCAATTCGCCTTGGCGTCGTCGGATTAGGCCGCGCGTTCACGCTGATGCTGCCGACCTTTCTGGGTGATGAGCGCATCGAACTGGTCGCCGCCTGCGATCCCCGCGACGAAGCGCGCGCACAATTCGCCTGCGAGTTCAAGGTGCCGGTCTATCCGAGCGTAGTGGAGCTCGTCCAAGATGCAGCGGTCGAAGCGGTATACATTGCCAGTCCCCACCAATTCCATGCCGAACAGACGCGCGTGGCCGCAGCGCACGGCAAGCATGTGTTGGTCGAAAAGCCGATGGCGCTGACACTTGCGGAATGCGACGCCATGATTGCAGATTGCCAAGCCGCCGGCGTGCACCTGATTGTTGGGCACTGCCACAGTTTCGACACGCCCTACCTGCAGGCACGCCGCATCATAGACACCGGTGACGTGGGGCGAGTGAGAATGATTCACGCGCTCAATTTCACAGACTTCCTGTATCGCCCGCGACGTCCTGAAGAGCTGAAAACGGAAGAGGGCGGCGGCGTTGTCTTTAGTCAGGCCGCCCACCAGGTCGACGTGGTTCGGCTGATGGCCGGTAGTCGCGCGACCCACGTGCGCGCCGTGCTGGGTTCATGGGACCCGGCGCGGCCCACCGAAGGCGCCTATTCGGCGTTGCTGTGGTTTGACGATGGCGTCTACGCGTCGCTCACCTATAGCGGCTACGCGCACTTCGACTCCGACGAGTGGTGCAACTGGACGGGTGAGATGGGAAACGCCAAAGGCGACGACTACGGATTGGCACGACGTCGTTTGAGCAAGGTGCAATCGGCCGCGGAGGAGGCTCGACTGAAATCAGCTGGCACTTATGGCGGACCGTCCTACCAGCCGCCGAAGCACGAACGGCTCGCGAGCGACCGCCAACATCAGCACTTCGGCCCGGTTATCGTGTCGTGTGAACGAGGAGACATTCGACCGATGCCGGATGCGGTGTGGGTTTACGGTGATGAGAGCCGACAGCGTCATCCTTTGAAGCCGCCAGGAGTGCCTCGGTTCGAGGTGATCGATGAGTTGCATGCAGCCTTGCTATCGGGCCAGCGCCCGATACACAACGGCGAATGGGCGAGATCGACTCTGGAGGTCTGCCTTGCATTGCTACAGTCAGCGCGCGAGCAGCGCGATGTGTCGCTTGAGCATCAGGTGAGTCTGAGACAATAGGTTGCCGCTATTGTGCCCACGACCAAACCATGCCCAAACCAATCCCACAGAACGAACAAGAGATCGCAGACCGCGTACTAAAGCACTGGCATTCAGCTGTGCCCAACGATCGTATGGCGCACTTGGTCAAGGATGCGACCCGTGTTTTTCTTCGCTCGCTTCAGGTGCGTTTGGCGAGGCACGATGTGCAACTGGGACATTGGACTTTCCTGCGCATCCTTTGGGAGCACGACGGTGTGACACAGCGTGAGCTCAGCTACGAGGCGGGCTTTATGGAACCGACAACGCTGATTGCTTTACGCTCGATGGAGTCGCTCGGCTATGTCACACGCGAACGTCGGCCTGACAATCGCAAGAACCTGTACGTATTTCTGACGCCAAAAGGAAAGCGTCTGAAGAAGGTGCTCGTGCCCCTGGCGGAAGAGGTGAATGCCGTGGCATTGAATGGCGTCTCTGACAGTGATATCACTGCCGCGCGTCGCGCGTTGTTGGCGATGATCGACAATCTCACGCGCGATCCGGTGGTAGCCGACGAGCCGCGCAGTACCTCAGAGGCAGTCGTACCAGCGCAAGAGAAAAGATCCGCAGCGCGCTAGTCTCGGCTGTAAGCCCAGTAGCGCTTAGTCGCCCACTCTCGGTGGTTTTGTCGCGATGGCGGACGGCATAGCTCCACTCGATGTCTTAAAAATGAAAGTTCTGCGCAGAACAACGAAGACCGAAAGCAAAAATCTGCAAGGAAAACCGAATCAATTTGCAGGAAAAATACGATTACCCCACGCCCGTGCTCGCTTTCCTGCCGTCACATATTGCAACGAAAACAAATGGACCCCTTTCAAGGCGTCAGCATGTTCGGGCATTGGCAACTGACAATGCGAGAGCTTAACGCGATCTGCTGCGGGACCGGGTGCCGCAAGGCCCTGGCTGCAGA
This sequence comes from Polaromonas aquatica, assembly GCF_042659145.1. Taxonomy (NCBI): domain Bacteria; kingdom Pseudomonadati; phylum Pseudomonadota; class Betaproteobacteria; order Burkholderiales; family Comamonadaceae; genus Polaromonas; species Polaromonas aquatica. The sequence goes on along the minus strand of NZ_JBHSRS010000004.1, from coordinate 20,818 downwards.
TCGTTTGAACCAAATAGGTGCGGCAGCTTTCGCTAACGCTGCAAAGGCCGTGCTCGAGATACGTCGACGTCACCATGCCTGATCCTGCTGTGGTGCATGACGGGCGTTTCATGCTGGTAAACCCGAAATCACGGTCTGCCGGGAATAACAGTTGTTCCACCATACGAGTTGCGACTCAACCCCCCCCTTCCTAGAATGACCCAGCATCCAGCGCCGCAGCGTACGGCCCGAGGTGATCACATTTCCCTGGCCCCATAAATGGAGACAACATGTCAGACTACCTTCTACTGAACGGCGGCGGTTCGCGCCGCGCATTCATCACTGGCGCAGGCGCCCTTGGTGCCACCATCCTGGGGGGCGTTGCCCCTGCCGTCCTCGCCAAAACCAATGCGCCGCTGAAGATAGGGGTACTCAACTCCTTCTCGAAGGTGTTTGCGGCACTGGCCAATGGCAACCTGAACGGCATGAAGCTGTACTTCGACCAGATCGGCAACACAGTCGCCGGCCGCAAGATCGAGATCCTGCGCGAAGATGACGAGATCAACCCGCAGGTCGGCCTGCAAAAACTGCGCAAGCTCCATGAGAGCGACAAGTGCGACATCATCACCGGCCTGCAGGCCAGTAATGTGGCCATGGCGGCTGTTGAGTACTTGCGGCAAAGCAAAGCTTTCACGCTGTGCTCGGGTGCCGGAGCGGCCGCGCTTTCCTACACCCAGTTGCCCTACTTTTTCCGCTGCTCGGTTTCCACCTTCACGGTGCACCAAGCCATGGGCGAATGGTTTTACGACAATGTCTCCAAGGAAGTCCTGCTGTCGGCCTCCGATTTCGCCGGCGGGCGCGGCTCGCTTGCCGAATTCAAGGCCGGCTTCCTGCCCAAGGGCGGAAAAGTCATTCAGGAAATTTACCCGCCGCTAGGGAACAACGACTTCAGTTCGTACCTGGCGCTGATGCGCAATTCGAATGCGCCCGCAACCTTCTCTTTCTACGCCGGCACCGATGCGGTCCGTTTCGTCAAGCAGTACGACGAGTACGGACTGAAGCAGCGTTCGCGGCTGACCGGGTCGGGCTTCATGCTGGACAGCGATACCCTGCCCGCGCAGGGGCGTAGCGCGCTCGGTGCGATCAATTGCCTGCACTATGCCGACACCTTGGACAATGCCGCCAACAAGAAATTCGTAGCTGACTACCGCAAGAAGTACAACGAATATCCAAGCGTCTACAGCGAATATGGCTATGTTGCAGGCCAGGTGATCCAGGCCGCGTTGCAGGCTGTCGACGGGAACACGGAGGATAAGGACAAACTGCGTGCTGCCATGATCGCCGTGCGCCTTAATGCGCCGCGTGGACCTTTCCGGTTCAATCCGGCAACGCAAAGCCCGACGCAGAACGTCTATCTGCGAGAGGTTGCTGAAATCGATGGGCGCATCACCAACAAGGTGATCCACACGATCCAGAACGTTGTCGAGCCGGCCAACAAGCCGTACTGAACCGCATCTCCAGCTCTCCCTCTGCGGCCAGCGCGCCACGCAGGGGAGGATGCTGGCCGTCTACGGAGAAAAACGAAGGCTTTATGGACTTCATCATTACCCAACTCATCAACAGCCTGGTCTTCGGCAGCCTTCTTTTCATGATGGCTGCCGGACTGTCGCTAATTTTCGGCCTGATGAACGTCATCAACGTTGCGCATGGCTCATTCTTCATGTTGGGCGCTTTCACGGCCTACAGCATCATGCAATGGTCAGGGAATTTCTGGCTCGCACTTGGCGTTGGCTGGGTGCCGGCCGTCATCGTCGCCGTGCTGATCGAGCGTTTTTTCATCAAGCCTCTCTATAATCGCGGCCACCTGGATCAGGTGTTGCTGACGTTCGGCTTCATCTATGTCCTGGCCGACATCACGCACTATTTGTGGGGACCGGACATACGAAATATATCGCCGCCGGAAAGTCTTTCCGGTGTGATCGAGGTAGCCGGTGCTTACATCCCCAAATACCGACTGTTCCTGGTTGCCTTTGGCGGCGTTGTCGCGGCTTTGCTGTGGTGGTTCCTCGAGCGCAGCCGGATCGGCGCCATGGTGCGTGCCGGCGTTGATGACGCTGCCACCGCTGCCGGCATCGGCATCAATGTTCCCCTGCTGTTCGGCTGCATTTTTGCGCTTGGTGCGGGCCTCGCCGGCCTGGGCGGCGTGGTTGCCAGTCCCATCCTCGGGGTCTATCTGGGCATGGACATCGAAATCCTGATCCCCGCGTTCATTGTGGTGGTCGTCGGCGGCATGGGCAGTCTGCGGGGAGCGTTGGTCGCGAGCATCCTCGTCGCGGTGGTGGACACGTTTGGCAAAGCCTACTTTCCCGCTTACGCGCTGTTCATGATTTACCTGCTCATGGTGCTCGTCCTCCTGACGCGTCCACAAGGGTTGTTCGGAATTGCGAGGGCATGACATGAAATTTCAACGACCGGCTGTGTTCCTGGCGCTATTCGCGCTGTTGGCACTTGCGCCATTCGCAGGCGACTATGCGCTGGGCATCATTGCCGAAATCCTGATCTACGGCATCTTTGCGATGAGCCTGGGCCTGCTCATCGGCTTTACCGGACTGATGTCTTTCGGCCACGCCGCTTTCTTCGGAATTTCCACCTACACGGTGATCGCGCTGGGTGTTCACTTTGGTATCTCGGGCTGGTGGGGCATGGCCGCCGGCATAGGCCTTTCTGCAGTGGCGGCTGCATTCGTGGGGCTCTTCTGCATTCGCGTGAGCGGCATACCTTTCCTGATGCTGACCATGGCTTTTTCGCAATTGCTGTTTTCGCTGGCGCTGAAGTGGCGCAGCGTCACCGGTGGCACGGACGGCCTGACCGGTTTCGTACGGCCGACGCTTTTCGGGATGAGCCTGGACAACGCGGTGGCACGATATGCCGTGGTCGCAGTGGGATTCTTGCTGGTACTCGGTTTGCTCTACTTGTTGGTGCGCTCGCCGCTCGGTTCTATTTTCATCGGCATACGGGACAACGAGCAGCGCATGCGCGCCATTGGCTACCCGGTGCAGCGCTTCAAGTTCCTGGCCTTCACCATCGCCGGTACGTTGGCCGGCGTGGGTGGCGCGCTCTATGCATTTTTCAATGCCTTTGTGTCGACCGACATCCTGCACTGGGCGCTGTCGGGCGACGCCATCATCATGGTGGTGCTGGGCGGCAGCGCCACGGTTTTCGGGCCGGCGGTGGGCGCTGCCATCTTCTTGCTGCTCAAGAACGTCGTCAGTTCGCAGAATGAATACTGGATGCTCTGGATCGGCGCCACCTTCATCCTGTCGGTGATGTTCCTGCGCCAAGGCGTATGGGGCTTCCTGGTGATCTGCGCGCAGTCTGCGCTGGGAAAACGCAAATGACATTGCTGAAAACTGAAAATCTCTGCAAGGCCTTCGGCAGCTTGGTGGTGACGCGAGATGTGAACATCAGCGTCGCGCAGGGCGAACGCCACGTGATCATCGGTCCCAACGGGGCGGGCAAGACCAGCTTGGTTCACCAGCTCACGGGTCAGCTTCAACCGACCTCGGGACGTATCCTGTTCAAGGGAACGGACATCACCGGCGCTCAGCCGGACCAGATCTGCCAGATGGGCATCGGTCGCACCTTCCAGAAAAACAACCTTTTTCGCAGCCTGAGCGTGCGGGAGAACGTACGGCTTGCGGTGCAGGCCAAGTTGGGCGGCTGGTACGAATGCCTGCGCGGCGTGCATATCCGCACGGCCCAGCGCGAACGCGCTGACCAGATCCTGGAGCAGATCCAGCTGACGCACGACCTGCACCGGCCGGTGTCCAGCCTGTCCTACGGCGAGCAGCGCCAGCTGGAGGTGGCCATCGCATTGGCCGCAGATCCGGAACTGCTGCTGCTCGATGAGCCGACATCAGGCATGTCGCCGGCAGAAACCGACCGGATGATCGACCTGGTTCGCTCGCTGCCTTCATCGCTGGCATTGCTGATGATCGAACACGACATGAAGGTGGTTTTCTCGCTCGCGGACACCATAACCGTCATGTATTACGGCGAAGTTCTCGCCACCGGAAACCCGCAAGACATCCAGGGCAATGAGCGCGTCCGTGAAGTCTATCTGGGAGGTAAACACTGATGCTCCAGGTTGACAACATCCATACCTATTACGGCGACAGCCACATTTTGCATGGCGTGTCACTGAAGGTTAAAGCCGGTCAGGTGACTTCGTTGCTGGGCCGCAATGGCGCAGGCAAAACCACCACGCTGCTGACCATGATGGGTTACCTCGCGCCGCGCCAGGGCAGCGTGACGTACAAGGGCCAGAACATCAGCGGCAAGCCGGCCCACCGTATCTCGCGAATGGGACTGGGTTTCGTTCCGCAAGAGCGGGGCGTGTTTCCCAGCCTGACCGTCGAGGAGAACCTCACGGTGGCGGCACGTCCAGGCAAGGACGGGCGCTGGACATTGGCGCGCATCTATGAACTGTTTCCGCGCTTGAAAGAACGACGCACCAATCTGGGCTTTCAACTCTCCGGCGGTGAGCAGCAGATGGTGTCCATTGGCAGGGCGCTTATGCTCAATCCCGAGGTCATCCTTCTGGATGAGCCGTCGGAAGGCCTGGCACCGCTGATCGTCCAGGAGATCGTCGAAATCGTCAAACGCCTCCGCAATGAAGGACTTGGCGTGTTGTTGATCGAGCAGAACCTGGGCGCTGCACTGGAGCTGGGCGACGTGCATTATGTGCTCTCGAAGGGCCAGGTCTGTTTTGTCGGAGACAGTGAAACCCTGCGCAATGACGAGGCTGTGCTGAGCGCCCATTTGAGCGTCTGACGCTCGTCTCGGAGGAAACATACATGACAGATACCCGACGCGGCATATTCCTGGTCACCGGCGGCAGCCGCGGCATCGGGGCGGCATGCGCCCTGCGGGCCGCGCGCGACTGGCCGGTAGCGATTTTCTACCGGGAGCGCACCGAAGAGGCGCGGCAGGTGGTCAGCGCCATCGAAGGTGCAGGCGGCACGGCCATGGCAGTCCAGGCGGATGTTGGCGACGAAGCCTCCCTGATGCGCGCATTTGAAACGGTGGACAAGGCAGGCCCGCTTGCGGTGCTGGTCAACAATGCCGGCGTGACGGGCGGTGTGTCGCGTGTTGATGCGGTGACTGCAGATATGCTCCAGGAGGTGTACAGGATTAACGTGATCGGCGCATTTCTCGCTGCACGCGAGGCCGTGCGGCGCATGTCCACGCGGCAGGGCGGACAGGGCGGGGCGATCGTCAACATGTCGTCCGGCGCGTCTGTGCTTGGCTCGCCGAACAACTGGGTCCACTATGCGGCTTCCAAGGGTGCTATCGACACCATGACCATCGGCCTTTCCAAAGAGGTTGCTGCGGATGGCATTCGCGTCAATGCGGTTCGTCCTGGACTCGTCGATACCGAGATACAGCGCCGCCGCAGCGCCGAACAGTTGCAAAAGATGGTCGGTGCTGTCCCGATGGGACGCATGGGAACCGCCGAAGAAATTGCCGAGGCTGTAGTGTGGCTGGCATCCCCCGCGGCCGGGTATGTCACGGGCTGCCTGCTGGATGCACGCGGAGGCTTGTAGCCGTTTCCCGGTACTCGCTCAAGGGGAAAAGGCGCTTGATCAGGCTGTGTAAAAAGTAAGGCCGACTAACTTCGGAGAGTTGGTCGGCCTTTTTTAATGACACCTGGAAGCCACGCTCGCAAAATGAGAAAGGGATGAGGTACCCCCTAAAAACTCATTTCCTCGACTTTTTGCACAGCCTGTTGATGCGCCTTTTTGCGGGACCTGAGCCTTCGGCTTTCAGACACTCATGCAGATGTACTTGAGTTCCAGGTAGTCATCGATTCCATAGTGGGAGCCCTCTCGTCCCAAACCCGACTCCTTCACGCCGCCGAAAGGTGCGACTTCCGTCGAAATGAGGCCGGTGTTCACGCCGACTATGCCGTACTCCAGGCCCTCGGCGACGCGCCATACGCGGCTGATGTCCCGGCCGTAAAAATAGGACGCCAGGCCAAACTCGGTGTCGTTGGCCATCGCGATCGCCTCGGTGTCATCCCGAAAGCGGAACAGCGCAGCCACGGGCCCGAATGTTTCTTCACGCGCGATTTTCATGTCGGGCGTCGCGTCCAGCAGAATCGTCGGCTCGTAAAAGCACGGGCCACGGGCGTGGGGCTTTCCGCCGAGAATCACGCGAGCGCCTTTGGCCACGGCGTCGTCGACATGTTCCTGTGCCTTTGCAACGGCCTTGCGATCGATCAGTGGGCCAAGCGTGACGCCCACCTCGCGGCCATCGCCCACCTTCAGTTGCGACACCCTGGCCGCCAGTTTTCTGGCGAACTCGTCATAGACGGACTCCTGAACCAGCAAACGGTTGGCGCAGACGCAGGTCTGGCCCGCATTGCGGTACTTGGAAGCGATGGCGCCTTCAACCGCCGCATCGAGGTCGGCGTCGTCAAAGACGATGAAGGGCGCGTTGCCGCCCAGCTCCATGGAGGTTTTCTTCACGGTCTCGGCACATTGCCGCAAGAGCACCTTGCCGATCTCTGTCGAGCCCGTGAAGGTGACCTTGCGCACGATAGGGTTCGAAGTCATCTCTCCGCCAATGCCCGATGCGCTGCCGGTGACGACGTTGAAAACGCCGCGCGGCACACCTGCGCGCTCGGCCAGTTCAGCCAGAGCCAGCGCCGAAAACGGCGTGGCGGTGGCAGGCTTGAGGACCATCGTGCAGCCGGCGGCCAGCGCGGGACCTGCCTTGCGCGTGATCATGGCTGACGGAAAATTCCAGGGCGTGATTGCTGCGCAGACGCCTATCGGTTCCTTGATGACGACGATGCGCTTGTCGGCCTGGTGGCCCGGAATCGTATCGCCGTAAATCCGTTTGGCTTCTTCGGCGAACCACTGCAGGAAGGACGCCGCATAGGCGATCTCCCCGCGTGATTCGGCCAGCGGTTTGCCCTGCTCTCTGGTCATCAGCACGGCCAGATCCTCCTGATGCTCAAGCATCAGCTCATACCAGCGGTGCACGATGGCCGAGCGCTCCTTGGCTGGCAATGCGCGCCAGGACGGCAAGGCCGCATCTGCTGCAGCGATGGCCCGGCGGGTTTCTGCGGCGGCCATCTCCGGCACTGTTCCGATCACTTTGCCGGTGGACGGGTCCGTGACATCCAGTGCCCGGGCGTTGTCCGCTGCATGCCAGGCGCCATCGACGTAACACTGCTGGCGAAACAGCGCCGGGTCGTTCAACCGGATGATGTCCTCATGTTCGCCCATCAGATCAGCCCCGCGCGCTTGAGGACTTCGTCGAGCCGCTTTTCAAGCTCTGGCGTAGCCGGCAGCATGGGCAGGCGGTGTTCGTTGCGCTCGACGATGCCGAGGCGCTTCATCATGTACTTCAGCGGGATCGGGTTGGTGTCGTAGAAGATGGAGTGATTCAGACCGTACAGGTCGAAATGCAGCCTGCGCGATTCCTTCATGTCGCCTGCCAGTGTGGCATTGCACAGGGCTGCGATGCGGTCGGGAACCAGGTTGGCGACGGCATTCATCGTGCCGTGCGCGCCCAGCGCCATCATAGGGTAAGTGAACTCTTCCAGGCCTACAAAGATCCGGAATTCAGGACCGAGGGTCTGGATCATGCTGGTGACAAAACCATGGTCGTTCACCGCATGCTTGATGCCGACGAAGTGCTCGACCTTATCGGCAATTTGCCGCAGCGTATCGATCTCGACCGAAACGGCCGTACGCCCGGGAATGTGGTAAAGCAGCAAAGGCAGATCCGTGCGCTTGCCGATGTCTTCGTAGTAGGCCACCAGCCCGCGCTGCGAGGGGCGAATGTAGTAGGGCGTGACCACCAGCAGTGCGTCGGCTCCGGCTTTGGTGGCGAACTCCGTGAGCTCCACTGTTTCCGCATGCGATTGCGATCCGGTTTGCGCCACCACGGGAATACGTTTGCCGACGACCTCGACAGCGCACTTGACCAGCTGGTTGCGCTCGTCTATGGTGAGCGTCGACGGCTCGGATGTGGTTCCATTCACGACGATGCCGTGCGTCCCGTTTTTTACCTGGAACTCCAGCAGTTTTGCGTAGGTGTCGAGATCCACCTTGCCATCGCGGAAGGGCGTGGTGATGGGCGGGTAGGACCCGACGAGGAAGTCGGACTTCAGCTTGATCATTGAAAGACTTTCAGGATGGAATCGAAAATTCGAAAATTGGGAACTTCAAAAAACGGACGGCACTGGCAATGACAGTTCCAGTGCGTTGCACAGCGTGGCAATGCCCATGAAGCGAGTGATTTGCAGCAAGGCTGTGGCGGTTTTCTGGGCTCCCAGAATGGCTGCAGCTGCTGCTACAGCTGTCTGGCAATCCTTGCCATGCGCCCCGGAGACGGCCAGCGCTAGTTCGCGTAGCGCAGCCTCTTCGACGCTCAGGCAGGCCATGTCTGCCCCGGCACGGCCCTCGGCAGCCGCGATCCAGTCTGTAGACAATCCCAGCCGGACACTTAGGCGCTCATGCTGGATTCGTTCATAACTGTCACCCAGTGCGGCACAAACCGTTAGTGCCAGCACTTCGTTTTCGCTGTCCGCGAGTGGCGCCTTGACGGCTTTCGTGTAGCCCATGAACGCGGAGACCGCGCCAGGTACTGCGCTGAACACCTGAAAGAATTCGCCGAAGTAGCCTAGCCGGGCGACGGTGGGTTCCAGCTCGGCGCGCAATTCAGGCGCTATCTCGTCCAGCGAGAGGCGCTTCAGTCCGTCGGCGTTCATAGTCCCATGGCCTCGCGGTAGTACTTGTAGAAGGCGCGAATCAGCACTTCGGTGACCATGTGGTCCTGCGGCTGGACATCGCGTCCGCCCATTTCGAGCACTGCGCTGTAGGCATCTGCATGGTGTGCGCCGCCCTGCGACTCAGCCAGCACCTCGCCGTCTTCCATGGCGACGTAGCCAGCAGGTCCGTACAGGTTGGCGTGACGCACGCGCAGGCGGGTCATCTCGTCGCTATCGTCTTCGTAGCCAAAAAACGTCCACGCCAGTTCGAAGGAATCGATTCCCTTGGGGATGATGTGCCGCATGCCGAAGGTGTTGGCCTGCTGGTGAATCACGACACTCGGAAAGTGCGTGATGGCAACCACCTGGCCGTCGGAAAATTCGCTGAGCGGGGTCACCGTATCTGCGTCATGCAGCTCCAGCGCATCCTTGAACCGGGCAATATCGGCGTTGACATCGGTTTTTTTCTTGCCCACATTGCGCGACACCATGAGACTGTGGCCGGACACCGCGGGCAGCGATTCCGACTGCGTATCCGCGCGCCAGAGACCAAACGTGATCAGGAACGAGTGCAGCAGCGTGGCGTGGTATGGGTCCTTCAGGTTTTCGAAGTACAGCTTCCAGTTGCTCGGAATCAGCTGGCGGTTGTAGCCCAGCAGCTTGAGCTTGCGGCCGGGAAAGTGGCGGTGAATGTGGGCCATGACCTCGGGGCCGCTGTATTCCGCAAACGACGGTGGCGCCGGGTGAAAACTCGCCCAGATGGTGCCGTTCTCGATGTGGACCTGCAATCGCGTCAGGCCATGGTTGGCGTTGTCGAAATCGGACGGCATGCCGCCTTTTTTCAACACGCCGCGCTTGAGCGGCACGCCCTGCAGCTTGCCATCCAGCGCGAAGTTCCACTGGTGGTACGGGCAGGTGAACGACTCTTCCTTGCCCTTGTTTTTCCAGCACAGGCGGGCGCCGCGGTGGGCGCACCGGTTTTCCCAGATGTGGACTTCGTCGTTCTCGCCGCGCACCACGACGACCTGCCGCTCGCCGATCCAGCTGCGCTTGAACGAGCCTTTCTCGGGAATCTCGCATTCAAGCGCCACGTAGTTCCAGCTGCGCCCGTAGAAAAAAAGGTCAAGCTCGCGCTGGTAAAGGTCAGGATCGGTATACACCCAGAACGGTACGCGCGACCAGCCCTCCTTGGGCCAGGCCTTGCTATCTACTTCTGCATTCAGGCTTTTTCCCATGCTTGTCTCCTCATGTCTTCTGTTCAAACCGGCACGATCAGTGAGCGCCGGACGTGGTGGTTGTCGTAGACAGCCAGGTGTTGCCTGAATTTCAGCTGGCCATCTACGCGCACGAGGATGCCCAGATACTGGCCGACCAGGAACAGGGTTGGGTCCTGGTCGGACATGGCTTCCGTGATCAGGAAGTTGGCGCTGACATGCAGTTGCCCATCAACCACCGCCATCACACGGACCCCGCTGATGAAATGGCGCCACGCCCGCGGTACGTAAACCTGCGTCTGCCGTAGCGCGATCACCCGGTCACGCACCATGGCAATGCCGTCGCAATAAATGGTGGCCTGCGGCAGGCCTTCGGTGAAGTTCTCGCGCGAGACCACCTGGTAGGAGCAGTCATCGATGAAGAAGTCCGGGAAGCGCTCAACCTGGTCGTCGTCCAGGTGCCACGCCACGTCTTCGTACAGTGATCGGACGTCCTCCGTGAGGACGCGCAGGTCAGCGGCAGCCGGCAAATTGCCTGACGTCAGGGTTTCCAGTCTTTCGATCATGGCCTCAGGCGGCTTTCAGCTGGCTGGTCAGGTTGGTCTGGATGCCGCCGTCGTTGGAGCCGAGCTTGTGGATGGGCTCTTTCAGGGTCTCCTGCCAGAGCAGCGATTCCATGGCGATGTGCAACGGATGGTCCTGAATGGTCAGGGCGACGAAACCCTCCTCGCGTGACGCATGGTTGTGGACCGACCAGCCGGGGGCTGAAAAGTGCAGGTCGCCTGCTTCCCATTCGATTTTCTGACCGTTGACCACGCTTTTGCCGTGGCCCCACATGATGTAGTTGATGGCTACCGAGCTGTGGCGATGCGGTTTGTCGACCTTGCCTGGCGGCAGCTTGGCGATGGTGGCAAAGAAGCTGTGCGAGGTGCCGATGCGGCGCTCCGTCGCAGGGTTGTACAGCACGTACAGGTGGCGGCCGGTGTAGGCCTTGTCCATTCCGTAGACGTTCTCCAGGTGCGGCGAGATCTCTTTCCAGGGCCAGTGCAGCGCTTTGGACTCCACTGTGTCGATGTCGACCAACCATTCGTAGCCCAGCATCTGCGCGCCGACGCTGCCGATGGGGATGGGCTTTGCCATGTCGCGCGCGCGGGGTCCGGCTGCGGCGGTAGCGTCGGCTGGTCCGGCTACCGCGGCTTCCTTGATGGATGCGCCGGGATTGAGATCGGCATAGTGGACTTCCAGCTTTTCAAGCAGCGGCGCGTTGCTGTAGGACAGGCGCACGAAGAGGTCCGTAGATTCATTGCGATAGCTGAACGGTTCCATCGACGGGGTGTTCCAGACGTCGAATTTTTCCGCCTTGAACTGGGTTTGGCCGATGGTGACCACGCCATTGCCACGGATGCACATGTCGACGCGGCTGGAATTGCGCATCACAGGGTCGGTCTTTTCGCCGGGCTTGAGCACTTCGATGTGCACGTCGATGCCCGGCGCAAACGCCGGGACCGGGCCTTGGTTCATCGGATGGTTGATGGAGGCGGCGCGTCGCCCGTTGGCGGGACGGGGCAGGCTGGCTAGCCGCTCGATTTCGGCCTCGATGGCGGCGCGCGGAAGAACCACGGTAGGCCAGAAAGCCTGTTCACGCACCGGGGCGCCACTCACGTCGACAAGTTTGATTTGCTGTTCCATGTGAAGTCTCCTTGTGGTTGTCTCGTCAGGGTTGTTGTGTCTGCCGGTTTAGGTCGGCTTTTTTTGAACTCACGTTTAGCTTCTGGCCCGTTCCCTCAGAAACGCAGGGGCGATGCGTCCATGAGCGGCATGCTCTTGCCGATGTCGGCCTTGCGTGCCCGCTCATACGCCAGCATGGCGACTGACAGGTCGGAAATGCCCATGCCCATGGACTTGAACATGGTGAGGTCGGTGCCAGCAGGCGGACGGTCGCCGTCCGCGATCATTTTGCCCAGCGAATGGACACGATTCCATTGGCCTTTTCCCTCACCTTTCTCGAAAAAGTCGATCAGTTCGCGTGACGCCTTCTGCACGCCCGCTACGTCATCGACGGCGATAAACCCGGCACGCGCCACCACGTCCTGGTGAAGTTCGGCATTGGCTGGCAGGATCGCGCCCACCGCGTTCAGGTGCACTCCGGTTGGCAGCATACTGCTTTTTAGGAAGGCATCCTGCGCGCGGGTGACGACCGTCACGATGGTTGCGCCTTCGGTTGCAGCTTCGATGCTCTGGGCCTCCACCACCTCCGCGCTGAACTTGTCGCGCAGTTGCGCGGCAAATGCCTGGCGCTTTTCGGGCGTCGGGCTCCAGACCCGAATCCGCGCGAGCTTCCGCACGGCGTTGACTGCGGCTACCTGTGCCATGGCCTGACGTCCTGAGCCAATGATCGCCATATCGTTGGCACCTTCACGCGCAACCCATTTGGTGCCCAGGCCTGTCATGGCCGAGGTGCGCAGCTGACCGAGCGAGTTGGCCTCCATCATTGCAAGCAGTCGGCCTTCGACTGCGTCAAATAACACGAACACTGCCTTAGCGCCACGCTTGGTGTGGACCCAGTTCTTGTAGCCGCCGTAGCCCAGGGTAGGAAGGGCTGAGCCCAACGAGTGCATGGACGAGCCATCGCCATAGGCCGCCAGGGCTTTTGGGATATTTAGTCCTTCGCCTTTACCCTGCGACCGCAGGCCCGCCTCAAGCGCCGTTATGGCGTCGTCGAGCGAAATCAGCGACGTGACATCCTGCTCGCTCAACCAGATTGCTGTTTTTGTCATCAATGCTCCTGTGAAATGTTGTCGTCTGCCACAGGGTTGCGTAGCACGCCCAACCCTGTGATCTCTACTTCGAATACGTCGCCGGGGCGCAGCCAGCGTTGTGGCTTTCGCGACAGGCCGACCCCTGCCGGTGTACCGGTGGCGATCACGTCCCCCGGCACCAGTTTGGTGAAGGTGGACAGGTAAGCGATAAGGCGCGGGATGCTGAAGATCAGCTGATCGAGCGTGTCCCGCTGCACCACCTCCTGGTTGAGGCGACCGATGATCTCCAGCCGACTGACGTCGCCCACTTCTTCCGGCGTGACGAGCCATGGGCCGATTGCACCGCTGTGAAAGAAATTTTTGCCCGGTGTAGCCTGTGCCGAATGGCGCTGCCAGTCGCGCACGGAGTTCTCGGCCATGCAGCTATAGCCAGCTACATGTTGCATGGCCTGTTCTTCGGGAATGCGCCGCCCGCCGCGGCCGATGACGACCGCCATCTCGGCTTCATAGTCAAACTGCTCCGACTCCGGCGGACGCAGGACAGCGGCGCCCTGGCCCACGAATGAATTGGGATAACGCACGAACACCGACGGGTTCGATGGCACTGCCATGTTGACTTCCTGCGCATGCAGGTAGTAGTTCAAACCGATGCAAAGGATTTTTTCCGGTTGTGGAATCGGTGGGAGCAGTTGCACACCGGCCAACGGGATTCCGGCATCTTGGGAGCGGGCCTCCAGCCTTTGCCGCAACCCCTCTACCCCTTCGGCGGCAAGCGCCATGCGCAGCGTGGGCGCTTCGTGCGTTGCAAGATCAACCAGGCGGTCTCCGTCAAGTGCTCCATAAGAGGCCTTCTTTCCGTGGGTGCCTGGTTCGATGTAACTGAGCAGCTTCATGTTGTCTCCTCTGTATGCCCAGACCGATATGCGGCCAGGGCAGGAGCATGAGTTTCCGGTGGTTGGGGCTACGGCGCAATGCCGTGTGCGGAAAAGGATTTGTTCCGGAGACCACCGGTGCACCGTCATAGCTGCGGGACATTCAATGAGCGTCCTGGTCACCTGATCTGTTTGAAACTATCATCCGGCCGCGGATCGCCCGGCAAAGGCAAATAACACTCCAAGGAGACACCCATGCGCGCAGCCATTTACGAAAAAACCGGGGCAGCCCGGGACGTCATCTCCATCGTCGAGCTGGAAACGCCACAGGCCGGCGAGGGCGAAGTCCGTATCCAGTTGCATTGCAGCGGGGTCAATCCGTCAGACGTGAAATCGCGGTCCGGAATGCGAGTCATGGCCTTCCCCCGGGTTATCCCGCACAGCGATGGCGCGGGTGTGATCGACCAGGTAGGCGAGGGCGTGGACCGGGCCCGTCTTGGTGAACGGGTATGGACATGGAATGCGGCGTGGAATCGCCCCTGCGGCACGGCGGCCGAATATATCGTGCTGCCGGCGACGCAGGCTGTGCGCTTGCCGGACGGCGTCGACATGTCGACCGGCGCATGCTTGGGTATTCCCGCCATGACCGCATTGCACGCCATCCAGGTCTGCGGCGGCGTTTCGGGACAGCGCGTCCTGGTCCCGGGCGGTGCGGGCGCGGTGGGGCACTATGCCGTCCAGATGGCCCGGCTGCTCGGCGCACGCCAGGTACTCACGACCGTCAGCAGTACGGAGAAAGCGCTGCTTGCACAACAGGCTGGTGCTGACGCCGTCATCAATTACCGCACGGACGATGTGGTCGCGCGGGTGATGGATGCGACAGAAGGGGATGGGGTGGACCGGATCGTGGAAGTCGACTTTGCAGCCAACATCGAAACTAGCCTGAAGGTGCTGAAACCAGATAGCCTGGTTGTCACCTACGGCAGCGGTGCGGCTGACATCAAGGCGCCCTTCTACCAGCTGGTACTGAAGAATATTGGCCTGAAGTTCTTCATCCTGTATAACCTTGATGTTGCATCACGGCAATCTGCCATCCGCCAGCTGACGGACATGCTGGAAAAAGGCTGCTTGAAGCACAATATTACAGCCAGCTTTCCGCTCCATGAAACTGCTGCCGCCCACGAATTGGTTGAACAGGGCAGGGTGGCTGGCAATGTCGTGATAAAAACGAGCGAACCCAAGGCGTGAAGTCCGAGGCTGCTGTGACCACGCTTCCTGCAATCCGTGCCCACATGTCGAATCAACCCAACCAAATTCCAAACGCCAAGCTGGAAAACCCCTTCGAGGATTTGACGTCCTTGCGGATTTTTTCGCAGGCCGTGGAATTGGGAAGCTTCTCGGAAGTCTCTCGGCGCATGGACGTCACGCCGGCCATGGTCAGCAAGCGCGTGGCCAACCTCGAGACCCGGCTCGGGCAAAAGCTACTCATCCGCAACACCCGCCGCCTGATGGTTACGGAAGCCGGGCAACTGCTTTACGACCACTGCACACGCGCCCTCACTGCGCTGGACCAGGCTGCTGCGGACATCTCCAATCTGCATGACCAGCCCACCGGCCACCTGCGCATCACCGCGCCACTGATGCTCGGAGCGGCGCGCATCGCACCGCGCCTGCCGGAGTTTCTCAAACAGCATCCGCAGCTGACCATGGATCTGAACCTGTCCATCGACAAGATCGATCTCTACCAGCAGCGTATCGACGTGGCCGTGCGCATCGCCGATGCAGTGGACCCTGGCATGGTGGCCATCAAGCTGGCGCCTTACCGCCGCGTGTTCTGCGCATCGCCCGAGTACCTCGCCCGGTTCGGAACGCCCAGGTCACCCGAAGATCTGGTCAACCACAACTGCTTGATTTCCCGCGGCGTCACGCTCAACAGCCGCTGGCCCGTCAAGCGCGGCGATGTCATTGATGAAGTGGCGGTCCAGGGAAGCCTTATCTGCGACAGCGGCGGCGTAATCAGGCTGGCTACGCTGGCCGGGCTGGGCGTGGCTATGACGTCCAAGCTCCTGGTGGAAGATGACCTCCGGGAAGGCACATTGGTGCAGGTCATGTCGGAGTTCATTCCACAGCATCGCGCCATTTACGCCGTGCTGCTACAACGTACCGATTCATCACGCAAACTGGCTGCCGCAGTCGAGTTCCTTAAGGAGTGTTTCGCAGGCATCGAGTGAACGCGTGGACCGGGCCATGGCGCGTCGTGTCCTCTGTTTAGCTCATCTTGTTTAGCGGGATCGACGCGTCCGCCAGCGCAGCCGCATCTGGTGATGCGCCGGTCGCGATGAGCTTTTTGCTCGCCCGCACGTCCTTCGCGGCGTTGAGTCCCACTACCCCTCGAATCCGCCCCTCACGCAGGTAGAAGTGGATAAGCCGCAGGTCGTCGCCGGGTGTGCCGACGGCTCCGCGTGTCACCACCTGGTCCGCATCGCAGATCACGCCCTGTATCTGCAGATTGACTCCGAACTGGTCGGACCAGAACCATGGAATGGGGTCGTGCACCACCGCGCGGCCCATGGCCGAAAGAGCCGCCGCGATGCCTTGCTCTTGTGCGTTCTGCCAGGACTCCAGGCGGCCGCTGCAGCCCATCCAGCTGTTGGGGCTGACGGCTACGTCGCCCGCCGCGAAGATGTCGGGGTCGCTGGTGCGGCAGGACGCGTCGACGACGATTCCGCCCGCACATTCGAGACCCGCCGCGCTGGCCAGTTCATCATTGGCGATCATGCCGATCCCCGCAACTACAAGGTCCACGGCCAGCGTGCTTCCGGCGTCCAGCGCAGGTGACAGCCGGACGTCGACACTGCCATCCGGCTGTTTTGAGGCCGATGAAACAGCCGTGTTCAGCATCACGCGCACCCCTTGCCGGCGATGCAGTTCCAGTAGCCAGGTCGATACGTTCTCAGGAAGTGACCGTGCACACAGCCTGTCGCCGGCCTCCACCAGCGTGACTTCAAGTCCGAGTTCGCGCGCCGTCGCGGCCACCTCCAGCCCGATCCATCCACCACCGATGACGAGCAGCCGACGCGCTGATTGCAAGCGTTCACGCAGGCGCAAGGCATCGTTAATGGTCCGCAGCGCCTCGCAGTTTTCACCCATCCCTTTAGGGATGAGGGTGCGCGAACGGCCGCCGGTACAAAGGATCAACCGGTCCCAAGGCAGACTGGTGCCATCGTCCAGTACCAGCGTACGTGCCTGCCGGTCCAGGGTGCGCGCGCAACGGCAGGCCATCCAGCCGATGTCGAGCGCGGCCCAGTCGGCATCGGGGAACAGATGCGTGGACGCTGGCTCCGCTGTGCCGAGCAGCACGCTTTTCGAAAGGGGCGGCCGTTCGTGGGGAGGCCACGATTCGTCACCAACCAGCGTGATGGTTCCGGCAAAGCCCTCCTTGCGCAGGGTTCGCGCGGCCCAGCCCCCGGCCTGTCCGGCGCCGACGATGACGACGCGGGCGTCGGATGCCAGGGGCCCCGGGTTGTTTGTCTCTTGCATGTGTAGTGATCCAGCTTGATGAGCGCCAAATCTTAGGCGTTCAACCGGCCACGGCTGAGTAGCGGACTGGAACAACTTCTTTTCCGCCCAGTGCATTGCCGAAAGATGGATTCGCAAGCAACATGCTCCCGACAAATGCGGGTCAGATTCAGGCGACAAGTCGAAGCAGCCACGCCTGCGTAATCAAAAAAACGGAGACTGTATGAGCGAAAACTGGATCGACATCTGCGCGACCGATGAACTACCCGACGACGACGTGAAGGGTGTGCAGGCTCAAGGGCGCGACATCGCGCTCTACCACGTGGAGGGCGAAATCTTTGCCACGGACGGCGTCTGCAGCCATGGCCATGCCAGGCTCTGCGATGGCTACCTGGAAGGCCACGAAATTGAATGCCCCCTTCACCAGGGTCGCTTTGACGTTCGGAACGGAAAGGCCATGTGCGCACCCCTGACGACGGATATACGGATCTACCCCGTCAAAAAGGACAACGGTCGGGTGCTCGTGCAAATGGGATGAGGACTGGTGGTCTAGGTGCAAAAGAGGCAATTACTGCCGGCAAACCCAGCTGTGGCATGTAGCGGCTGGCGAGATTCGGAAGCGTGAACAAAGTCCATTAGAGTACTTCTCCGCGGGTTGTGGTGGAATAGGTCGGGATCCCGCGCGCTCACTAACCGATTCGGGGCACGGCGCCCCATAGAAGCTTCCTGAGCGCCCACGCGACGACGACTTCGAGGTGCGACCTACCGTCGAGCACGTTCGGGCTTGGGAGGCTCGACCGACCTTGAAGCTAACTGGCACAAACGGCTTGATCGGGCTGGCTGTAAGAATATGGTGCTGAAGAGACATGGCCGAACTTGTTGTACGTCTTGCAGCTGTTGCGCCGAAGAAGCTGTAAGCCTTGCCACTCTAAAGACCCCAAAGTGGCTTGGCGACTGAATTCTTCGCCACCGTACCACACGAAGCTGCAACGCCGGAAATTCCTTCAAAATCAAGAAGTTCGAACATTTCGGATATCGGTGTTTCAGCTGGTTGACGCTGGTCAACGCCTTTCGTGCGCACTCGACCACGCGTTTCTTCGCGACTGCGGCGCAGTAGAGTGGCGCCGTAAAGAGCCGTGCGAAGCGGGAGAATGCGGAGATTTACTGGGGCGACGAGACCGGCTGCCTTGCGTTGCTACAGTCAGCGCGCGAGCAGCGCGATGTGTCACTTGAGCACTAGGTGAGTCTGAGACAATAGGTTGTCACTACTGTGCCCACGACCAAACAATGCCCAAATCAATCCCACAGAACGAACAAGAGATCGCAGACCGCGTACTAATCTTACTGTGTTAATAAATCCAGACGTTATGTGCGCTTGCTAGAGGCAAAGGATTCTCGCGCAGGTCGCTGATGGAATCTGGAGCGGATTTGGGATCGAACGCGTGGGGGGCTATGGCTTGCGCGGCGCTTCGGCATCAAAGAGCCGTTCTGTCGCTTCCTCCCAAGCCTGCATGAGCTTCTTCGCTTTGCGATGGTTGGCGATGGCGAGCTGCAGGATGGCGGCTTGTTCGGGCGAGACCGTGCGGTGAACAAGCTTGCCGCCCTTCATGTGCCCCCACTCAAAGTACGGGCCGTGGCGAGCGCTCGGGTCCTTGGCGCAGCGGCAGCCCGGCTTGCCGCAGACCTTCGTGCGTTCTAGCAGTGTCCCGGAGCACAGATAGTCGATCGCACTGAGGGCGTCTCGAATTCGCGCGATGCGCTCGCGCGCCTGCTTGATGATGGTCTTGGGTCGATGCGACATGGAGCTTTACTTTCGACAGTCTTTCGCTATTATTAGCGACAGAACGACCGACGTACAAGTTTCTTACGCTCGTATAGGCTGCTGAAATTGACGCCATATGGGCCTTCTCCACCTGCGCAACGAAGGGAGAACCTTGATGGAAGATTTGCTTGAGTTCGAGCGGTATATGGCCCATCTGAACGAAGGCCTGGGCCACGCAGACCGGCACGCGGGGTTGCGTGGGTACTGCACGGGGCTGATGTCGCCGCAGTCACGCAAGAGCGTGGAGCCGATGGCCGCGCACGTGGAGCCGCTGAAGGTGCGCTCGCGCCACCAATAGCTGCACCACTTCGTGGCCGATGCGAATTGGTCGGATGAGCAGATGCTGCTGCGGGGTCCCCTCGTTTTCAGTGCAATAACTGGCGGTACGCAAACCCAGCACTGGCGCGGGGGTGGTATTGGTAGATCGTTGATTCTGTTGGCTTTCCTGTTCGCTTTCCAAACGGGTATCGTGGCCTCCCACTAATGGGGTACACGATGCAGGGCTGGCAGACGACGTTTTTGGGGATGCGCGAGCTTCCACGCGATATCAGCGACTTCGAGATAAAGGCGTTTTTCACCTTCGATGGTGCTGAGCGCGAGGCAATCAATGCACGCCGGGGCGATGCCCACAAGCTGGGTCTGGCGCTTCATATCGGTTTTCTGCGCATGAGTGGCCGTTTGCTCTATGCATTTCGGGTGGTTCCCGTAGCCTTGTGGCGCCACCTGAGCGACGAACTTGGCATTGTCGCCCCGGAAGTTGCTTCGCTGCGAACGCTGTATGGTCGCGAGAAGACACTGTTCGATCACCAGCAAGTGGCCTGCACGGTCCTTGGTTTTCGGTGGATGAGCGAGCACCAACGCCGCTCCCTGGTGCGTGAACTGCGGGATGAAGTGGCCCGCTGCGCCGATCGCGATCAACTGCTCGCGCGGGCCCGCCAATGGCTATACAAGAATAAGCTGGTGATCGTGCATGAGCGGGCGATTCGGTCTTTGATTGCTAGCGCACTTACTCAGCTCGAAGCAGAAACAGGCGCAACAATTGCCGCCGGCGTCGATCCGGCAATCCTTGATCGTTGGCGGGCATCGGTCGCGGAACTCCGCCCTGATGGCCAAACCCAGCAGAGTTGGCTATGGTCGGCACCGGCCAAGCACTCAACCCGCCAAATCAGCGAGGTACTTGAACGCGTCGATCTGCTGTACGCGCTGGACGTTCACAAACACTTGGCAGACATCCCCGATCTCATCTTGCGCCGGTACGCGCGTCGACTGGTTTCCAGGCCACCGTCTGCCGGGGCCAAGATCAAGGAACCAGCGCGCACGGTGGAGATCGCCTGCTTCCTGCGCTATTGCCTGTTCACCACCACGGACCAGTTGATCTTGATGGGTGCAACGCCGGATTGCCGATCTGTGGCGCCAGGCCGCTGCCGAGGTCCCAGCCACCGTCAACTGGGCGGCGATGTACAAAACGCTACTGGCCGAACTCGTGGCCTTGAGCGCCCAGGGCGCGGTGCCCGACGCAGCACTGCGTACCCGTCTTGAGGCCTTGGTTNTGATTGATGCCATTCGCCCCGTACGCTCACTGCTTGTGGCAATTGCAAAGCTTCCATGGCAAGCCACCGGAGAGCATCCCACCATCGACGCCCTGACGAAATTGAGCGCCTATTACGCCAGTAACACCAGAAAGTTGCCGGATGGCGTTGTCGCGCCAGGCCTGGGGAAGGTCTGGCAAGCCGCCATATCCAGCCCAGACCGGGAACGGGCGTTTCGGGCATTGGAGGTTGCCAGCTTGTTTGCCCTGCGTCGTGCTGTGCGCAATGGATCGGTCTGGATCGAGCACAGCCTGAGTTTTAGGGGCCGTGCACGCCTGT
>NZ_JBHSRS010000003.1:0-22549 GCF_042659145.1 Polaromonas aquatica | reverse complement strand
AATCAACGATCTACCAACACCACCTCCGCGCCAGTGCTAGCTTTTCGTACCGTCACTTATTGCACTGAAAACGAGGAGACCCCGACCTGGCCGGCGGACGAGTTGTCGGCGGTGTTCTGTTCGAGGTTGAAGCGGTAGCCTGTCCAGGTGGAGTGCACGACTTCGAGGCAGGCGTAGGCGCCCTCCACGGCGGCGACCACGGTGTGGCGGTCGACGGGCGCGTGCCGCGCGTCGAGGGCGGTTTGGAGGCGCAGCCCGATCTCGGGTTCGACCCGCGGCTGCACCAGGCGCTCGTGCACCGCGTCGCCCGAGTTCAGCAGCATCCGGTCGGTCAGCGGCCCGATGTTGGGCCGGGCTATGCCCATCTGGCGGCGCATCACTTCCGACGTGTAACCCAGCTTCCACCCGACCACGCGCTCGCCGGCGGCCAGGCGCAGGCCGAGCAGCGCGCGCTGGATGGCGTAGGCGGTGGCGAGGTCGGGCGTGCCGATGGTGGCTGCGGCGTCCAGTGTCCGACCGGCCTGGCGGGCGGCCCAGATCGCTTCGGCGAGTTGGTTGGGCGTCTGGGTCATGGGGGGGCTCCGCCTGGAAAGGTTGAGGGTGGGGCGCGCCGGCTATGGCAGGTCGGGCGCGCCCAGCAGCGCGTGGCCCTGGCCGATGAGGGCCTCGATGCCGAGCGCGATGCCGATCAGCCGCGCTTCGGCGCGCGGCGGCCCCATCAGCTGCAGGCCCACCGGCATCCGGTTGGCGTCGAGGCCCACGGGCATCGTCAGCGCGCACCAGCCGAACAGGTTGCTGATGGCGGTGTTGCGCATGGCCTTCATGTTGGCCGGCGCGTAGGTCTCCACCGTGCCGATGTCGGCCAGCCGCGGCGGCGAGGCGGGCACGGTGGGCGTGAGCAGGACGTCGACGTCGTCGAACAACCGGGCCGCGCCCGCGCCGCAGCGCTGCAGCACGGCCTTGCGCCGCAGGTACTCGACGGAAGACACCTGCTCGGCCCAGCGCACGCGGTCGCGCACCACCGGGTCCAGCCGCTCCACCTTGTGCGGGAAGTGCTGGTCGAGGTAGGCCGCGAGTTCGGACGCTGCGAGGCCGCCGCGGCGGAAGATGTCGAAGGCTTCCTCGCAGTGCGGCAGCGGGAACCGGACCACCTGCGCGCCGGCCTGGGCGAGGCGCTGAACGGCCGCTTCCACGGCGGCGGCGATGCTCGGGTCGATGTCGTCCCAGAAGTGGTTGGTCGGCACGCCGACGCGCAGTCCTTGCACGCGCACCGGGGCAGGCGCGGGCAGGCCCTGGCTCTCTGTGTCGAGGGCGGCGAACGCGTAGGCCAGGTCTTCCACCGTGCGGGTGAGCACGCCCGCGGTGTCGAGCGAGGACGACAGGGGCACGATGCCTTCGACCGGCCAGCGCCCCACGGTGGTCTTCAGGCCCACCTGTCCGGTCATGGACGCGGGCACGCGCACCGAACCGGCGGTGTCGGTGCCCAGCGCCAGCAGGGCGCTGCCCTGCACCAGCGAGACGCCCGCGCCCGCGCTGGACCCGCCTGGCACGCGGTGCTCGTGGGGTGACCAGGGGTTCCGGGGCGTGCCCCAGTGGGCGTTGACGCCAAGACCCCCGAACGCGAACTCGACCGTGTGCGTCTTGCCGACCACGATGCCCAGTTGCCGCTGCAGCCGCGCGACCAGCGGGCCGGCCGCCTGCCAGGCTTCGGGCAGGGCCTCGTCGCTGCCCGCAAACACCGGCAGGCCGGGCACGCCGTACAGGTCCTTCACCGACACCGGCAAGCCCATCAGCGGGCCCAGGTCCTGGCCCTGGTCCAGCAGGGTGTCGACCGCAGCGGCGGCGCTGCGGGCGCGCGCGCCGTCCCAGGTCTTGTAGGCGTTGAGCCGGGGTTCCATGCGCGCGTGGTGTTGCGCGCAGGTGTCGATCAGGGCCACCGCCGTCAGTTCGCGGCGGCGCAGGCGGGCGGCGTGCTCGGCCAGCGACAGGTGGGCAGCGTTCAAGGGCCTTCTCCTCGGGGTGTGGTGAACAGGGTGTGTCCCATTGTCACCACCCGGCCGCCAAGTCCGCGGCGATCTCTTCTGGTGTGCCCAGGCGGTTCATCGGCGTGTCGCGCAGCAACTGGGTGTAGATGGCTTTCATCCAGCCGGTCTCGGCCTCGCTCAGCGGCTGCGGGTTGCGCGGCACGATGCGCTGGCCGTTGTCGATGGCACCGGGCGAGACGCACCCAGATGGTGCCGCCCACGTTGTGCACCGACGCGTCGACGCGGCCATGGGCCTGCAGGGCCGCCTGCACCACGCGCCCCTGGTAGCGCTGGGCGGCGATTCCGGTCCTGGTCAGCGGCCGAGGTCTTTGGCGCTGACGCCCGCGATGCCCCAGTTCTCCTTGGGCATTTCGTGGATCCAGACGCGGATGGTTTCCTTCTTCGCGTCGATGGCCTCGTGCAGCGCCTGGGTGACCTTCTCGATCACGGCCTTCTTCTGCTCGGGCGTGCGGCCTTCGAGTATGTAGATCTGTGCGAACGGCATGGTGGTGGTCTCCTGGGTCAGTTGGCTTTGATGTCCAGCTTGCGGATCAGGGCACCCCAGCGGTTGTTCTCGGCCTTGATGAAGGCGTCGAACTCCTGGGGCGTGGTGACGCGCAGGTTGCCGGAGATGTTGTCGAACGCGGCCTGGGCCTCGGCGGTCTTGGCGCCTTTGGCCCAGGCGTCGTGCAGCTTCTGCACGACGGCGGCCGGGGTGGCGGCGGGGGCGACCAGGCCGAACCAGGTCTCCACCGCGAAGCCGGGGTAACCGGACTCGGCCACGGTCGGTACGTCCGGCAGGGCCTTGGCGCGCGTGGGCGAGGTGACGGCCAGCGCCTTGAGCTTGCCGCTGCGGATGTGCTGCAAGGTGGTGGCCAGCGAGCTTTCCATGCTCATGATCACCGTGCCCGAGAGCAGGTCCGGCACGATCTGGCTCGACCCCTTGTAGGGGATGTTGGTGAGTTCGATGCCGGCCACCGACTGCAGCAGCTCGGCCGCCAGGTGGTTGCTGGTGCCGATGCCGGACGTGGCGTAGCCGAGCTTGCCCGGGTTGGCCTTGGCGTAGGCCACCAGACCCTTGAGGTCGGCGAACGGTGCGCTCGGGTGCACGACGATCACGCAGGGCGTGGTGCCCACCAGCGAGATCGGGGCGAAGTCCTTTTCCACCTGGAACGGCAGCTTGTCGTAGAGGTAGGGCGCGATGGCCAGGCTGCTGATGGCCGACAGCCCGATGGTGTAGCCGTCCGGTGCGGCCTTGGCCACCGCGTCGGTGCCGATGTTGCCGCCGGCGCCGGCCTTGTTCTCGACCACGAAGGACTGGCCCAGCGCGTCGCCCATGGCCTTGGCGGCGGTGCGGCCCATGATGTCGGTGGGTCCACCCGGTGGGAAGGGCACGATGAGCTTGACGGGACGGGCGGGGTAGGCGTCCTGCGACCAACCAGCGGCGGGTGCCAGGGCCAGGCCGGCCCCCACGGAGGCGATGAAATCTCTGCGTTGCATAGGGTGCGTTCCTCAGGCCGCTTTTTTCTGCTCGCGCGCATCTCGCGCGCGAGCCATGGTCATGGCCGTGTCTTCGATCATGTCTTCCTGGCCACCGACCATCTTCTTGCGGCCCAGTTCGACCAGGATGTCGCGCGCCGACAGGCCGTACTTGACGGCGGCGCGTTTGGCGAACAGCAGGAAGCTGCCGTACACGCCGGCGTAGCCCAGCGTGAGCGCGTCGCGGTCGATGCGGATCGGGAAGTCCATGATGGGCGTGACCAGGTCTTCGGCCACGTCCTGGATCTTCCAGACGTCCACACCGGTCTGCACGTCCATGCGGTCGAGCACGGCGACCAGCACTTCCATCGGCGTGTTGCCTGCGCCCGCGCCCAGGCCGGCGGCGGCAGCGTCGATGCGGGTGGCGCCACATTCAATGGCGGCGACCGAGTTGGCCACGCCCATGGCCAGGTTGTGGTGGCCGTGGAAGCCCAGCTCGGTCTCGGGCTTGAGCGCGTCGCGCACGGCCTGCAGGCGGGCCTTCACGTCGGCGGGCAGCATGTAGCCGGCCGAGTCGGTGATGTAGATGCAGTTGGCGCCATAGCCCTCCATCAGCTTGGCCTGTTTCACCAGGCCTTCGGGGCTGTTCATGTGGGCCATCATCAGGAAGCCCACGGTGTCCATGTCGAGCTTTCGGGCGAAGGTGATGTGCTGCTCGCTCACGTCGGCTTCGGTGCAGTGCGTGGCCACGCGGATGGTGTGCACGCCCAGGCCGTGCGCCATCTTCAGGTGGTCGACGGTGCCGATGCCGGGCAGCAGCAGGGCCGAGACCTTGGCCTGCTTCATCAGCGGGATCACGGTGCCCAGGTACTCCTCGTCGGAGTGGGCCGGGAAGCCGTAGTTGACGCTGGAGCCGCCCAGGCCGTCGCCGTGGGTGACCTCGATCAGCGGCACACCGGCGGCGTCGAGGCCGCAGGCGATGCTCTTCATCTGTTCGAGCGTCATCAGGTGGCGCTTGGGGTGCATCCCGTCGCGCAGGGTCATGTCGTGCAGGGTGATTTTTTGCTGGCTCATGGGGTGCTCCGGATCAGGCGGCGACGGGTTCGAGCACGAGCTCGCCCTTCAGGATTTCTTCGGCAAACATCTCGGCGGTGCGCGCGGCGGCGGCGGTCATGATGTCCAGGTTGCCGGCGTACTTGGGCAGGTAGTCGCCCAGGCCCTCGACCTCCATGAAGACCGAGACGCGGTTGCCGTCGAAGACGGGGCCGTTGACCAGCTTGTAGCCCGGCACGTACTTCTGCACTTCCTTGATCATGTCGTGCACCGACTTCGTGATCGCGGCCTCGTCGGGCGTGCCTTCGACCAGGCAGTGCACCGTGTCGCGCATGATCAGCGGCGGCTCGGCCGGGTTGATCACGATGATGGCCTTGCCCTTCTTGGCGCCGCCCACCTTCTCGACCGCGCCGGCCGTGGTGCGGGTGAACTCGTCGATGTTCTTGCGCGTGCCGGGACCGACCGATTTGCTGGACACGGTGGCGACGATCTCGCCGTAGCTCACCGGCTGCACGCGGCTGACCGCGTAGACCATGGGGATGGTGGCCTGGCCGCCGCAGGTGACCATGTTCACATTCATCTCGCGCTGGCCGACGTGCTGCTTGAGGTTGACCGGCGGCACGCAGTAGGGGCCGATGGCGGCGGGCGTGAGGTCGATCATCATCGCGCCCTGCTCATTGACCTTGCGCGAGTTCTCGGCGTGCACGTAGGCGCTGGTGGCGTCGAACACGATCTGCACACCGTCGGCCTTCATGTGCGGGATCAGGCCGTCCACACCCTCGGCGGTGGTCTTGATGCCCATCTCCTTGGCGCGCTTGAGACCGTCGGAGTTGGGATCGATGCCCACCATCCACACGGGTTCGAGCAAGGGGCTGCGCTGCAGCTTGGCCAGCAGGTCGGTGCCGATGTTGCCGGGCCCGATCAGGGCGCACTTGATTTTTTTGGTCATGGGTTGACTCCTGGGGGAAGAAGAAAAAAGGTTCAGGTGAGCGTGCGCACCACGCCACCGTCCACCCGCAGCGCGGCGCCGGTGGTGGCGCTGGCCTGCGGGCTGCAGACGTAGGCCACCATGGCCGCCACCTCGTCGGGGCGGATGAAGCGGCGCAGCAGCGAGGTGGGGCGCGCGTCGCGGAAGAAGCGGGCCGCGGCTTCGTCGAAGCTCAGGCCCTGCTGCGCGGCGAGCGTGTCGAAGAAAGCGCGTGCGCCTTCGGTCAGCGTGGGGCCGGGCAGCACGCTGTTGACCGTGACGGCGGTGCCGGCGCAGCACTCGGCCAGGCCGCGTGCCACGGACAGCTGGGCCGACTTGCTCATGCCGTAATGCACCATCTCGGCCGGCGGGCAGATGCCCGACTCGCTGGAGATGAAGACGATGCGGCCGCGGTTGCGCGTCAGCATGCCGGGCAGCGCGGCGCGGGCGAGGCGCACGCCGCTCATCACGTTGACCTCGAACAGGTGCTGCCAGTCGGCGTCGGCGATCTGCTCGAAGGGCTTGGGCTCGAAGATGCCGAGGTTGTTGACCAGGATGTCCACATCGGCCAGCCGGGTCGCCACCTGCTCGCAGCCGGCGGCGGTGCCCAGGTCGGCGGCGATGCCCGACACCTCGGCCTGCGGGTGCTGTTGGCGCAGGGTCTGCAGGGCGCGCTGCACCGACGCCTCGCCGCGGCCGTTGAGCACCACATGGGCGCCGTCGGCCAGCAGGGCCTGGGCGATGGCCAGGCCGATGCCAGCGGTCGAGCCCGAGACGAAGGCGGTCTGCCCCGCCAGGGGGCGTGGTGCCGGGCTCATGGGCGCCCTCCTACGGGCGGACGGGCGTGCAGCCAGCCGGCCAGCCAGCGGGTCAGGCGCGGCGCCACCACCCAGGTCATGAGGACCACCACCAGCACGGTGATGACCATGGTGCGCGGCACCAGCGGCCAGTCGGCCAGCAGCGGCGCCACGGTGAGGAACAGCAGCAGCACGGTCGGGAAGATGCCCAGCCAAGTCACGATCGCCACCTTCCAGCGCGGCGGCGCCTTGGTGGTGCTGCCCGCCGGCGCGAACCAGTAGTCCAGCCCGCTGACCCGGCGCATCTCCTGCGCACCGACGGTGTGGGGTGCGACTTGCGCGAGCCAGCGGGCCCGCTCGGGCGAGTCCTGCCAGGCGGCCAGGTGCGCCTCGTTGTCGAAGGCGAAGACCACGTGGTAGAGCAGGGGCTCGTCGCCGCCGCCGGCCTCGCCAGGGCGCACCAGCTGGCCGCCCAGGTGGCCGCCCAGGTGGCCGGGGAAGTGGGTCGCTGCCTCGATCATGCCGGCCATGGCCGTCTCGAAGCCGGCCACGCCTTGGGGTGCGACCCGGCGCGTGACCAGCACGGTCACGGCGCGCGACGGGGTGGCGGGTGCGTTCATGGGTGCAGGCGGCTCAGGGCGGCGCTCAGACGAATCGCATGCCAACCGTGCCCAGGTCCTGGAAGCGCACGTTCACGCTGTCGCCGGCCTGCACCGCAATGGCTTCGGTCACGCCGCCGGTCATGATGAAGCTGCCCGTCGGGATCTCCTGACCGCGCGCGCCCAGGTGGTTGGCCAGGGCGGCGATGGCGGCGGCCGGGTGGCCCATCACGGCGGCGCCGGCGGCCATGGCCACGATCTGGCCGTTCTTCTCCAGCACCACGCCCAGCGTGCGCAGGTCCAGGTCTTCCACACGACGGGCGCGGCCACCGATCACGAAGCGCGAGGCCGAGGTGTTGTCGGCGATCACGCTCTTGAGGTCGAACTTGAAGTCGCGGTAGCGGCTGTCGATGATCTCCACGCCGGGGATCACGAAGTCGATCGCGGCCATCACGGCGCCGACGTGGCAGCCCGGACCTTTGAGCGGCGCCTTGGTGACGACGCAGATCTCGGCCTCGACCTTGGGGTGGATGAGTTCGGAGGTCTTGATGTCGCTGCCTTCGGCGCAGGCCATGTAGTCGCTGACGAAGCCGAAGACCGGCGTGTCCACGCCCATCTGCTTCATCTTGGCGTAGGAGGTCAGGCCGCACTTGAGGCCCACCGTCTTGTGGCCACGGCTTTCCTTGCGCGCGCGGATCAGGTCCTGGATCGCGTAGGCGTCGTCCCAGTCCATGTCCGGGTGGTCGTCGGTGATCTTGGTGACGTCGTGCGCCTTCAGCTCGGCGTTTTCCAGGTGCTCGGCGAGCTGGGCGAGGGTGTTCTTGTCGAGTTTCATGTGGTTGTTTCCTTCCCGCTCAGGCGACGAAACGCACCGACGTGCCGCCCAGGCCGCCGACGCTGCAATACAGGCTGTCGCCCGCGACCACCGGCACCAGCGGCGACTGCGAGCCAGAGAGGATGATGTCGCCGGCCTTGAGGCCGATGCCCAGACGGCCGAGCGTGTTGGCCAGCCAGGCCACCGCGTTGACCGGCGAGCCCTGCACCGATGCGCCGCAGGACGTGCTGATGATTTCGCCGTTCTTTTCCAGCACCATGCCGGCCAGCGCGAGGTCGAGGTCGCGCGGGCTCTTGCGCAGGCCGCCGAGCGTGAGCACGCCGCAGGAGGCGTTGTCGGCCACGGTGTCCTGGATCTTGATCTTCCAGTCCTTGATGCGCGAGTCGACGATCTCGAAGCACGGCATCACGCAGTCGGTGGCGCGCAGCACGTCGGCCGCGGTGACGCCGGGGCCTTCGAGGTCGCGCGCCAGGATGAAGGCGACCTCTGCCTCGGCCTTGGGCGCGATCATGCTGCTCACCGGGATGGGCTGGCCTTCGTTGTAGACCATGCCCGAGAGCAGGTGGCCGAAGTCGGGCTGGTTGACCTTGAGCATGTCCATCACGACCTTGCTCGTCACGCCTATTTTCTTGCCCACCACGCGCTCGCCCGCGTCCAGCCGGCGCTGGATCATGCGCAGCTGGATCTGGTAGGCGTCCTCGATGGTGATGTCCGCTTCGCGGTCGGTCAGCGGAGCGACGGGTTGGCGGTCGAGCAGCGACTGGTAGAGCTCGTCGCCGTAGTGCTGGATCTTGGAGTTGTCCATGGTGTTCTGTGTGGGAAAAGGGGTCAGGCGGACGCGGCGCCCTGCGCGTCGGCTTCGGCGAGGAAGTTCGACACCAGCTGGGCGAAGCGCGCGGCGTGTTCGATCTGCGTCCAGTGGCCGCAGTGGCCGAACACGTGCAGCTGGCTGTTGGGAATCCACTGGCTCAGCGTGAGCGAGGTCTGCAGCGGAATCACCTGGTCCTCGCGGCCGTGGACGATGAGCGTCTCGTGCGGCAGCGCGCGGATCGCCGATTCGGGGCTGGCCATGGCGTCGACCCAGCGCTGGCGCGGGGCCGGGAACATGGCCGAGAAGGATTCCTGGAAGCCGGGGCGGATGCTGGCCTGGTAGCGCAGCTCGGCCAGCTCGTCGGTGACCAGCGCGCGGCTGTGGGCGAAGATGTCCAGCAGGCGCTTCATGGTGGCCAGCGAGGGCTCGTAGCCCCAGACCGCGTCCAGGCCCGGCGTGATCGGGAAGGGCACACCGACCGAGCCCATGAGCACCAGGCGGCGCACGCGCTGCGGCGCGCGGATCGCCAGCGCCAGCGAGAGCGCGCCGCCAAAGCTGTTGCCGACCACGTCGGCTTTCTCGACGCCCATCGCGTCCATGACATCCAGCGCCTGCTGGACCCAGGTGTCCATGTTGTAGGTCATGCCGGCGGGGCGGTCGGTGTAGCCGAAGCCCACCATGTCGGGCGCGATGACTCGCCGATCCTTGGCGATGACCGGCATGGCGAGGCGCCAGTTGGCCCAGGCGCTTACACCCGGACCGGAGCCGTGGATGAACAGCACCGGAGGCTGTCCCGGCTTGGAGCTGCCGAGGTCGTGCACGTTGGTGTTGAAGCTGCCTGTGCGAACGCTCAGCGCAATTTCAGGGTTGTGTGGGGCATTCATGTGTCTTGTCCTTGAGGTCTTTGCTTTGAAGGGGCGGCGAGTGGGCCGGGACGACTGGTTCCGTTCATGTCCCCCGTCGGTCGCTGCGCGCTCGCCTCCTCCTTTACTTCACTGCACCAGTCGCCCCGGCCCACTCGCTGTCGGCGCACGAGGCCGTTCGTCCAGGGCAGCCGTGGAACCGGCTATGCCGGGCCACAGGCGGCGTCCCCCTCGAAGCGTCGAAGACGCGCAACGGAGGGGGGAAGCCGCGCAGCGGCGCAGGGGGGAGATCACAGCTTCACCATCACGTTGCGGAGTTCCGTGTAGAACTCCAGCGAGTGCACGCCGCCTTCGCGGCCGATGCCCGAGGCCTTGCTGCCGCCGAAGGCGGTGCGCAGGTCACGCAGGAACCAGCTGTTGATCCAGCACAGGCCGACCTCGATGGCCGAGGCCATGCGGTGCGCCTTGCCCAGATCCTGCGTCCACACGGTGGTCGCCAGGCCGTAGTCGGTGGCGTTGGCCAGCGCAATCGCTTCCTCTTCGGTGTCGAAGGGGGCGATGTGGCAGCAGGGGCCGAAGATCTCCTCGCGGATCACGCTGGCGCTTTCGGGCAGGCCGGTCCAGATAGTGGGCTGCACGAAGTGGCCGTTGGCGTACTCGCCCGTCATGGCCGGTTCACCGCCGCCGGTGACGACGGTCGCCCCCTCGGCCCTGGCCTTGGCGTAGTAGCCCATGACCTTCTGCTTGTGTTCGGCCGAGATCAGCGGGCCGATGCCCACGCCCGGCATGTCGGGGCCGCCGATCTTCAGGCCCTCAGCCTTTTCTTTCAGCGCGGCGACGAACTTGTCGAAGATCGGGCGCTGCACGTACACGCGTTCGGTGCCCAGGCAGACCTGGCCGCAGTTCTCGAAGGCGCTGCGGGTGATGCCGGCGATGGCCTTGTCGAAGTCGGCGTCGGCGAACACGATGCCGGCGTTCTTGCCGCCGAGTTCGAACGACACCGGGCGCACACCCTTGGCGGCGGCGGCCATGATGGCTTCACCCGTGCGGGTCTCGCCGGTGAAGGTGATGCCGTTGACACCCGGGTGCTTGGTGATGAATTCGCCGGCCGAGCCGGGGCCGAAGCCGTGCAGCACCTGGTACACGCCCTTGGGCACGCCGACCGCGTTCATCACCTCGCCCAGCAGGGTCGCGGTGGCGGGGGTTTCCTCCGAGGGTTTGACGATGACGGTGTTGCCGCAGGCCAGGGCCGGGCCGACCTTCCAGGTCATCAGCAGCAGCGGCAGGTTCCAGGGGCAGATCACGCCGACCACGCCCAGGGGTGTGCGCAGGCCGTAGCTGATGGCAGTGCCGCCGTCGGGCGTGGTCATCTGGAAGCTCTCGGTCGGCACGTTCTTGACGATGTCCGCAAAGATCTTGAAGTTGGCGGCGCCGCGCGGGATGTCGATGTGCGAAGCCAGCGAGCGCGGCTTGCCGGTGTCGGCCAGTTCGGCGGCGAGGAAGTCGTCGAAGCGGCGGTTGATCTCGTCGGCCACCGCGTGCAGCAGTTCGGCGCGCTTGACCACGCTCATCGTGCCCCACTCGCCCTTGAGCGCGGCGCGGCCCGCGGCCACGGCCGCGTCGACCTCGGCCTGACCGGCCTCGTGCACCAGACCTACGACCTCGTTGGTGGCCGGGTTGCGGTTTTCGAAGGTCTTGGCGGTGGCGACGAAATCGCCGTTGATGAAGTTCAGGAACTGTTTCATGGTGCGTGAGGAAGGAAAAGAAAAGTCAGTCGAGGCCCAGGGCCTTCAGGCCGGCGCGGGCACAGGCTTCGTCCTGTTCGGCCGAGCCGCCGGACACGCCGATGCCGCCGATGCGCTGGCCACCGGCCACGATGGGCAGGCCGCCACCGAACAGCACCAGGCGCTGGCGCTGGTTCAGGCCGATGCGCAGCAGCTCGTCGTCGCCGATCACGCCGCCCCACTGCGAGGTGGGGAAGCCAAAGCTGGCCGCGGTGTAGGCCTTGTCGATCGCGATGTCGATCGAATGCAGAAACGCATGGGGCATGCGCAGAAACGCGGTCAGCGTGCCCGAGGCATCGGTCACGGCCACGTTGATGCGAATGCCCGATGCCTCCGCATGCGCCACCGCCGCCTGACAGGCCAACGAAGCCGCAGATGCGGTGATGACGGAAGATGGAACAGAGAGAGCGGATGTCATAAGAAGAAGCGGCGAGAGAAAGGTGACTCCAGTTCGAGGGGCACCGAGGAACCGGCTCCGCCGGGCCTCAGGTGCCGTCCCCCCTCCAAGCGCCGAAGGCGCGCCAGAGAGGGGGGAAGCCGCGTCAGTGGCGCAGGGGGGTGATCACGTGTACACCTCGGTGAAAGACGGCACCAGATAGCCCGTGTGATAGAAGATCCCGCTGCCCAGTTGGTCTTCGGTCCAGGTCGTCACCGGCCGGTCGCGCTGGGCCAGATAGCCCAGGCCGGCGAAGGTCTCGTTGCGGTTGCCGCTCGGGTCGAAGAAGTAGATCGTCTCGCCGCGCGTGATGCCGTGGCGGGTGGGGGCCACGTCGATGCGCGTCTTGGTCTTGGCCATCACGTCGGCGGACTTGAGCACGTCGTGCCACGAGTCCAGGAAGAAGGCGATGTGGTGCAGGCCGCTGCGCGGCCCACCGACGAAGGCGATGTCGTGCGGCGTGGTGGTGCGGGCCATCCAGGTCGCCGCCTGCATGTTGCCTTCGGGTCCGACCAGCACCTGCTCGGTCAGGAAGAAGTCCAGCGCCTCGGTCATGAAGCGGGTGTTGTCGGCCACGGTGTTGATGCCGGCCTCGGGATTCATCTCGCACATCAGCAGGCAGTGGTCCAGCCAGTGGGCGCCCGCGCCCTTGAGGCCGTCGGGCCAGGGGTCGGGATTGATGTTGCCCACGTCGGTGCCGACAAACTCCTTGCTGGCATACAGGCGCATTTCGTGCCCGCTGGGCAGTTTGAACTGCAGCATGCGGCCGGTCGAGGGCAAGGTGCCTTCGTCGAGCATGGTGGTCTTCACACCCCAGGCCTCGATCTTCTGCTGCAGCGCTTCAAGGTCGGCTTCCTTCTCGACCTTGTAGGCCAGGTGGTTCATGCCGGCCTGGTCCGACGGGGTCAGGATGACCGAGTACTTGTCCCATTCGTCCCAGCACTTGAGGTAGACGTTGCCCGCCTTGTCCTTCATGGTGGTCTTCATGCCCAGCACGTTCTCGTAGTGCCGGACGGCGGCGTCCATGTCCATCACTTTCAGGCTCGCGTGCCCGATGCGCATCACACCCATGTTGTGTCTCCTGGTGGTTGGTTACTGCTGCTGAATCGAAGGGCTGGCAGTCGCAGACTCTGCGCGCCCCTTGGAAAACGGTTTGCTCAACTTGCCGGCCACTTCGAGGTTCACCGGCGTCTGGGGTGCCACGCGGCATGCCAGCGTGTAGCCCTGGTTCTCTTCGTCGAGCGTCACGTGTGCACGGCTGATCGGCCCCAGGGCCTTGATCTGTCCCTCGACGATGCGGACCTTGCAGACCCCGCAGCCGCCGTTGACGCAACCCACCGGGATGCCCTTGCGGCCCAGGCGGACCATGCCGGTGAGCAGGCTTTCATTGCCGGCGCAGGCATAGCTGAGGCCAACGTTGGCGATAGTGACCGGCAGCGCCGCCAAGCGCGGGCTGGTGGTCAGGACAGGGAGCGAGGTCATTGAGGCCATGTCGCCATTTCTTCCTGCAGCCTGTCGGCCAATTCGCGCTGCCAAGCTGCCAGCAAGTCAAAGCGGCTGACCAGCCACAGCTCCGTTTCGAAGAAGAGCTTTTCGGGGTACGGCACCAGTTCGGGATAGTCAGCGGCAACGAACTTGGGCAGCAGCGCCACGCCGTGGCCCAGCGCGCACAGGTGCGCCATGGGCACGAAGCTGTCCGACTGCACGCGCACCTTGCCCGTCAGGCCGAACTTGGCCCAGTCCAGGTTGGCGTAGGTGAAGTTGTGATCCTGGTGGAAGAACTGCAAGTTCATGGCCAGAAGGTCGTGGTCGTCGACAAACGCGGGATTTGACGCACTCGTGTCGTGGCGCGCCAGGTACGCGCGGCTGGCGTAAGCGCCCACGGCCACCGCACCGATCTTGCGTACGCGCAGGGAATTGCTGTTGCGCACAGGCCGTGCTAGCCGCACGGCGATGTCCACCTGGTCTTGCTCCAGATTGACGAAGTGCGTCTCGGTGGTGATGTTGAGCAGCAGCCGAGGAAATTTCTCCCCCAGCGCGACGAATACTGGCGCAAAGCGCTTGGCGAACACGTCCATCAGGCTGATGCGCACCACGCCCGCGCCTTCCTGGTGATTCTGAGAGAAGCTGCGCGCCGCCTCTTCCATGTGCTGGGCAGCGCTGACCAGCGCGTGCAGGTCGGCCGAGGCTTTCCAGCCGGCCTCGCTGCGCACGAACAGAGTGCGACCGAAGCGCTGCTCCAGCACCCGGATGCGCCGGCGCAGGGTGGAGTCGTCGATGCCTTCCATGTCGGCTGCAACTTCGTAGCTCCCGTGGCGCTCCAGCGCGAGGAAGGCGCGGATCAGGTCCCATGGAGGTGTGGTGGTGCCGTCTCGGGTCATGGTGCATGCTTTCATCGATGGCTTCAGGCTTTCTGGGGCTTGCAGGTTCAGGAAAAGCGCAGCCGCACCTGGGCGCTGGCGGCGCGCGTGCGGCAGGCCAGCAGCCAGCCTTCTGCAGCATCGTCTTCGTCCAGCACCGAGCTGTCGAGCCGCAGCACCTCGCCGTCCACCAGGCGGCACATGCAGGAGGCGCATTCGCCAACCCGGCAAGCGTGCGGGACGGCCAGCCCGGCGTCGAGCATGGCGCCCAGCAGGAATTGCCCGCCGCGCACCGACACGGTATGCGTCTGCCCCTTGAGCTGAACCGTCAGCTCGGCGTCGGGACCCTCGGCGCCCGTTTCCACCGCGCCCTCCAGCGCAGCGCCGAAGTCCTCGCGGTAGACGCGACTGGGCTCGATCCCAGCCGCTGCCAGCGCAGCCAGAACGGAGTGCATGAAGGCCTCGGGGCCGCAAAGGTAGGCGTCAGCAGCCTCAAGGCCCTGGGTCTGCGCCTCCAGCAGCGCCTGCGTGGGCAGGCCCTGTTCGGCGTCATACCAGTGGCGTATCTCCAGCCGCTGCCCGCTACCCGCCTGTAGCGCCTGCAACTCAGCCAGTAGCATGGCCGTGGCTCGGTCGCGGCAGGCGTAGAACAGCCGTACCTGGGGCGCGCCTTGCAGCAACGCTTGGCGCGCCAGCGCGAAGATGGGCGCAATGCCACTGCCGCCGGCATACAACAGCACTGGTTGGCCATGCCGCGCCAGTGTGAAGCGCCCGGCGGGCGGAAGCACCTGCAATCGTTGGCCCGCTCGCGCGTGGTCGCACAGCCAATTGGAGACGCGCCCACCCGCCACGCGGCGCACCAGCAGGCTGATCGCCTGCCCATCCTCGGGCGCACTGGTGATCGAATAGCAGCGCCAATGTTCATCGCCTTGCACGGGGACGGCAAGCGTCAGGTACTGGCCAGACTGGAAGGAAAAACGCTGCCGCTGCCCGCCGTCCACGCCCAGGCTCAGCAGGATGGCGTCGCTGCCTTGCGGTGAAACAGCGGTGACGGTAAGAGAATGTGCCAGTTTCATGCGCTGCCACCTCCCCTCACAAAAAGAACGAGTTGTTGCCCTGCAGGCAGTCGCTGTCGATCAGGTTGACCTGCTTGAGCACGATGACTAGCCCCTGGGCGCTCTGGCGCAGCACGAACCCGTTCCAGCCCGCGAGCACACGGTTGTGGCCCTCGCGTGACTCGGCCAGAGTGAAGCTGTAGCGCGCGCGCCATTCATTGCCACGGTCCGGGCTGGGCCACACTTCCAGTCCGCCCCAGTGCCGCGCCGTGCGCGAAGTCGGGAACTGCGAGAAGGCCAGCCCGGTGCCCAGGCGGCTCACACGGTCGAGCAGACGGCGCCGGTCGTGGAATTCCAAGGTGACGTATTGGCGCGGGTCGGGCGCGGGCGCGCCCGCCGGCACCCAATAGGCGCATTCCTCGCCATACAACGCCAGCCAGCGCTCGTAGGCGGTCTTGTCCATCGAGCCCTGATCGAGCAGGCGAGCTTCCAGTGTCAGTAGTTGTGCCACCTGCTGCGTTTGCGCGGCGTCAGCGCCCTGGGTGCGCACGGCGGCCTGGGCCAGGTCGTCCGAAGCGGCGAGAAGCCAGTCGTAGAACGCCGGCACCACGTAGAGCGAGGGAGGCTGGTGGCGGTAGGCCGGAACGGCGGCAGCTTGGGCCAGATCCTGGGCGGCGTTCATGGCAGCTTCCCCTTGTTCATTTGCAGCGTCGGGCGGGCTTGCATCAGCCGCTTCCACTGAGCGTAGTAGTTGCGCATGTGAATGTCTGTGGTCACCGGGCCGCTGACCACGCCATCGGGACCGGGCACATCCTTGCCGGTCTCCCAGTGGCGACCCATGTCCACCCATTCGTCCTCGGGGCTGTTCATAAGGCCGCGTTGGCACTCTTCGAAGTTGGCGGCGTCGTCCATCTCGCCCATGACGGGGAAATCCTCCTGCGTGCGCAGGCGCATGGTGTTGACCTCTGCGTCCACGTCTCTGCGCCGGGTGGCATGCCAGCTTACCGAGGTTTCGCCCACCGCCAGAGGCTGGATCACCTGCACCTGGTTGCCGATCAGCGCCAGATTGGGAAAGATGTTGAGGTTCATGCCCGCCCCGACAGTGGTGTCGAGCACGCGTTGGGCCTGATCGCGGCTGTGGGTGGCGGCCACGTGGGCCTCGTAGGGCTCACGCCCCGGCTGCGGGCGCTGCTCGCGCCAGGCGGAGTTGCCGTGCATCTCGGGACGCTGGTCGATCACCGTATGCCCGTTGTCGAGCGCGTTGTTGCTCATGCGGGAGCGGTCGGCGTCGGCGAAGTAGGCCATGTCGCCGCCACCGTAGCGTTCCTTGGTCATCACCAGCAGCGACTGGTGCGAGAACGGCACGTGGTAGCCGTCGCCCGCGTTGTCCCAGACCAGTTTCCAGTTGCAGCCGACGCGAAAGCGCTGAGCGCCGGCCAAGACGATGTTCTGAGCGCCCCCATTGTGCTCGATCCAGGCGTCCAGATAGCGTGTGGCATTGCCGAGGTGCTCGGCCAGGGGCGGCGCCTCGGAGTTCAGGGTAGCGAAGATGAAGCCCTTGTACGACGCCACCTGCGCAGGCCGCGCAAGGTGCATGTCGCGCGCCTTGAAGGCCGGGCCATAGGCGTTCTTGCCGGGAATGCCGAACAACTGACCTCGGTTGTCGAAACGCCAGCCGTGGTAGGGGCAGGTGAAGTTGGCGGCGTTTCCTTGGTGCTCGCGGCAGACGGTTGCGCCGCGGTGCGAGCAACGGTTGGAGAACACGCGAATTTGCCCCTCTTCGTCGCGAGTCACGATGACCTCGCGGGTGCCCAGCCAGGCCTGCCGGAAATCGTTGGGCTCGGGGATCTCGCTTTCATGGGCCAAGTACACCCAGCTGGCGGCGTACACATGGTCCATTTCGCGGGCAAAGATGGCGGGGTCGGTATAGACGCGGCGGTGTACACGGTCTGGCTGCACCAGGTCGTCCCATTCATCGGCGGCGGATTCCCCGGCCGGAACGGCGGCAATATGAATTACTTTCATCGTTTTCTCGCAATTCG
This sequence comes from Polaromonas aquatica, assembly GCF_042659145.1. NCBI lineage: Bacteria > Pseudomonadati > Pseudomonadota > Betaproteobacteria > Burkholderiales > Comamonadaceae > Polaromonas > Polaromonas aquatica. Next base: position 5,444 of record NZ_JBHSRS010000003.1, on the reverse strand, counting down.
GTTGAATCTGAAAATCGCGGCTTCAGTTCATGTTGTTTCGGTAAGCGTGGGCACAGCCGCGGGAGCCAGGGCGCCTTCGTCCAGTAAGCGGCGGCCCAGCGCGATGACGGCGTCGGGAGACAGAGGCTGGCTGGCTTCCTGTTCTACGTGCGCCCACTGCTCGTCGTCGAACAGCGCGCGGTGGTAGGCCATGAACTTGTCTTTCAGGAACTGACGGTCCACCTCGGGGTGCCCCTGGATGCCCAAGATGCGGCCCTGCACCAAGAACACCTCGTGGGGGATGGTCTGCGACGACGCCAGCAGGACGCTGCCCGGCGGCAGTGCCGCCACGCATTCGCCGTGGCTTTGCACCAGCACGCTGGGCGCTTGCGCCAGCGCCGCGCCCAGCAGCTCAACGGCGACGGGGTCCCAGCGCAGGGCATCGACCCCCAGCTTGAAGCGCCCTGACGGGTTCCTGGCAACCCGTCCACCTAGGGCCGCCGCGATGGCCTGCGAGCCAAAGCACAGCCCGATCAGGGGTGAGCCTGCCTCGTCGCTAACGCGGCGAATCAGCGCCAGCAGGTTGCTCACCAGGAGCGAATCGGCATCGTCCACTACCGACATTGGGCTGCCGCTGATGACGTAGCCGTCGTAGCCCATCGCCCGCTCCAGGAAGCCGTCGCGCGCGGGTTCCAGCACGTCCCACTGCTCGCCCGCGCGACCGAAAGTGGCGATCATTTTTTCCTGCAAGATCTCGCCTCCGGGTACTTCAGTGCACCAGAGCACGGCATATTTCTTCTTCACGGTGTCCATGAGCGTTACCTGGTTCAGTTCAGAACAGTTCGAAGTACTCGCGATGCTCCCAGTCGGTGACGGGGTCGCCCGCCATGTCCACGTCGGCGCCTTCGGCGGCCACGAAGCGCGCCCATTCGCTGCGCCGCAGGTGCAGCCAGTAGTGGATGAACTCTTCGCCGAAGGCTTCGCGGAAGAAGCTGGAGCCCTCCAGCACGTCCAGCGCCTCGGCCAGGTTGCGCGGCAGGATCGGAACGTCGGCGGCATAGGGCGTTTCCTGCAGAGGGCCGGGATCGAGTTGGCGACGAATGCCATCGATCCCCGAGAAGAGCTGCGAGGCCAGATACAGGTAGGGGTTGGCCGCCGGCTCGCCGACCCGGTTTTCCACACGGCTGGCTGAGTCTTCTGGGGCGGCGATCACGCGCGCCATGGCGGCGCGGTTGTCCTCGGCCCAGGTCACCCGATCCGGGGCCAGAGAGAACGGGCGTCGGCGTCGGTAGCCGTTAACCGTGGGGGTGGTGAAGCTGGAGGCCGCACAGGCATGTTTGAGCAGGCCACCGACATAGGCCCGGCCCAGCGCCGACAGCGGCTCGCCCGTCTGCGGAACGAAGGCATTGACGCCGGAGTCGCGCGCCGCCAGCGACTGGTGCAGATGCCAGCCCGAGGCACAGAAACCCTCAATCTTGGGTTTGCACATGAAACTGGCAAGGTAACCGCGCCGCCGACAGATTTGCTTGACTGCGTTGCGGAACAACACCATGGTGTCGGCCATGTCCAGGCCGGACATGACGTCGAAGGTGGTCTCCATCTGGCTGGGCCCCCATTCATCCTCGATGCTGCGCAACGGCATGCCCAGCGTCAGCAGGTGCTGGCGCACCTCGGCCATGATGGGTTCGACCTCGTCCAAGTGATTTTCGAGCAGATAGGAGTAGCCCTTGGCGACCGGCATCACCTTGGGCGGTGCCGCCGGTGTGCCGGGGCCACCCAGCGTCTCGGGCTCCAGGCAGGGGTCGACGATGCGCGTCAAGTACCACTCCACCTCCAGGCCACCATGGAAGTCATAGCCCAGATCCGCCAACTGCCCCAGCGCTTTCTTCAACAGGGCACGCGGGCTCAGCGGGAAGGGCCGACCGCTACGCATGTACAGATCGGCCAGCATCCAGCCCGTGCGATCAGCCCAGGGCAGCACGCGGAAGGTGGTGGGGTCGGGCACCATCACCACGTTAGGGCTGCCCGCCAACTCCGGGTTGCCAAGCCCGCCATCCGAGGAAAAGGGATTGAACACGATGGCGCTGGCCGTGTCGAAGAAAAAGGGCGCCATGGTGATTTCCGAGCCGCTGCCGAATGCGGAGCGCAAGGCTGCCACCGACAGCATTTTCCCGCGCAGCAGACCATATTGATCCGGCCATGAGAGGCGAATCATCTGAATGCCGTCCTGCTCGATTTTCTTCAGCACTTCAACGGCCGCCGCCTTCTGGGCGTCGGACCACAAGCCGTGCCGATCAATGAATTTCTGGCTCATTTTTGTCTCCGGGTTTTCCGGCATAGATGCCGGTTGTTTAGAATTAACGAATTACCCAACCATCTGCCACCAGATCAGTTCAGCACGCATTAAATTTGCCAATTGATCTTTGTCGCAGATCAAAATTATGTTGATTTCCTGAGAACCTGAAAGGAAAAACATGCGAAACCTATTCGCAAAAATGCGAGTGATGCAATGGTTTTTTCAACCACCCCCCGCCACTTCGAGCCCTACGGCAACGCTAGGAGCCACGCGGCAGGCTAGGAGCGTGGGCGGCAGAAGCAGGGAATCCCCTGATGACCTGCGCACATGAGTGAGCGTTCAAGCTGCATGGCCATAAGTTACCGCCCCTACGAACCGCAACAAGAGATGCTGCTGTCCGCATCGCTGCAGGACTGGCTGCCTGCGGGGCACCTGGCCTACTTCATCAGCGACACGGTCGATGCGCNAGTTGCGTTGCAACAGGTTCGGTGCAATGTAAGCGTTCCGCGAACCCATCTTTCATCTCACCGTTGAAGCTGCGAACCTCGGGTCTTCGCAATCAACGAACGAGACGAGGTGGACATGGATCGACAGCAGATGGAACGGTGCCTGGAGCAAGTGGCGGCGTATCGTGCCTCTGGCCAGAAGGCGCAGGTATGGGCCGAGGCCAACGGGGTGCCAGCGGGAACGCTGCAAAGCTGGTGCGCACATGCGCGGCGCTGGCAGGCGCGGCTCGACGGCGTCAGCCCTGAGCCCTCGCCAGCCGCCAGGCCGAGCGGCTTCGTGGCCGCCCGCGTGGCGCCTGGTGCCGCATCGACATCGGTGCGCGTCGAATTGAACGTGGGAGGCACCCGGCTCGATCTGCATTGGCCGCTGGCGCACACGCGTGAACTCGCTTCGCTGCTGCGGGAGTTCGGCCGATGATTCGCATCGACGTCATCTGGCTGGCGCTTGGCGCGGCCGACCTGCGCGGGGGCATCGACACGCTGTTGGCCCAAGTGGTGCGCGGCTTCGCGCTGGGCGCGCAAGCCCACCACGCCTACGTGTTTGCCAACCGCCGCGCCGACCGGCTCAAGGTGCTGGTCTACGACGGCGCGGGCATGTGGCTGTGCACCCGGCGGCTGCAAGCGGGCAGCTTCGCCTGGCCGCGCCAGGACACGGGGTCACTTCAACTCACGCGCGAGCAGTTCGACTGGCTCGTCGCGGGCCTGCCGTGGCAGCGCCTGGGCAGCGCGCAGCCGCAGTCGATCACGGTGGTCTGAATGCGCTCGATTCGAGGTCGGGATTTGCGCGTTTGTCTATTGGAGAAAGTCATGCCTCGCGCGCACGCGCGCGCGAGGCATGATGGCGGCCATGCTCGAAGGCCCGGACACCCACACGATCGATGCGCCGGGCGCACTGGATTCGATGCAGGAGCTGCGCGATGTGATCGGGCGCATGCAAGGCGAGCTGAAGTTCAAGCAAACCAGGATCGAGGCGCTGAACTTCGAGATCGCGCGGCTGAAGCGCTGGCGCTTCGGCTCCTCCAGCGAGAGCCTGGAGACGAGCACGCAGGCGGTGCTGTTCGATCAGATCCTGGCCGACACGGCGCTGGAAGACCGCGCCGCCCAGCAAGACCAGAAGCCACCGGTAGCGCCACCCCGGGCCAAAGGCCAGGCGGTGCGCCAGGCGCTGCCGGCGAGCCTGCCGCGCATCGATCACCATCACGAGATCGAGCAGACCCACTGCGAGTGCGGCCAGCCCTTCAAGCGCATCGGCCAAGAAGTCAGCGAGCAGCTCGATTGCGTGCCGGCCCAATTCTTCGTGCTGCGCCATATCCGCGGCAAGTACGCCTGCACGTGCTGCCAGACGATCCAGGCCGCGCCGATGCCCGCGCAGATCATCGACAAAGGCATCCCCGCGCCGGGCCTGCTCGCGCAGGTGGTGGTGGCCAAGCACGACGATCACTTGCCGCTGTACCGGCAGGAAGAGATCTACGCGCGCTCTGGCGTGCACATCCCGCGCTCGAGCATGGCCCAGTGGATCGGCATCTGCGGGGTGCGTCTGGCACCGCTGGCCGATGCACTGAAGGGCTTCATCCTCAGCCACGGTGTGATCCACGCCGACGAGACGCCGGTGTCGCTGCTGGCGCCGGGGCGCGGCAAGACCAAACGGGCCTACGTCTGGGTCTACCGCACGACCAACTTCGTGGCCCAGCGCGCGGTGCTGTTCGACTTCACCGCCAGCCGCGCCGGCGAACATCCGCGGCGCGTGCTGCGAGGCTTCGGCGGCACGCTGGTCAGCGACGATTACAGCGGCTATTTTGGGCTTCAGGCGCAAGGCGTCAGCGCCGCACTATGCTGGGCCCACGCGCGGCGCAAGCTGTTCGAGGCGCACGAGTTCAACGCCAGCCAGATCGCCGGCCAGGCGGTGGCGCTGATCGCAAAGCTGTACGAGGTCGAGCGCGAGGCGCGCGAACTCGAACCCCAGGCACGGTGGCTGCTGCGCCAGCAACGCTCCAGGCCCATCGTCCAGGCCCTGCACCTCTGGCTGACCGGGCAGCGCCAGAAGCTGGCCAATGCCGACGTGACGGCCAAGGCGATCGATTATTCGCTGAGCAATTGGCGCGCGCTCACGCGCTACCTGGACGACGGCGACGTCCCAATCGACAACAACGCGGCGGAGAACGCGGTGCGCCCGCTGTGCGTTGGCCGCAAGAATTGGCTTTTTGTAGGCTCGCAGCAGGCCGGCGAGCGCGCTGGCGTGGTCATGAGCCTGATCGAGTCGGCCAAACTAAACGGGCACGATCCCTGGGCCTACCTCAAGGACGTCTTCGAGCGTCTGCCCACGCTCAAGCAGCGCGACCTCGCGCAGCTGCTGCCGCACAACTGGCGGCCTGCCACCGACATCGCCGTGCCAAACGCGGCGCTCGCCGCCGCCGCGTAGAACCATCCTTCAACACGCCGTCATCGACGGCGCAAGGGTGTCGTTCGCGGAACGCTTACGGTGTGCCGGCGGCGCCGGCGCAGTTGCTGCCGGTGCGAATCGAGCCGAACCTGGCGACCGTGCCGCAGCGCGAAGGCGGCCTGATTGAAGTGCAGATCCACGGGGTCGATTTGTTTTCGTTGTCAAAAGTGACGGTAGGAGATCGAGCACTGGCGTAGGGGTGGCCTGCCAAGCCATTGATTTC
>NZ_JBHSRS010000002.1:0-223747 GCF_042659145.1 Polaromonas aquatica | reverse complement strand
ATTTTCTGGTTTTCCTTGTCGATCTTGCGAACCTCACCTTCTGTCGCGGTAGCTGTTGCCGACGTGCCCATGGCCATGCCCGGCATGTTCATGCCCGCCATGCCGCCCTTGTCTGTGGGCGCCATCTTCATGCCCGACATGTCCATGCCCGGCATGCTGTCCTTGTTCATCGTGGTTTGGGCATAAACATTGGTTGCGAAAGCCGCTGCCAGTGCGAGGCTGCCAAGAACAGCGAAAGAATTAGAGATTTTCATAATGTGCTCGATTTCAATAAAGTTGAGAGATGATAGATTTACATCGAAAATGGGGTCAATCGGGGTGCAAAAACCCCGCAAAACGCTGTAGGTTTATGTGCTGTCATTAATGCTTGTGGCCTGCGGCCGCACCGGCTTTGGGCGCGGCTCCAGTGGCGCCAGCAGTTTCGGCGACGGTCACCAGGCCCTTCATGCCGGCGTCGTAGTGGCCAGGCTGCAGGCAGGCGAAGTCAACTTTGCCCGCCTTGGTGAATTGCCAGACGACTTCACCGGTTTTGCCCGGAGCGACCGTGACCATATTCGCATCGGCATGCTCCATCTCGGGCATTTTCATCATCATGGCGTAGTGCTCCTTGAGCTCTTTTTGCGTACCCAGCACCATTTCATGCTTGATCTGGCCGGAGTTTTTGACCAGGAACCGGATGGTTTCGCCCTGCTTGACGGCGATGTCCGCCGAAGAGAAGCGCATGTTGTCGGTCATGTCGATGTTGATAGTTCGGCTGACGTTGGCCGTCTTTCCAGGCTGACCGATGGCGACCTCGTCGTGACCGCCCCCGTGTGAACCAGCGGCAAAGGTTAGCGCTGATACAGCGGAAAGGGCAAAGGCAAGCGTGGCGGTACGAAGATGGTTTGTCATGAAAAGTCCTAAATGATGTGAATGAAAACTGTAAATATATGCCATATGGCGATCACCCGACCCGTGTGGCTACGCCACTCAATTGGCGTATTCCTTGCGAAAAGCGTGACGCTCCTCATGGGACAGGGCAAATTCGGTTTGAGGAAACAGCATGATGAAACTCCTTGACTGTCGATTGCAGGACGTGGCCTCAACACTTGGGACCACCGTGATACAGGCGCTGCATCACGGTTCCCACTGTAGAAAGCCGGGGCCAACGCAACGCTGGCTCCCAAATTACAATCCCGTTATCTTAGAGAAATAGCTGCTTAAAAAACTTGCGCTGGAGCCGAACCCGGAGGCGCCCAGTGCCTAAGCATTATTTAGGCAAACTGCAGTTCTATCTTACCGGCGCGTCGCCGCGCTGGGCTGACCACAATCTTCACGTCGTGGCCCAGCCGGGCCACCAGTTCGAGCAGCTTGGCCTCGCTGACGCCTCGGAACTGGCCGCATGTAATGCGTGACACCTTGGACTGGTCGATCCCCAGCAGGGTGGCCGCGTCTTCCTGCGTCAGGCGGCGTGCCTTAATCGCACGGGCAATCTCGCCGGCCAGCTGGGACTTGCGCTGCATCTCGCCCGCGTCGGTGTATCCCAGATCAGCATAGACGTTGGTGCTGCCTTCTTCGATGGTGATGTTCGCGTGGACATTCATTTCTTTGCTCCTTGCTGTGCCTGCCAAACTTCGAAATCCTGCTTCGCGGCCTTCCGGCGGGTGTTGATCAAATCTATTTCCGGTTTCGGCGTCGCGATGCCGCTTTTGGACTTCTTCTGAAAGCAATGCAGGACATAGACCCACGGCGAACTTGACGGTGTAGACCGGAAAGTGTCGCCCTGGTGGTCCTCGACCACTCCAGCACGCCGGCCGAACCGAAACCCGTCATCACCTTGGCATCCTGGTGTTTGCCGCCGGCCTGGGCCAGGTCGATGGCATGGCCAAAAACATCCTTGACATCGTCGGGCATCGCATCGAGGTCCCGCTTGGCGGAACTGACCCATTTGAGGGGTTTACGGGCTTGCTTCGACATTGCCTCAATTATGCCTGTTTGGACATATTCTCGTCAATTTGCCGAGGCCGGACTTTTGGCGGCAGGTGAATTTCTTCCGCACGGGCGCATAAACGCGCTTATGGCGCCAAACGGAGTTTAGGCCGACGCCATACTAGCGCCACGGCTGAATCCCTCCAAAATCCGCCTAACATTGGATAATCCACCATTACCCAATGTTATTTTTATAAAAAACTCAGCCAATTGACAAAATAAATAGTATGAAATATCATGGTACGTACTACGGTACGAAATAAAGGTAAGCCATGGCCAGAGCCGGAATCTACAAGTCTGAAGTGCTGCGTGCCCGCGATAAATTGCGGGCCACGGGGCGCAATCCGTCCATCGACGCGGTGCGCGAAGAGCTGGGCACCGGCTCCAAGAGCACGATCCACCGCTATCTGAAGGAGATCGAGGAAGAGGAAGGCGGGGCCACCGGCACCCGCGTGGCCGTCAGCGAGGCGATCCAGGACCTGGTGGAGCGCCTGGCCGCCCGCGTCAACGAGGAAGCCGAAGAGCGCGTCACGACAGCCCAGGCCAGGCATGCCGAGCAGCTGACCCAGCAGCAGCAGGCCGCCGCGGCCCTGAAAACCGAGGCGCAGGCCACGCGCCAGCAGCTGGAGCAAACCCAGCGTGCCGTGGCCGATGAAAAGGCCGGCCACGGCAAAACCAGCGAAGCGCTGAGCGGCAAGACCCTGGAATGCACCCAGCTGATCCAACAAGTAGCCGACCTGCAGGAGCGCATCGCGGTCGAAGAACGCCATCGCGAATCCCTGGAGGAAAAGCACCAGCATGCGCGCCAGGCGCTGGAGCATTTCCGGCAGTCCACCAAGGAGCAGCGCGACCAGGACCAGCGCAAACACGAGCAGCAGGTGCAGTACCTGCAGGCCGAGTTGCGCTCTGTGAACGAGACCTTGGCCACCAAACAGCAGGAAGCCGTCCACACCCTTCAGGATAACGCGCGGTTGGTTGGCGATTTGTCGCGCGCCCAGGGCGATCTGCACCAGGTCCAGGAAGAGGTGCGGGGCCTGCGGCCGCTCAAGGATGAACTGGGGTTTACGCAAAGGCGCACCGGGGAATTGGGCCGGCGCTTGGCCGAGCAGGACAGTGCCGTCCAGCAGCTCAGCACCGCGAATGAGCAGTTACAGGCCAAGATCGACGAGCTGCTCACCGCGAAGCAGCAATTGGAAGTGGCGCTGGCGACGGCTAGGTCATCCGTCACGGCCCAGGAGCAGGTCGTAGCCAGCATGCTGGAACGCTTCAGTGCGCCGGCGCTTGGGCCTGATGTGGTTGCGAGCCCGGCTGAGGGGGCCGTTCGACCAGGGAAGAGGGAGTCGAAAAAACCAACGGGGACAGGGACTTAAGCCTGTTTCTGCGGGTTTTTACATGAATCCCTGCCGACCCGCTAAGAGATTTAACGTGTCAATTTGCACGAAAAGCCACGTCGCAACAGAGATGCAAAAAAAACTAACTTGTTGTTTTATATAGGTTATTTTGACGCTACCGTGTCAATTTGCATCGAAAGGACGATTACCCCGGCTCGCCCAGCCTGGCTGCGACTTCGCCGTATGTCAGCGTCTGGCCGGGCGCGATGGCCCGGGCTACTTCGTAAACACGCTGGTTAAACGGCGGCACACCGCTCATGTCCAGTGCAATGTCTGCAAGGTCATCATGGACGCCCTCAAGCGATGCTGTGATGCGAGCGACCATGACTTGCACCCAATCAGGCGGACTCGTTTCCGGAGTTTGTGCAAACCGCACCTGCATGCGGGCACGGGTCGCGGCGGCGCTGGCCTCGGGCAACTGAACCCCGGCAAGCCTTTCGCCCTTTTCACCCCAGGCAATACCGCAATACCCGATAGTGGTGTCGAAAAGCGCAAAGCCCAAGGCAGCCATGGTTATACGTGTGCAATGCCAGGGCTTTCAGGCTGCGCGCAAGGCCGCCCTGAGTTGCTGGCCAATCTCGGGTTTGTCGGCAAACGGGTCGGTCGGGTTGCGAGCCTGCAGGACATCTTCCATCCGTGTTTGTACAGACTTGATGGCCTTGGGGTGGCTGTAGATATAAAACTGGTTTTTGGCAATGCCATCAAAAACCAGTTGCGCCACATCTGCAGCGCTGACCTTGCCGGAGTCGACGGCCTTGCCGGTCATGGCCTGCTGGATCAGCTGGCTTTTGGTGGGCTTGTCATCGCGCAATTCCGCCGGCCGGTTGCGATGGCTCTGGCCAATGCCGGTAGCCACAAAAAATGGGCACAACACAGAGGCGCCAATCTGGTCGGTCACCAGCGTCAGGTCCTGGTAGAGGGTCTCACTCAAGGCCACGACAGCATGCTTGCTGACGTTGTACACCCCCATATTGGGCGGAGCGAGCAGGCCGGCCATGCTGGCCGTATTGACGATGTGACCTCGCCAGGCTGGGTCTTTTTTGGCAGCATCCAGCATCATGGGCGTGAAGATGCGTACGCCGTGCACCACACCCATGACGTTGACACCCATCACCCACTCCCAGTCCTTGACCGAGTTTTCCCAGATCAATCCGCCTGATCCGACGCCTGCGTTGTTGAACACAAAATGCGGTACACCGAAACGCTCTTGTACGGCGCGCCCCATGGCTTCCATCTGGTCGGCGCTGGACACGTCCAGCCTGAAGGCCTGTACCTGCGCGCCGGCAGACTCCATTTCCTTGACAGCAACATCCAGTGCATCCTGCTGTACATCCACCAGCACAAGGTTCATGCCGAGTTTGGCCCCAATGCGGGCACACTCCAGGCCAAAGCCCGAGCCAGCGCCCGTCAGCACCGCTGTTTTGCCTTTGAAATCCGTGATCATCCAAATCTCCTGTGTAAATCGAGTCAGGCGTCTTAAGCTGGAGCAACTGCCTTGAGCTGGTAACCGATGCGCGGAAAATGTACATGCACTACGCCCGCGCGCTCGTCTGTGCGGCGCAAGGTGTAGTGCATGCGGGTGGCGGCTATCAGCTCGCCCTCTGTGGGTTCCGGACCAAAGCTCTCACCGCTGACTGTCACGCGACTGCCAAGCGCAATACCGTGATCGTCCTGGAAGACGTCATCCCGCAAGGGTGCCGGTGTAGCGGTTGCCGCTACGGCGATAGCGTCTGCCGCATTGAATTTTTCAAACTGAGCGTGGCCGATGGCCGCCATACGGTCCATCCACGCCAGGACGGCGGGCGTGGCGTCGAAGATACCGGCCAGCACCGAGGTACGCGTGCGGGTGAACCATAGCGAGTGGTACACCGAAAAGTCTGCAATGCAGGGCACTTCACCGAGCAAGAAGGGCCAGTCATCCAGCATGTCCGAGATGCGGCGCAGATATGATTTGTAGGCTGCCGTAGCGTCAGTCGAACGCAGGCGCGGCATTCCCAGGCTCATGGCCCGGCGATCCTCTCCAAAAGCCTTTGCAGCTTCAGGCGGGGCATTACCGAAAATCTGGGCGACCCCCTTGGGTTGCATGCTGTAGGCCATGGCCGTCCAGAACAGCAGGTTGTCGGCCCAGTGCGCCAGTGTCCGGCCCATGCCTTTGCTGGGTTCCGGGTAAATGCTCGGGTCGGGCTGCAAATGCTCCAGCACGTCGGCGATCAGCGCGGTATCACAGTAAATGTCTGCCCCTATCTGCAGGACCGGCGTCTTGCGGTAGCCGCCTGTCAGAGCCAACAGGTCAGGCTTAGGGCTGATCATCGGGATGATGACGGACTTCCATTTGAGTTTTTTGTAACCCAGCATCAGCCGTGTTTTCTCTGCAAAAGGCGAGGTCGGGTAGTGGTGAAGGATCAGCTCGGTCATGAATGTCTCCTGGATTATTTGTTTTATTTACCCGGCATGGCCCGGGCGATGATGCCATCGAAATCGGTGCCAGCGCCCAGCGTGCCAAAGGCCTGGCCCCAGTTGCCGGCAATACGCGAGTCGCAAAAAGCGCTGAACACCGCGGCGGGCGCTGTCTGGTAGAGCAACGCGGCCTGGACGGCCAGGGCCACGTCCTGGGCCAGGCGCCGCGCTTCGAGCTCTGTGGCCATTTCCTCAACGCGCACAGGCAAGGCAGCGCTGAGCCGGTCAAGCGCCGGATGCGCGCCTTTGGCGGCTGAAAGCTCGTGCGCCAGAGCCGCCACGGCATCAGCCTTGCGCAGGGCCCGTAGCAAGTCCAGCGCCATGATGTTGCCCGCGCCTTCCCAGATCGAGTTGAGCGGCATTTCGCGGTAAATGCGCGCCATGACGCCTTCGCCGCCCTCTTCCACGTAGCCATTGCCGCCCAGGCATTCCATGGCTTCCTGCGCAAAGTGGCTTCCGCGCTTGCAAATCCAGAACTTGGCGATTGGCGTCAGCAGGCGCGCCATCACAGCCTCGTGCGTGTCGCCTGTTTTGTCAAAGGCACGGGCCAGCCGAATGGCCAATGCAGTAGCGGCTTCCGACTCCAGCGCCAGGTCGGCCAGCACATTGCGCATCAGCGGCTGCTCAATCAGCAGTTTGCCAAAAGCCTTGCGCTGCGAAGTATGCCTTAGCGCAAGGCACAAGGCCTGGCGCATCAGGCCGCTGGTCCCCAGGGCGCAATCCAGCCGGGTCATGGTGCCCATCTCAAGGATTTGTGGAATGCCGCGCCCTTCTTCGCCTACCAGCCAGGCCTGGGCGCCTTCAAACTCGACTTCAGAACTGGCGTTGGCCTTGTTGCCCAATTTGTCCTTTAAACGCTGGATGCGGATGGCGTTCAGGTTGCCGTCGGGCAATACGCGTGGCAGGAACAAACAACTCAACCCGCTTTTTGTCTGGGCCAGCACCAGGAAGGCATCGCACATGGGTGCCGAAAAAAACCATTTGTGGCCGATGACGGCATAACGCTCACCCCAGGCGTCGCTGCCGACGGGTTCAGCCCGCGTGGTGTTGGCCCGCACGTCCGAACCGCCCTGCTTTTCGGTCATGCCCATGCCCATGGTCAGGCCCGGCTTGTCGCGCCACAGCTTGAGCTCAGGGTCATAAGCACGGCTGGCAAGTTTTGGCCCCCAGTCAGCGTAGATGGCCGCATTGCTGCGCAGCGCGGGAGTCACCGCGTAAGTCATCGATATGGGGCAGAGAATGGACGGCTCCAGCTCCGTGAACAGCATGAAGCCCGCAGCCCTCAACACATGGGGCGACGCACCCTGGTCTGCCCACGGAGTGCCATGCAGGCCGGCGCCCGTGGCCAGCGCCATGAGTGCGTGGTAGCTGGGGTGAAACTCGACCCTGTCGATGCGCCGGCCAAAACGGTCATGGCTATGCAACTCGGGCGTATGGATATTGGCCTGCCGGGCGTGGTTTTGCATGCCGGCACTGCCCAGCGTCGCCCCCAGGCTGGACAGTTCGGCGGTATCCAGCTCCGGAGCATTGAACCTCAGCGCGTCGCGCAACGGCTGGTTGGTTTCAAACAGGTTGTAGCCGACGAGTGGATCGGGCTGGTTAAAGACTTCATGGGTGATGTCCACAGTGAGCTCCTGCTGCAAAAACCTGATTTGAAGACCTGGCCCGCTAGATCAGCTTGACCAGTTGCTTGCCGAAATTTTTGCCTTTGAGCAGACCCAGGAAGGCCTCCGGTGCGGCTTCGATGCCCTGTGCCACGGACTCGCGCGGCCTGAGCTTGCCGGTGCCAACCAGCGTGCCCAGCTCCTTCAGGGCTTCAGGCCAGACCTCCATGTGTTCACTGACGATAAAGCCCTGCAGCTTGAGCCGGGCCGTGAGGATCAGGGCCGGGTGGCTGAGTGGCAACGGCTTGCCGTCATAACCTGCAATCATTCCGCACAGTGCGATCCGGCCAAAGTCGTTCATGCGCGGCAACACGGCATCAAGAACCATGCCGCCCACGTTCTCAAAATAACCGTCAATGCCTTTGGGGCAAGCGCCTTCAAGCGCTGCGGACAGGGAGGCTGCATCGTTGTGCAGCTTGTAATCGATACAGGCATCAAAGCCCAGTTCCTCCACCGCATATTTGCATTTATCGGGGCCGCCGGCAATGCCCACTGCGCGGCATCCGCGTGCCTTTGCCAGTGCTGCAAACGCACTGCCCACGGCGCCTGTGGCCGCGCTGACGACCACGGTCTGACCTGCCTGCGGCTCTATGATTTTGACCAGGCCGTACCAGGCCGTGACACCGGGCATGCCGACCGCACCCAGGTAGTGCGACAGTGGCACGTGGGTGGTATCGACCTTGCGCAGCGCACCGGGCTGCCCTGCGTTGACAACGCTGTACTGCTGCCAGCCGCCCATCCCGACAACCTTGTCGCCGGGCTGGAACTTTGGCGAGCGGCTTTCAACAACCTCGCCAACCGTGCCGCCCTGCATGACCTGGCCCAGTGGCTGCGGCGCGGCGTAGCTTTTGCTGTCGTTCATGCGGCCGCGCATGTACGGGTCCAGGCTCAGGAAATGGTGGCGTACCAGCACCTGGCCGTCCTGCAGGGCCGGCGTCTCATTGCTCACCAGTTTGAAATTGCCGGCAACGGCTTCACCGGCGGGCCGGTTGTCGAGAAGGATTTGTTGATTGCGTGGCATGGCGGACTCCTGAAAAAGATGGTGTGAAAAAACCGGGGCAACTGCCGACAAGGATTACCCGACTCCAGGCCGCTACTTTTTTGATAGCTTACGGCGCGCATATTCAGGCGGCTACAGAACTATTTGATGCAAAAAAACCGCATTAATCGCTTGAAATGATGCCCCGGGCGGCGCCCTCAGACGCCTGATGGTCATCAGCGCTGCCCGGCGCCGCGAGCCGGGGCTTGGCGTACTTGAAGGTTCCTGTTGCATGGGCGCAAGCCTGCCCCTTTGCATCGTAGATCGTCGCTTCGGTAAACACCAGCGATGTGGTCCGGTGCATGACGCGGCCCCTGGCGGTGAGCCTGCTGCCGTCCCCCGGCGCAGGCCGCATGAAACTGGTTTTCATCTCTATGGTGATGGCACCCATGTCTTTTTGCAGGCTGCGCGCGGCCCGCGCCAAGGCAACGTCCAGCAGCGTCATGCAGGCGCCGCCGTGCGTCACGCCAAAGGTGTTGAGGTGTTCCGGCTTCGGCGTGTAACCGACGACAGATTCACCGCCCTCATACAACTCCAGCTCGAAACCAAGCAGCGTGACGAAGGGGATCTCCGTGCCAAAGCTGACAGCCTCCGGCTTGTCCTGGCTACTCATGAATTTAGCCTCCGGTCACCGCCGACACGCCGCCGTCTACGGCCAGCCACTGACCGGTGATGTGTTTGCCGGCATCGGATGCATAAAGCAGGCACAGGCCCTTGAGGTCTTCGTCATCGCCCAGCCGGCCCAAGGGCGCGTGCGAAGCGAGTTCGTCGCCCTTCTCAGCCAGCGTGGCGGCCGTCAGCTTGCTGGGGAAAAAGCCCGGGCAAATTGCATTCACCGTGATGTTGTACTGGCCCCATTCGCAGCCCAGCGCACGGGTGAAGTTGATTACAGCACCCTTGGAGGTGTTGTAGGCAATCATCTGCATGCCCGGCGGGTTGCCGCCCAGGCCGGCGATGGACGCCAGGTTGATGATGCGGCCCGATTTGCGCGGGATCATGCTGTGTTTGGCAATGTGCTGCGACAGGAGGAAATAACCGCGGACATTGAGATTCATGACCTTGTCCCAGGCCTCGACCGGGTGATCTTCAGCCGGTGCGCCCCAGGATGCTCCCGCGTTATTGACCAGGATGTCGACATGGCCGAAACGCTTGATGGTTTCGTCGGCCAGGGCCCGGATATCGGCCTCTTTGGAGCAGTCGGCGGCAATCCAGTCCACATCGATGCCGGCAGACTTGAGTTCGGCTGCGGCTTCCACGAGATCATCTGCCTTGCGCGAGCTGAGCATGATCCTGGCACCGGCTTCACCCAGGGCGTGCGCGAGCTGCAGGCCCAGGCCGCGCGAGCCGCCGGTCACCAGGGCGGTTTTGCCCTTGAGGTCAAACAATTGCTGGATGGTTCGTGTCATGGTGTATCTCCTGAAATTTTGTGATCAGGCAAGGAGTGCTTGTCGCGCAAACGCTCCGGTTGCTGGTGATCTGTTGATGATGAATTTGCTCTTGGCGCCCGTTTGTGATCAAGTAAAACACAACATCACTGCAGGCTGCGAATGCCGCTGTCCTGATGGCGACTCATGGCCCGGTCTTCAGCTTGGAACGTACATAGATCAGGACCACGCCCAGCGCCGCAACCAGCGCGCCACCGACCACCATGGACCAGCCTATGGGGTCGCTGGTGCGCTGTACCGACAGGCCCAGCACCAGTGTCAGCAGGCCGCCATAAATCAGAATCCAGATCAGGGCCTGGAGCCTGGCGATAAATTTGCTGGAGGACGGCTCCGATGATGGTTTGAAAAAACTCATGGTTAAAACGCCTCCTCTGGCAAATCGGCACAGGTCTGGTCGCGGGTTTCAACCACTTTCAGCCAGGCGTCGATTTTGGGCAGCTCATAGTGATAAAAATAGCGTGTAGCGCCCAATCTACCTGCGCAGGCAGCTATTGATTTTGTAGCATCTGCAGCGATACTCGCCAGTGCCACGTCCAGCCAGATCCAGGCCAGCACGGTATGCCCAAAGGCCTGCATATAGGGCACAGCATTGGCCAGCGCATCGCCGGGCTTGCCCGTGGCCCAGGCGGCCTTGGTGGCGCTGCCCACATGCTGCAGCGCCTTGCCCAGTGCATTGGCATAGACCGCCAGTTCGGGGATCTGGATCGCGCGCTCGATGGTGCTGTTGATGCGCGCAGCCAGCAGCGCCAGCCCCCTGCCCCCTTCCATCAACACCTTGCGGCCCAGCAGGTCCATGCCCTGGATGCCGTGGGTGCCTTCATGAATCATGTTCAGGCGGTTGTCGCGCCAGTACTGCTCGACCGGGAAATCCCGCGTGTAACCGTAACCGCCATGCACCTGGATTGCCAGTGAGTTGGCTTCCAGGCACCATTCGCTGGGCCAGCTTTTGGCGATCGGCGTCAGCACTTCCAGCAGCATCCTGGCTTCGTCTGCGGTTTCCGGCGTGCCGGTGTGCTGCTCGTCCACCAGCCTGGCGCAATACAGCTCCAGCGCCAGCGCACCTTCGCAGTAGGCTTTTTGCGCAAGCAGCATGCGCTTGACGTCAGCGTGTTCAATGATCCGCACCTGTGGCTGCGCTGCGTCCTTGCCGCCCAAGCCCATGGGGCGGCCCTGTGGCCTGTTTTTTGCGTACTCCAGGCTGGCGTGGTAACCCGCCATGCCCAGCATGGTGGCTGCCATGCCCACGCCTATGCGCGCTTCGTTCATCATGTGGAACATGCAGCGCAGGCCTTCGTGCGGTTTGCCAACAAGGTAGCCCACGGCGCCCGAAACCGCCGGCCCTGAGCCTGTCGAAGGGACCGGGTATTTGCCTTCGCCAAAATTGAGCAGCGTGTTGGTCGTGCCACGCCAGCCCAGTTTGTGGTTCAGGCCGGCCAGCGCCACGTCGTTGCGTACACCGGTCAGTTCACCTTTGTCGTTGACGAGTTTTTTGGGAACGATAAACAGTGAAATACCGCGTGTCCCGGGAATCAGCTTGCCGTCCGGGCCGGGAATCTTTGCCAGCACCAAGTGGATGATGTTGTCCGTCAGCTCGTGTTCGCCGGCAGAGATCCACATCTTGTTGCCTTTGAGGCGGTAACGTGGACCCAGTGGATCGTTTTCATGATCCGCGCCATCGGGCACTGCCCTGGTGGTGACATCACTGAGCGACGAACCCGCCTGCGGCTCCGAAAGGCACATGGTGCCCGAAAAGCGCCCTGAAAACTCGTTTTTGGCGAACACCTCTTTCTGCAGATCTGTGCCATGCACCATCAACAAATTGGCATTGCCGGTGGTCAGCATGCCCGAGCCTATGCTGACCGATGCCATGGCAAAAAAGGCATTGGCGGCGGCTTCAACCGTGTAGGGCAGTTGCATGCCGCCCATCTCATAATCCTGCGCGGCGCTGAGCATGCCTGACGCTGCATAGGCTTTTTGGGCATCGTGCGTGGCCTGCGGCAGGATGACCTTTTCACCGTCAAAGTGCGGCTCCTGCGTGTCGACCGTGCGGTTGAAGGGCGCGTATTTCTCGCGTGCGATACGCTCGCAGGTGTCAAACACGGCATCAAAAGTTTCGCGCGAGTGGTCGGCAAAACGGCTGCGCTGGCTCAGCGATTCGGCGGCAAGCCAGTCGTACAGCAGAAAGTCAAGAGTGGGCCTGAGGCTCATGGTGCTGTGCAATCCTTGATTGGCTGGAATTATTCCGGGGAATCTTTAGTGGCAAGCCTTGCAATCGTGCCTTGGGCTACGGCGCAAAGTTTTTCTTCACCACCTACCACCATGAAAATATCGCAGCGGCAAACCGCCTGCGACTTGCCAGCATACACGGCATGGGCGCGCGCGATCAGGCGCTCGCCAATGGCCGGCCGGACATAGTTGATTTTGAACTCGGAAGTGACGACGGCCCAGTCGAGCATGGTGCCGCCGGCATAGGTCAAGGCGTTGTCGGCAGCGTAGCTGACAACACCGCCATGCACAAAGCCGTTTTGCTGCCGGATTTTTTCGCTGGCCGGGACATGCAGTTCGCAGTGTCCCGGCGACAGTGCGCGCAGCTCGGCACCGATCAGCACACTGAAAGGCTGCAGGGCAAGAACGGCCTGCCCTTTCTGAAGGAGCAGGGCTTCGTTCATGGCACTTGCAATGGTTTAAAGGACTTCGAAAATGCCTGCAGCACCCATGCCGCCGCCAATGCACATGGTGACGCAGACACGTTTGACGTTGCCGCGGCGTTTGCCTTCGATCAGGGCATGGCCCGTCAGACGCTGGCCCGTCACGCCGTAAGGGTGGCCCACGGCAATCGCGCCGCCGTTGACATTGAGCTTGTCCATGGGAATGCCCAGCTTGTCGGCGCAATACAGCACCTGCACTGCAAAAGCTTCGTTCAACTCCCAGAGGTCAATGTCGCCGACTTTCAAACCGAGTTTTGCCAGCACCTTGGGGATGGCAAACACCGGGCCTATGCCCATTTCGTCAGGCTCGCAACCTGCGACCGCAAAACCGAGGAAACGGCCCAGCGGCTTCAGGCCCTTCCTGCTGGCAACCTTCTCATCCATCACGACTACGGCACCGCCACCGTCGGAGAACTGGCTGGCATTGCCGGCCGCAATGACGCCGCCTGGAATGGCCGGCTTGATGCCACTGATGCCTTCCTTGGTGGTGCCGGCGCGGATGCCTTCGTCGTTGCTGACGGTGACCTGTTTGGTGGTGAGGCCCATGACCTTGTCGGCCACGCCGGCTGTCACGGTAATCGGCGCGATCTCGGCTTCAAACAGGCCGGCGGCCAGTGCTGCCGTGGCTTTTTGCTGGCTCAGTGCGCCATACTCGTCCATGCGGTCGCGCGAGATGTTGTAGCGCTTGGCCACCTGCTCGGCAGTTTGCAGCATGTTCCAGTAAATCTCGGGCTTGTTTTTGGCAAGCCAGTCTTCGCGCAGCATGTGGGTGTTCATCTCCTGCTGCACGCACGAAATGCTTTCCACACCGCCGGCCACGTAAATATCGGCTTCGCCGGCAATCACGCGCTGGGCAGCCAGTGCAATGGTCTGCAGGCCGGAAGAGCAAAAACGGTTGACGGTCATGCCCGACACAGTGACCGGGCAGCCGGCGCGCAAAGCAACCTGGCGCGCAATGTTGGCGCCCGTGGCGCCTTCAGGCGTGGCACAGCCCATGATCACGTCATCCACTTCGGCGGCTTCAATGCCGGCGCGCTGGATGGCGTGCTGCACGGCGTGGCCGCCAAGCGTGGCGCCATGCGTCATGTTGAAAGAGCCCTTCCAGCTTTTGGCCAGCGGGGTACGTGCAGTGGAAACGATTACAGCTGAGGTCATGAATTTCTCCGGAATTTAGTTCGCAAAATCAGTTGAAGGTTTGGCCTTCAGCGGCAATTAATTGAAGGTCTTGCCTTCGGCGGCAAGACGGGCCAGCAGCGGTGCGGGTTTCCAGAAATTCGCGTCGTCCAGCGGGTTCTTCGCAAAGCGGTTCATGCTTTGCACCACATTGAAAAGGCCGACCTGGTCGGCGTAGTTCATGGGGCCGCCACGGTAGATCGGGAAGCCGTAACCCATGAGGTACACCATATCGATATCGCTGGCCTTGGAGGCAATGCCTTCTTCCAGGATATGCGCAGCCTCGTTGACCAGCGAATACACCAGGCGCTGCACGATCTCTTCATCGGAAATCTTGCGCGGCGTGATGCCCAGGCTCTTGCGGTGGTCTTCAATCACCTTGACGACTTCGGCATTCGGGATGGCATCGCGCTTGCCGGCCACATAGTCATACCAGCCGGCGCCGGTTTTCTGGCCGAAGCGGCCTTTTTCGCACAGCAGGTCGGCGGTCTTGCTGTATTTCATGTCCGGCTTTTCTGTGTAGCGGCGTTTGCGGATGGCCCAGCCGATGTCGTTACCGGCCAGGTCGCCCATACGGAATGGACCCATGGCAAAACCGAACTTCTCAATGGCCTTGTCGACCTGTTCCGGTGTGCAACCTTCGTCCAGCAGGAAACCGCCCTGGCGGCCGTACTGCTCGATCATGCGGTTGCCGATAAAACCGTCGCAGACACCCGATACCACGGCCGTCTTGCGGATCTTCTTGCCTAGCGCCATCACGGTGGCAAGCACGTCCTTCGCGGTTTTTTCACCGCGAATCACTTCCAGCAGTTTCATCACGTTGGCAGGGCTGAAAAAGTGCGTGCCAATGACGTCCTGCGGACGCTTGGTGAATGCGGCGATCTGGTTCATGTCCAGGGTCGAGGTATTGGAGGCCAGGATGGCACCCGGCTTCATCACGCGGTCCAGTTCCTTGAAGACCCTTTCCTTGACGCCCATTTCCTCAAACACGGCTTCGATGACCATGTCGGCCTCTTTCAGATCGTCATAACTCAGGGTGGTGCTGAGCAGACTCATGCGCTGCTCGTACTTGTCCTGCTTGAGCTTGCCTTTTTTGACCTGGGCTTCATAGTTTTTGCGGATGGTGGCGATGCCGCGGTCCAGCGCTTCCTGCTTCATCTCCAGCATCTTCACGGGAATGCCGGCGTTCAGGAAGTTCATGGAAATGCCGCCACCCATGGTGCCAGCACCAATCACGGCAATCGACTTGATGGCGCGCTGGGGCGTATCCGACGGCACATCGGGAATCTTGGAGGCGGCCCGCTCGGCCATGAAAATGTGCCTGAGGGCGCGGCCTTCCGGGGTCCACATCAGGTTGATGAACAGCTCGCGCTCAAATGCCAGGCCATCGTCAAATTTGCGTTTGGTAGCAGCTTCGACCGCCGCCACGCACTTGAGCGGCGCGGGGTAGTTCTTGGACATGCCGCCCACCATATTGCGTGCGAACTGGAAGTAGGCGTCGCCGTTGGGATGCTTGCAGGGCAGATTGCGCACCAGCGGAAGCGGTCGAGTATCGGCAACAGACTGGGCATAGGCCAGCGCTTCTGCGGCCAGGGATTCAGGCGATGCTGCCAGCTTGTCAAACAGCTTTTGACCGGGGATCTGGGCCAGCAGTTCGCTCTTGACAGGCTCGCCGCTCACAATCATGTTCAGCGCAGCCTCGACACCCAGCGCACGCGGCAGGCGTTGTGTGCCGCCGGCGCCAGGTACAAGGCCCAGCTTCACTTCCGGCAATGCCACGCTGCAGCCTGGGGCGGCAATGCGGTAGTGGCAGCCGAGCGCTAGCTCCAAGCCACCACCCATGCAGACCGAATGAATCGCAGCAATCACCGGCTTGGCTGAATTTTCAATCATCAGGATAACGCTGAGCAGGTTGGGCTCGGCCAGCGCCTTGGGACTGCCAAATTCCTTGATGTCGGCGCCGCCCGAAAAAGCCTTGCCGGCACCCGTGATCACGATGGATTTGATGGCGCTGTCTGCATTGGCTTTTTGCAGGTTGTCGGTGATGCTCAAGCGCGTTGCGTACCCCAGGCCATTGACCGGTGGGTTGTTCAGGGTGATGACGGCCACAGTGCCGTGAACTTCGTAAAGGGTTGTCATTGCGCTTGCTTCCTTGATTAAAGTTTCAGTTGTCCCGGTTGCAGGCGCAAAACCTTGCGCCTGCCGCACAGAATAGTACGATCGTTCTTTTTCTGATTGTAGGGCGGGTTTGTGACAGCACAAGTGCCATGATCGCCCGGCTTGTCCCTGCGGCGACAAGCTGTCCCGGTTTTTTACACCTCAAGCCACTCTTTGCGAGTGTAGGCGTCAGCCCGCAGGCTGTCAGGCGTACCCTGAAAAACAATGCTTCCATGCCCCATGACAAGGGCCCGGTCGGAAATGGCCATGGCGATGGTGAGCTTTTGTTCGATCAGAAGTACCGAGATGCCCTTGCTTTTAAGGGTCTGCAGGTACTGGCCGACCAGCTCCACGATTTTCGGAGCCAGGCCCTCGGTAGGCTCGTCAATGATGATGAGGTCCGGATCGCCCATGAGCGTGCGGCACAGCGTGAGCATCTGCTGCTCGCCGCCCGACAGCACCCCGGCCTCGGTGTGCTGGCGCTCCAGCAGGCGCGGGAACATGGCGTACATGTCCTTGAAAGACCAGCGCGAGCCTTTTCCGGAGCCCTTTTGGCCCAGCAACAGGTTCTGGTGCACGGTCAGCTTGGGGAAAATGTCGCGGTTCTCGGGCACATAACCAATCCCGAGGTGGGCAATTTCGTAGGCCTTCTTGCCAACTATTTCGCCGCTTTTCCAGTTGATGGAGCCCTGGCAGTCCACCAGGCCCATGATCGCCTTGGCTGTCGTGGAACGGCCCGAACCGTTGCGGCCCAGCAAAGCCACGATCTCACCCGGCCGCACGTCAAACGAGACGCCGTGGAGTACGTGGCTCTTGCCGTAGAAGGCGTGAAGGTTATTGATGGTCAGCATGTCAATGTCCTCCCGCCTGCTGGTCGGCAACAGGTGAGCCGAGATAAGCCTCCTGCACGCGCTGGTCGGCACGTACTGCTTCGGGTTTGTCGAATGCAATGACCTCGCCGTAAACAACGACGGCGATCTTGTCCGCAAGACCAAACACCACACCCATGTCATGCTCCACTGTCAGCAGGGTTTTACCCACGGTGACTTCCTTGATCAGGCCGATGAAACGGCTGGTTTCAGATCGGCTCATGCCTGCCGTGGGCTCATCGAGCAGGATCACGCTGGCACCGCCTGCGATGGTGATGCCGATTTCCAGCGCACGCTGTTCGGCGTAGGTCAGGTTGGCGGCCAGCACATCCCGCTTTTTATCGAGCTTGATCATGCCCATCAATTCTTCGGCACGCTCATTGGCGTCATCCAGATCGGCGAGAAATTTCAGGAAGGTGTACTTGTAGCCCAGGCTCCAGAGAACCCCACAACGCAAGTTCTCAAAAACACTGAGCTTGGGGAAGATGTTGGTGATCTGGAAGCTGCGCGACAAGCCCAAGCGGTTGATTTCAAAAGGCTTCTTGCCGTTGATGCGCTGGCCGTTGAGAAGCACGTCCCCGCTTGTGGGCTCAAAACGCCCGCTGATCAAATTGAACAGGGTGGATTTACCTGCACCGTTGGGGCCAATGATGGCCACGCGCTCACCGGCAGCTACTTGCAGGTTTGCGCCACGGATGATCTCCGTCTTGCCAAAACTCTTGCGGAGGTCTTTCAGTTCAAGTGAGTAGGTCATATTTTTGTCCGCCGGGCCAGAGCGCCGTTTGCAGCGTGATCAACGTAACTTCCCCAGCAGCAGGAGCTGCGGAGCTGGCTTTGCTGGGCCGCAGACGCAGCGCCTCCTCGAGGGGCAGCGAAGTACTCAAAGTGACGAGCGTGGGGGCTCATAAGGTCTCCCTCCGCTTGATTTCCTTTTCAATGTCATTCTGGATCTCGCCCCATTGCTTTAAAAAGTACCTGCGGGTGAGCTCAAAAAGACTCAGCCCGGTCAGCATCACAAAACCGGCGCCAAACCAGCTATTAAGGTTAAGCGCATCCAGCTTGACCCCCATGAAGCCAAGCTCGGGCCCCAGTGCCGCATTGAGCTGCATGTGATAAATCATCTCGACCATGGCTGCGGCACCTGCCAGGGTCACCAGGGCCGTCACGGCCAGGCCCAAGTAACCAACCCATAACTCCTTGAGCCTGCCAAAAGCCGCGACCCTGACATTCATCATGATCAGACTGGCAATGCCGCCGGGTGCATACATCACCATGAACAGGAAAATCAGGCCCACATACAGCAACCAGGCCATGGTCAGCTCCGACAGCAGGATCAGAGCGAGCACCAGGAGACCGGCACCAATGATGGGACCGAAGAAGAAAGTGGCTCCGCCCAGGAAGGTGAACAGCAGCAGGCTGCCGGAACGTACGCCGCTCACCACTTCAGCCGTGACGATTTCTGAATTGATCGCCGCCAGCCCGCCACCTATACCCGCAAAAAAACCGGCGATGATGAACGAGTAGTAGCGCACCCGCTGCGTGTTGTAGCCAATGAACTCGACACGCTCCGGGTTGTCGCGCACGGCATTCAGGATACGGCCCAACGGTGTACGGGTAAAGGCGAACATGGCCGCGGTGCAGATAAAACAGTACACGGCGATCAGGTAATAAACCTGGATTTGCGGGCCGAAGCTGATGCCAAAAATCGGCTTGCCATAAGCACGGTTGGTCGTGATGCCGCCCTCGCCGCCAAAAAACTCGGGGAACATCAGGGACATGGCAAACACCAGCTCACCAACTCCCAGCGTGATCATGGCAAACGTGGTGCCGGCTTTTTTTGTCGTGACGTAACCGAACAGAACGGCAAAAAACAGCCCCGACAAGCCGCCCACAAGGGGAATCAGCGGCAAGGGAATGTAGAAGGTGCCTTTTGACGCGAGGTTCATCGCATGGATGGCCAGGAACGAGCCCAGCCCGGCGTAAACCGCATGGCCAAAACTCAGCATGCCGCCCTGCCCCAGCAGGATGTTGTAGCTCAGGCAGATGATGACCAGGTAACCGGCCTGCGACAGCATGGTGAGTGCCAGGCTGCTCTTGAACATCAGGGGAGCAGTCACCAGCAGCAGTGCATAGAGGCTCCACAGCACCCAGCGCCCCACGTTATGGGGCTTGAATTCGTAGTATTTTGCGGTCATGACTGGCCCTTATCCTTCTCGTGTACCCAGCAGGCCTTTGGGGCGGAAAATCAGTATCAGGACCAGCAAGAGAAATGGCAGTATCGGCGCCACCTGCGAAATCGTGAGCTTGAGCAGGGGGTAGCCAAAGGTCTCAGGCGTTACTGCGACCCTGAACTGCGCCAGCAGGGTGATGAGTGACTGATCCATGGCCACGGCAAAGGTCTGGACCAGTCCAATCAGCAGGGATGCCAGAAAGGCCCCGGGGAGCGAGCCCATGCCGCCGACCACGACCACCACAAAAATAATGGCCCCTACCGATCCAGCCATGGCTGGTTCGGTCACAAACGTGTTGCCGCCAATCACGCCGGCCAGGCCCGCCAGGGCTGCGCCACCGCCAAAAACCAGCATGAAGACGCGCGGAACGTTATGGCCCAGCGACTCCACGGTTTCGGGATGGGTCAGCGCGGCCTGGATCACCAGGCCAATGCGTGTACGCGTCAGCAACAGCCAGATGCCCAGCAGCATGAGCATGGAAATCAGCATGATGAACGCACGCGACTTCGGAAAATTGGTCCCGAATATCGTGAACAGGGGACCCTGAAGGCCTGTTGGCAAGACATAGTTGACAGCCGCCCGGCCCCAGATCAGTTGCACCAGCTCCAGCAGCAGGTAAGACAGGCCAAAAGTGATCAACAGCTCCGGCACATGACCGAACTTGTGCACCCGGCGCAGGCAAAACCTCTCGAATGCCGCGCCGATGACAAACACGACCATGGGCGCCACCAGCAAGGACCACCAAAAGCCTATGACCTGCGATGTGCTGTAAGCGATATAGGCACCCACCATGTAAAACGAGGTGTGCGCAAAATTAAGCACGCCCATCATGCTGAAAATCAGCGTCAGCCCGGAACTGAGCATGAACAGCAACAGGCCGTAGCTGAGCCCATTGAGCAGCGAAATGGTGAAAAACTCCAGATTCATGAATGAGCACCTGAAAGGGTAATAAAAAAGGCCCCCACGCCCCGCCGCTGCGCGGGTCGCTGCCCCGCAAGAGGGCAGCTTTGTACCTTGGGGCGGCCCATCGGTAAAAAGGCCCGATGGTTGGTCGGGCCTTGCACCATGTGAGGCTCAGCGCCTTAACGCATTTACGAAGGGCGTTTCATCTGGCACGAGGTGGGCGTGCTGGCCACATAGGGCTCGTAGTACTTGACGGGTACAAAGGTGTAACCGGTGTTTTCGGCGTCATACGAATACTTGCCGCCAGCTTTTTCCCAGCGGGTAATGTAGAGCCCTTGCTGCAACTGGTGGTCAGTCTTGCGCATTTCGATGTCGCCGTTGAAGCTCTTGAGGCGCATGCCTTCCATGGCCTTGGCCACCGTGGCCGCATCGGTTGTTTTGGTTTGCGCCATGGCTTCCGTCAGGATGGCAAAGGCGTGGTAGATGGCCCCGGTGTAGAAGTCATCGTTGAATTTTTTCTTGTAGTCAGCCTGGAGCTGCTGGATTTCGCCGCCCATGTTCAGGTGGTTGTACGAGACCATGTAAACACGCCCGGCCGATGCTGCGCCCAGCGCCGTCGGCGTTCCGGTCACACCACCGTAATAGGTATAGAACTTGACGTTGTTCAGGCCGGCTTCGTTGGCGGCCTTGACCAGCAGCGACAGGTCGGAGCCCCAGTTGCCGGTGATCACGGTGTCTGCACCGGACTGCTTGATTTTGGCAACATAGGGTGCGAAATCGCGCACTTGCGCCAGCGGGTGCAGGTCTTCACCGACGATCTGGATGTCGGGGCGCTTGCTCGCGAGGTTGGCCTTGGCGTACTTGGCAACCTGCTGTCCGTGCGCATAGTTCTGGTTGATCAGGTAGACCTTCTTGATCTCGGGCTGGTCTTTCATGAATGCGGTCAGCGCTTCCATTTTCATGGAGGTGTCCGCATCCAGGCGGAAGTGCCAGTAGTCGCACTTGCTGTTGGTCAGGTCGGGATCGACTGCCGCGTAATTCAGGTAAACAACTTCCTTGCCCGGATTGCGCTCGTTGTATTTCGACAATGCATCCATGATCGCCAGTGCTGGGCCGGAACCGTTGCCCTGAACAACATAACGTGCACCCTGGTCAATCGCGGACTTCAGTGCGTTCGTGGTTTCCTGTGGGCTCAGCTTGTTGTCGATGCCGATGATCTCAAACTTCACGCCGGCCTTGTTCTTTTTGCTGAACTGGTCAGCCATGAACTGAAAGCCCTTGAGCTGGTTCGTTCCCACCGCGGCCATCAGGCCCGACAGCGGGTCAAGCCATGCAATCTTGACGGTCTGGTTCAGGTTGACGGTTCCTGGCGCAGCAGCGGGTGCCGCAGCTTTGGCCGGTGCAGCGGCCGCCGGCTTGGCAGGCGCCTGGGCCAGCGCCACGCTGGCGTACAGCATGGCCGAGGCGGCCACGGCGATGCCGAAATGGCGGCGCATAAAAAAAGTCTGAGTGCTCATTCATTGTCTCCTGTTTATTAAATTAATCTTGAACGAATTCAACTTATCACGGGCAGAGGTTAGGGCAAATCACAAGACGATGAGTCAGGGAATGCCCTAGCCAATGTCTCTGGTGCGACGGCTGTCAGAGCGTCGGCAACTTGTAGTCCTTCAGCATCTCGCGCAACCTGGTTTTCAGTATCTTGCCGGTAGCGCCCAGCGGAATCGCATCGACAAACACGACGTCATCGGGAATTTGCCATTTCGCGGTTTTCCCCTCGTAGAACTTGATGAGTTCTTCACGCGTGACTTCGGTGTTTGGTTTTTTCACGACCACAAGCACGGGGCGTTCGTCCCACTTGGGATGTGCGATGCCAATGCATGCGGCCATGGCGACCGCGGGATGGGCCACCGCGATGTTTTCCACATCGATAGAGCTGATCCACTCGCCGCCGGACTTGATCACGTCCTTGCTGCGGTCGGTGATCTGCATATAGCCGTCCGCGTCAATCGTAGCCACGTCACCCGTGGGGAACCAGCCGTCGATCAGCGGATCGCCGCCCTCGCCCTTGAAATACTCGCGCACAATCCACGGCCCCTTGACATAAAGATCGCCAAAGGTTTTTCCGTCCCATGGCAGTTCCTTGCCATCCTCGCTGACGATTTTCATGTCGACACCGTAGATGGCCCGCCCCTGCTTGAGGCGGATCTTCATTTTTTCCTCCGCCGGCAGCGCATCGTGTTTGTTTTTCAGGGTGCACAGCGTGCCCAGCGGGCTCATTTCCGTCATGCCCCAGGCGTGCAGCACCTCGACGCCATAGTCATCGTTAAAGGCCTGGATCATCGCCGGTGGACATGCCGACCCGCCAATCACGGTACGGCGCAGGGTTGAGAACTTCAATCCTGCAGGCTTGAGGTGCCCCAGCAGCATTTGCCAGACCGTGGGCACACCGGCCGCATAGGTGACTTTCTCTGCTTCGATAAGTTCGTACACCGACTTGCCGTCCAGCGCGGGTCCAGGGAACACCAGTTTGGCGCCCGTCAGTGCGGCCGAATAGGGGATGCCCCAGGCGTTGACGTGAAACATCGGAACCACCGGCAGAACGGCATCGCGTGCCGACAGGCACATCACGTCCGGCAAGGCTGCAGCGTAGGCATGCAGGGTGCTGGAGCGGTGGCTGTACAAGGCAGCCTTGGGATTGCCCGTGGTGCCGCTTGTGTAGCACATGCTGGAAGCCGTGTTCTCATCAAAACTCGGCCATTTGTAGTCGCTGGACTGCGCGCCTATCCAGCTCTCGTAGCTGATCAGGTTGGGAATGCCTGAGTCCTGAGGCAGTTTGTCTGCATCGCACATAGCGATGTAATGCTTGATGGTGGGGCACCTGCCGTGAACGGCCTGCACCAGCGGCAGAAAACTCAGGTCGAAACACAGTACCTGGTCTTCTGCATGGTTGGCAATCCAGGCGATCTGGTCCGGATGCAAACGCGGGTTGATGGTGTGCAGCACCCGGCCCGAACCGCTGACGCCGTAATACAACTCAAAGTGGCGATAGCCATTCCATGCCAGCGTAGCAACACGGTCGCTGAAACCCAGCTTCAAGCCATCCAGCGCCTTGGCTACCTGCCTGGCGCGCCTGGCAGAGTCCTTGTAGGTGTAGCGGTGGATATCACCTTCGACACGACGCGAGACGATCTCGGCATCACCATGGTGACGCTCTGCGAACTCGATCAGCGACGAGATCATCAATGGTTGACTTTGCATTAAACCCAGCATGGACACTCCTTGGTGCATTTGTTTCAAATCCTTTATCGTAATGGTTTGCGCCGCGTCAGGGAAAGCCCCATGTCGCCAAAGTTCAAGGGTTATTTGGTGAATTTCTCGCCGGGGCCGATGATGGTCAGTTCAACAAAACGCGAGCCCTGGTGCGACTCCTTGCTGAAGCCGACCTGAAATCCGCCAAGGTTCAACTGCCTCATCTGCTCCAGCGCATTGACAAACTTCGGCCGGGTCAGATCCTTTCCCGCGCCCCGCAAACCCTCGACCAAAACTTTGGCATTGATGTAGCTTTCAAAACCCAGGAACGACAGGTTGTCGTAACCGGCGTTTTTCATGGCGCTGCGGTACTCATTGGCGACGGGGTTGCTCTGGCTCCATGGAAAAGGCACGACCGAAGTCACGACCACGCCAATGCCGTCAGGTCCAAGTGCACGCAAGGTGGCCTGGGTCCCCATGACCGACAACGCGTAAAAACGCATGCCCTTGCGGGCCTTGTTGTAGGCCTTGATGAAAGAAACCGTGGGCACACCCGTGGTGATCATGATGATGACCTCGGGCCGCGTGTCATGCAAGGCAGCAACGGCTTTGTCCACATCCGATGCATCCGGCTGCACCGGCGCATTGGCGTACAGCTTGAGTCCGCGTTTGTGCATGGCTTTTTCCACGCCGGCGAGTCCTTCCTTTCCGAAGCCGTTGTTGATCCAGAGCACGCCTATGCGCTGCACGCCCACGGTGGTCAGGTGCTGGACAAGTTTTTCGGTTTCATCGGCATAACTGGCGCGCACATGAAACACATGACCCGTCACAGGCACTCTCAGCACGTCAGCACCCGTAAACGGCGCAAACAGCGGGACCGGAGGTTTCTCTTTCGCCAGCATCGGCAGGATGCCAACGACATTGTCCGTGCCGGTCAGGTTCAA
Organism: Polaromonas aquatica; assembly: GCF_042659145.1. NCBI lineage: Bacteria > Pseudomonadati > Pseudomonadota > Betaproteobacteria > Burkholderiales > Comamonadaceae > Polaromonas > Polaromonas aquatica. The sequence goes on along the minus strand of NZ_JBHSRS010000002.1, from coordinate 199,549 downwards.
CAACGCAAATACCCGCTCGTCCTCAACCAGCTGGCGCGCCGTCTTGAGGGTGTTCGCCGGCTGGTAGCCGTCATCCAGCGTCACCAGCCGGATGCGACGGCCAAAAATGCCACCCTTGGCGTTCACGCTGTCGAAATAGACATTCGCGCCATTGACAATGTCGGGCGCCAGTTGCGCCAGCGGCCCCGTCAGGCCCAGCGACTGCCCGAGCACGATCTCCTTGTCGCTGACACCGTTTTCAGCGTGAACGCCAGCCCAGGCCAGTGCTGCGACCAGGCCTAGAAACCCCAGGAAGAATCGTCTGCACCACAAGTCCATGTCTTTCTCCATCACGCCGGCAAGGCGCTGTTTTTGAATCGTTGTGCAGGAGTTTGATGGCACCGCCAGCGCATGGCAAAACATGTCGCCTGATCGACATGTTGCAGGTGTTTACCCTGAGCCGCCCGCGTCATGGTTCAGCGGAACAAGCGGGCCCGGCGGCCTGCCTGATATTGGCTTCGAAATGCATTTTTTGTCTCCACTGTGCGGGTAAATATCAACTTGCACGGCCCGGCAAAATCACGTCCAATTGCCGGCTCGTGCGGTGCATGCCGCGATAAAGAATTCTATGGAGAAGACACTGCCGGGCGGTTATCACAACACGGCCAAAGTAGTGACTTCAGAACGCCACTTTTGATATGGAACGTACGAGCTCATCAACCTGGGTCAAGGGCCTGGCCGACATGTTTGCCTCGCAAGGCATTGACGTACCGCGACTGTTCCGCACCGCCAGGCTGGATATCACCTTGCTGGACAAGCCCGCAGCACGTTTTGGCGCCGAAAAGATTTCCGAGCTTTGGGACATTGCCGTGGCATGGTCGGGCAACCAGGCGCTAGGGCTGAATCCCGGGCTGGCTGCCAGGTACGTCAATTTCGATGTCGTGGGCTACGCCATGATGTCCAACCCGAACCTGCGTACCGGCCTTGAGAACCTTTCGCGCTATCTGGCGCTGATCTCTGATTGCACCACTTTCGAACTGGTGCCGGAGCGCCAGAACTGCTGGCTGGTGCTCGGCCACATTGGGAATACCCGGCGTGTGCCCAGGCAGAGGCAGGAATACAGCCTGTTGACCCTGCTGATCCTGAGCCGCTGGCTGACGCGGCGCGAGGTGCGGGTACTGGGCGCCGAGTTCATATTCGCGGAACCCCTGGACTTCCATCCCTACCGCATGACGTTTGACTGCCCCTTGCGATTTGACCAGCCAGCCTCGCGCATCCTGCTCTCGGCAGAAGACCTGGATGCGCCCTTACCCTCAAGCAACCCGACGATGTTCGACCTGCATGAGCGCGTCATTGAAGAACGGCTGACCAGCCTGGGCAATACCCGTACCAGCTACCGGGTCAGTGAGGAAATTATTCGGCGACTGCATCAGGGCGAGCCGCGCCGCGAAGACATCGCCAGCGGCCTGGCCCTGACAGACCGCACGCTCCAGCGCCGGCTGCATGCGGAAAACACCTCATTCCAGCAACTGCTGGACGAGGCCCGCAGCGAACTTGCCCGCAAATACCTGACCGAGGAACATCACTCCCTGGGCCAGGTCGCCGACATGCTTGGGTTTGTCGACCAAAGCAACTTCTTTCGAGCCTGCAAGCGCTGGTTTGACCTGCCACCGGGACAATACCGCCAGCGTTTCGGGATCAACAGTGCATCTACCGTGTGAACACCGCCGTGCCGACTCCGTCCGGAGACAAGGGTAAAACAATCAATCCTGAAGCACCAGGCGGGCAGAATCTGTCGGCCATGCCTTTTGGGGTGAGCTGCCCGTCCAGGCAGTTTCTGCAAGCCCAGCCCTGGTTTCGCCACTTGTCCGGAGAAACCCAGGCCAGCGTGTCCGAAAGTGTTGTCACCCGGACCGCAAAAAAGGGCGACATCCTGCTGCATGCAGGCGACGAGGTGCATGGCTGGTACGCCGTGCTCTCGGGACTGGTCAAGCTGCAAAGCGGCTCCCCCAAAGGACGGGTATCTGCGTTTCTGGGGGTGCCCGATGGCGAGTGGTTTGGTGAAGGCTCGACCCTGAAGTCAGAGCCGCGGCGCTACGATGTGATCGCGCTGCGTGACACACTGTGGCTTTGCCTTCCGCGTATCCAGTTCAATGCGCTGCTGGCCGATAGCCTGCCGTTTAACCACTTCCTCGTCGCGCACCTGAACCGGCGCCTCGGCCAGGCCATGACCATCATTGAAGCCGGTCGCCTGCGCGCACCCGAGCAGAGGGTGGCCCTCTACCTGAGCCGTGTGTTCTGGCAAGGCCGTCGCAAGCTGACGCTCTCACAGGAAGAACTGGGGCACCTGGTGGGCCTGTCGCGGCAAACGGTGAACAAAGCACTCAAGTCGATGGAGCAGCAAGGCCTGGTATCCCTGACATTTGGCCGCGTGACTGTATTGGATGAGCATGCCTTGACTGCCCATGCCATCCCGCCCGAGGCTTAGGACCTTATTTTTTATCCGGCAACACCCGCCATCCGGAAACTGCTTCGTTTTATCCCCACAGGGGCGGGGCTACTGACGGCATATGACAATAAGGGCATGAACCCAGTCACTGACGAGCAGCCTGCCGACCCTACAAGCCTGAAATGGGCTAACCACTTTGTCAGCCTGGGGCCGGATTTTTACACCGAACTGCAGCCCAGCCCCCTGCCCTCGGCTTATTGGATCAGCCGCAACCTTGGTCTTGCCCGCGAGCTGGGACTGGAGCAAAACTGGTTTGAATCTCAGGCTGCGCTGGAGCTTTTCACCGGGAACCGTGTGGCCGATGGCTCACTGCCGCTGGCCAGTGTTTACAGCGGCCACCAGTTCGGCCAATGGGCCGGCCAGTTGGGTGACGGGCGCGCCATACTGCTTGGTGCGCTGGAAACCTCCAGCGGGTCACAGGAAATACAACTCAAGGGCGCGGGCCGCACGCCCTACTCCCGCATGGGAGATGGCCGCGCCGTGCTGCGCAGCTCGATACGGGAATACCTGTGCTCGGAAGCCATGCAGGGCCTGGGTATCCCCACCACGCGGGCCCTGTGCGTCACCGGTTCGGACGCCAAGGTACGCCGCGAAGAGATCGAAACCGCTGCGGTCGTGACCCGAGCGGCGCCCAGTTTCATACGTTTCGGACATTTTGAGCACTTCAGCTACACCGACCAGCATGCCCAGCTGAAAACACTGGCCGACTATGTCATTGAGCGTTTTTATCCGGCCTGCCGTGAAGCGGCGCAACCTTATGCAGCACTGCTTGAAGCCGTCAGCGAGCGCACTGCACATCTGATGGCGGCCTGGCAGGCAACAGGCTTTTGCCACGGTGTGATGAACACCGACAACATGAGCATCCTGGGCCTGACCATTGACTATGGCCCTTTCCAGTTCCTGGATGCATTTGATCCCGCACATATCTGCAACCATTCGGATACGCAGGGGCGCTACGCTTACAACAAGCAGCCGAACATCGCGTACTGGAACCTGTTTTGCCTGGGCCAGGCCTTGCTTCCCCTGATGGAGACCCAGGACCAGGCTCTGGCTGCACTGGAGTCCTACAAAACCGTGTTTCCCGAGGCGCTGCAAGCCCGGATGCGCGCCAAGCTGGGGTTGCCGGATACCCAGCCCGAAGATACGGCATTGGTGGAAAACACCTTCAGGTTGCTGGCCGCCAACAAGGTGGACTACACCATCTTCTGGCGCCGCTTGTGCACTTTTACGCCGCAAAGCGGGCACGAAGCCGTGCGCGACCTGTTCTTTGACCGGGAATCCTTCAACGCCTGGGCGCTACAGTATTCGGAGCGCATTGCGCGCGTCGATATTGGGCTGCGGGCCGATTTGATGCTTAAAAACAACCCGAAATTCGTGTTGCGCAACCATTTGGGCGAAGAGGCCATACGCGCGGCGAAACTAAAGGACTTTTCCGGGGTCGATACCTTGTTGACCCTGCTGCAATCCCCATTTGACGAACATCCTGGCCACGACAGTTTTGCCGGCTTTCCACCGGACTGGGCCGCCTCCATTGAAATCAGCTGCAGTTCGTAACCCTCCGCGTAACCTTTCATACAGGACACCCTGGCCATGACCCAGAAAATCGAAAAAACCGATGCCGAATGGAAAGCCCTGCTGGCTGAAAAAGGCGCTGAACCCGTTGCCTTTGAGGTCACCCGCCACGCAGCCACTGAACGGCCATTTACCGGGAAATACGAGTCCGTCTGGGCGGACGGCAGCTACCACTGCATATGTTGCGGCGCCAAGCTTTTTAACTCTGATACAAAATTTGACGCTGGTTGCGGCTGGCCGAGTTTCTCGGAGGAGGCTGTCCCCGGTGCCATTGAAGAACATACGGACCACAAGTTCGGCATGACGCGCACCGAGACCGTCTGCGCCAGTTGCGGCGCACACCTGGGTCATGTCTTTCCCGATGGCCCCACTGAAACCGGCCTGCGTTACTGCATGAACTCGGCCTCACTGGATTTCAAGAAATCCCCATGACCGTTGACTCTGTTCGCCCTGAGCCTGAAGAACGGCTCAACCCGAAGGGTCTGGAACATTTCCCGCCATCAAGCTACCCGCGATAATCCCTTCATGAAAATTCTTCTCGATTTCCTGCCAATTGCCCTGTTTTTCGGCATGTTCAAGTACGCCGAAGGCCACAAGGAGTGGGCCGCCAGCACGGCCACCGAATGGCTTGGTTTTATGGTGTCCGGCGGTGTTGTCGGGCCTGCGGAAGCCCCGGTACTGCTGGCCACCGTTGTGGTGATCCTGGCCACCTTCGCGCAAATCCTCTGGCTCAAGGCGCGCGGCAAAAAAGTCGACACCATGCTCTGGGTCAGCCTGGGGCTGGTCACGGCGCTGGGTGGTGCCACCATCTACTTTCACAGCGAGAGTTTCATCAAATGGAAGCCGACCGTGCTGTACTGGGTGATGGGCGGCGCCTTGCTGTTTGGCCAACTCATCTTCAAAAAGAACGGCATCAAGTCATTGATGGGCTCACAAATGAACCTGCCGGACCCCATCTGGCGGGTAGTGAATTTCAGCTGGGTCGGTTTTTTCGCCGTGATGGGCGTTCTGAACCTGTGGGTGGCATTCAACTTCCCCACCAGCACCTGGGTCAATTTCAAGCTGTTTGGCGGGATGGGCCTGATGATCGTGTTTGTGCTGGCCCAGGCGGTGTACCTGAACAAGTACATCAAACAGGGCCCAACACCATGAGCACGGTACTGCCGATACATGTACGGGCGCTGGAAGAGCAGCTCCTGGCGCAGCTCCATCCAACACAGCTGGAAGTTCTGGACGAAAGTGCTGCCCACGCAGGGCACGCTGGCGCCAACGCAGAGGGTTTTGGTACCCACTTTCGCATTCGCATTGCCAGCCCCGCATTTACAGGCAAGAGCCGCGTGGCGCGCCACCGGCTTGTGTATGATGCACTGCAAAATTTCATCGATCAGGGCCTGCACGCGCTGGCTATCGAAATCATTGAAACGCCGGCATAAATAATCATCTCAACAGGACAACACAGGACATTTATGAAGAAGCAATTTTTATTGGCAACGGCTGCTGCGGCCCTGATGGCATTGGGCGCGCAAGGCGCTTTTGCCCAGAACGTCGCCATCGTGAATGGCAAGGCTGTTCCCAAAGCCCGTCTTGACACACTGGCTCAGCAAGTGGCCAAGTCGGGACGCCCCGTGACACCGGAGATCCAGGACCAGCTGCGCGAAGAAGTCATCGCCCGCGAAATTTTCATGCAGGAAGCCGAAAAACAGGGCCTGTCCACCAGCGAAGACTACAAGGCACAGATGGAGCTGGCACGCCAGACCATCCTGATCCGCGCGCTGTTCGCCGACTACCAGAAGAAAAACCCGGTCACCGATGCGGAGCTGAAAGCCGAGTACGACAAGTTTGCAGCAGCCAACGGCGGCAAGGAATACAAGGCCAGGCACATCCTGGTTGAAAAGGAAGCCGACGCCAAAGCCATCATCGCCAGCCTGAAAAAAGGCGCGAAATTTGAAGACATCGCCAAGAAGCAGTCAAAAGACCCCGGCTCAGGCGCCAACGGCGGCGACCTCGACTGGGCCAACCCCAGCAGTTATGTGGCAGAGTTCACCGAAGCCATGCTCAAGCTGGGCAAGGGCCAGATGACCGACACGCCCGTCAAGACCCAGTTTGGTTACCACATCATTCGTGTGGACGACATTCGCACAGCCCAGTTGCCACCGTTTGAAGAACTCAAGCCACAGATTGCACAGCAACTGGAGCAGCAAAAACTCGCGACCTTTCAGCAAGGGCTGCGCGACAAGGCAAAAATCGAATAGCGCAAGCTTGTCCAGACCTGAAAAACGCGGCTTCGTCCGCGTTTTTTTATGCGCCCGATATGTCGCAAAGAGCATTTTGGCCAGCACTTTTGCACCAGAAACTTACTGAAATACCTGTATCACGGGGTAATTACCCCCTGAATGTATTGGGTCAAGCCAGATAGCATCAACAACCAATAGCAGCATGGCCGCTCGATATGGTCGCTCTATTGTCGACTCTGTAATAGTTATTCAAACAGAAGGAGTTGAGCGATGAAAACAAAGTATTTTTTGTTGGCTGGCGTATTGCTCATCACCGCGGCAGTACCCGCGCTGGCGCAGCAAAATACAATCAGGTTTGGCGTCACAAACATACAGCCGCATTCCAGTGCAGGCGATTTTTCGGGTAACGGCCCGGCAGCCTTCACGCCGCCAGGTTCAAGCCTTTACGTGCGTGACAAGGCAACCGCCTTTTTCTCCTATTCCCCGAAATAAATGACAACTGGGATGTCGAACTGGCTCTGGGCGTGCCGCCTACCCATGACGTCATATTGAAGGTCAATACAGCCAACCCTGCACTCAATGCGGCCTTTAACGGCCAAAAGGGAGCGACCGTCCAGCAGATCGCCCCAACACTGTTCGCAAACTACAAATTCCTGGAAAAATCCAGCGCCTTCCGGCCATTTGTGGGTGTTGGTATCAATTACACCAGGTTCGGCCAGTACAACGTGACAGACGCAGGAAATCAGCTGAACTGCGGTGGTGGTGCAATTCCAGGCTGCGGTCCTTCAAGCCTTTCAATGAGCGACTCCTGGGGACTGGCCCTGCAAGCCGGTGCGACATATAAGTTCACCAAAGAATGGTCAATGACAGTGTCAGTAGCAACCGCCCAGGTCAAGTCGACAATCACGACCAACACGCCTACGGCGGTTGGCAATATCCAGCGCAATGCCGACATCAAATTCAACCCGGTGGCGTTGACAATTGCGGCTGGCTATTCTTTTTAAATACCGCCAGACTACCGAATCAGCCTGGTTTGAAGATGATCCGGGCATCTTTGCCCGGATCATTCTTGCTTCCGTATCCGGCAGGGGAAGCTGTTGCCTTCCAGGAGAAGGCCGGCCAACGACCCGGCAATGGCTTTTAGTCCACCCAGCGCCGCGCGTTGTGCCAGAGCTGCATCCATGGGCTGAGCTGGCCGGCATCACCCGAAGTCCAGCTCATCTGGATATTGCGGAACACGCGCTCCGGGTGCGGCATCATGGCCGTGAAACGCCCGTCCGCTGTCGTTACAGCCGTCAGGCCACCGGCGCTGCCGTTTGGATTGGCGGGATACGCCTCCGTGGGCTGGCCGTGGTTGTCTGTGAACCGCATGGCGGCAATGGCTTTGGAGGCATCGCCACGGTGCGCAAAATTGGCATAGCCCTCGCCATGCGCCACGGCAATCGGCAGGCGGCTGCCGGCCATGCCTGCAAAGAACAGGCTGGGTGATTCCAGCACTTCAACCTGGCTCAGGCGGGCTTCAAAACGCTCGCTGCGGTTGGTGGTGAAGCGCGGCCAGGCTTCTGCGCCCGGAATGATGTCGGCCAGCTCGGCAAACATCTGGCAGCCATTGCAGACACCCAGGCCAAACGTATCCTGCCGGCCGAAGAAGGCCTTGAACTGCGCGGACAGCACCGGGTTGAAGGTGATGGAACGCGCCCAGCCTATGCCGGCGCCCAGTGTGTCGCCGTAGCTGAAGCCGCCGCAAGCCACCACGCCCTTGAAATCGGCCAGTTGCGCACGGCCGGTCTGCAAGTCGGTCATGTGCACGTCTATGGCTTCAAAACCGGCCTGCGTGAAGGCGTAAGCCATCTCCACATGCGAATTGACGCCCTGCTCGCGCAGCACTGCCACCCTGGGGCGCGACAGGTTCAATGAAGGCGCCTCGGGTGCTTTGTTCGGCTCAAACGTCAGGTGCACATGCAGGCCGGGATTGGACGGATCGCCTGCGGACGCATGCTCGGCATCCGCGCCTTGCGGGTTATCGCGCTGCTGGTTGATCTTCCAGCTGACCGAGTCCCACACCTGGTGCAAATCCTGCAGCGGTGCCTTGAACACCGCTTTGGTGTCACGCCAGACCTGGACTTCGCCCTTGCCGACTTCCAGCGCGGCGTGTTGCGGCCGGGTTTTGCCGACGAAATGGCTGAACTTTGACAGGCCGTGTTCACGCAGGGTTTGCATGACCTCGTTGCGCACATCCGTGTTCACCTGGATCACCGCGCCCAGTTCCTCATTGAACAGGGCTTTCAGCGTGAGCTCATCACGGCGTGCGCCAACCTGTGATGCCCAGTTCTTGCTGTCGCCACTGTCCATGCGGCTGTCGCTGATGCCGTCGCCTTCGAGCAGCAGTATGTCCACATTGAGCGAAACACCGACATTGCCGGCAAAAGCCATTTCGCAGACGCTGGCGAACAGGCCGCCGTCGCTGCGGTCGTGGTAGGCCATGATGCGGCCCTGCGCACGCAGCTGGTTGATGGCATTAACCAGGTTGACCAGGTCTTTGGCATCGTCCAGGTCGGGCACGGCACCATCTTCAAGTCCCAGGCTTTGCGCCAGGATGGAACCACCCATGCGGTTCTGGCCCTTGCCCAGGTCGATCAGGATCAGCGTGGTGTCGGCTTCAAGCGCATTGAGTTGCGGCGTGAGCGTGCCGCGCACATCGGCCAGCGTGGCGAAGGCGCTGACGATCAGCGAGACAGGCGAGGTGACCTTTTTGCCGACCTTGTCGTCCGTCCAGACGGTGCGCATGGACAGCGAATCCTTGCCGACCGGAATCGACACGCCCAGTGCCGGGCACAATTCCATGCCCACAGCCTTGACGGTTTCGTAAAGTGCTGCATCCTGCCCAGGCTCGCCGCAGGCGGCCATCCAGTTGGCAGACAGCTTGACGCGCGGCAGCTCGATAGGCGCTGCCAGCAGGTTGGTGATGGCTTCCGCCACCGCCATACGGCCAGAGGCGGCGGCATTGACGGTTGCCAGCGGTGTGCGTTCACCCATGCTCATGGCTTCGCCGGCAAAACCCCGGTAGTCGGCCAGCGTGACGGCGCAATCGGCCACCGGAACCTGCCAGGGGCCAACCATCTGGTCGCGGTGCGTCAGGCCGCCCACGGTGCGGTCGCCGATCGTGATCAGGAAGCGTTTGGATGCCACCGTCGGGTGGCTCAGCACGGCGATCGCACTTTTCTGCAGGTCCACACCGGTCAGGTCTATGGGCTTGATGCTGTGCGCCACGCTTTTCACGTCGCGATGCATTTTGGGCGGCTTGCCCAATAAAACATTCATCGGCATATCCACTGGCGGGGCGGTATCGCCATCTGCCAGCACCAGCTGTTTGTCTTCAGTCGCGGTACCAATCACCGCAAACGGGCAGCGCTCGCGCTCGCAAAAGGCCTGGAACTGCGCCAGCGACTCAGGCGCAATCGCCATGACATAGCGCTCCTGACTCTCATTGCTCCAGATTTCCTTGGGCGACAGGCCGCTTTCTTCAAGCTGCACGGCACGCAAGTCAAATTTTGCGCCCCGCCCTGCGTCATTGACGAGCTCGGGGAAGGCGTTGGACAGCCCGCCGGCACCCACGTCGTGGATTGCCAGAATGGGGTTGGCCGCGCCCAGTTGGGCGCACTGGTTGATGACTTCCTGCGCACGGCGTTCAATCTCGGGATTGCCGCGCTGCACCGAGTCAAAGTCCAGGCTGGCCGCATTGGTACCCGAGGCCATGGAACTGGCAGCGCTGCCGCCCATGCCTATGCGCATGCCGGGGCCGCCCAGCTGTATCAGCAGGGTGCCGGCCGGGAAAAGGATTTTTTTGGTCAGGCCCGCGTCAATCGTGCCGACGCCGCCGGCGATCATGATGGGCTTGTGGTAACCCCAGCGCTGGCCGCCCACGGTTTGCTCGTATTCGCGGAAGTAGCCGGACAGGTTGGGCCGGCCGAATTCATTGTTGAAGGCCGCGCCGCCCAAGGGGCCCTCGGTCATGATCTGCAGCGGGCTGGCGATGTGTTCAGGTTTGCCGTAGTCGCCATCAAACAGCTTTGAAACGGTAAAGCCCGTCAGACCGGCCTTGGGCCTGGAGCCGCGTCCGGTAGCGCCCTCATCGCGGATTTCACCGCCTGCGCCTGTGGATGCACCCGGGAACGGGGAAATCGCCGTGGGATGGTTGTGCGTCTCTACCTTCATCAGCACATGCGTCAGCACGTCGTCGGAGGCGCTATAACTTTGATAGCTGGTTGCGCTTGCATCACGGGGGGCAGAGGTCGATTTGGCGTAAAAACGCTGGATTTTGGCGCCTTCCATGACCGAAGCGTTGTCCGAATAGGCCACCACGGTGTGCTGCGGATGCAGCTTTTCGGTGTTGCGGATCATGGCAAACAGGCTCTTGTCCTGCGGCACGCCGTCAATCGTGAAGTCGGCGTTGAAGATCTTGTGGCGGCAATGCTCGCTGTTGGCCTGCGCAAACATCATCAGCTCGACGTCGGTCGGGTTGCGCTTGAGCTGGGTGAAGGCATTGACCAGGTAGTCGATCTCGTCCACGGCCAGCGCCAGGCCGAATTCGCTGTTGGCGGCTTCCAGCGCCGCCTTGCCGCCGGCCAGTACATCAATGGTTTGCAAGGGGGCGGCATGCAGTTCTGTGAAAAGGCCTGCGGCCTCGGCACGGTCAGGCATCACGCTTTCGGTCATGCGGTCATGCAGCAGCGCCGCAACCTGCTCGCGCTGGCCGTCTGTCAGGGCGGCCTTGCCCAGCAGTTGGGATTTGAACGTGAGCTGGAACTCCGTGATGCGTTCTATGCGCCTGATGGACAGGCCGCAATTGCGGGCAATGTCCGTGGCCTTGGAAGCCCAGGGCGAAACCGTGCCGAAGCGCGGCGTCACGACAAAGATCGAGCCAGCGACGGGGCTGGCAAGGGCCGCAGGGGCCGGCTCGCCATAATTCAGCAGGGCTGCCAGCTGGGTCTTTTCAGCCTCTGTCGGCAAGGTGTCGGTCGCCACCAGGTGCACAAAACGTGCATGGATGCCCACAATTTTCTCGTGGATGGCTTGCAGGCGCGGGAGGAGTTGCTGGACGCGGAAATCGCTCAGGGCATTGATGCCCTCGGGCACGCCCTCAAAAGTCGTCAGGTGCAGGGTCACGGTAGCGGTGGCCTTGTGGTTGTGGCGGGCAGCCGGGAAGCCGCCCAAAGGTGGTTGGCACGCCCTCAAACCTGCGCCAGGTCCGGGGTTCGCGTTAACCCTGAATTTTACCCGTTCCGATAAGCCCCCACGCTTTTCACTGCGTGTCATGCGCTGCCCCCGAGGGGGCTGGCCTTGCTTGGGGCGGCCCTGCGCTGCGGCCGGCGCCCCACGCCTTTCACCGCGTGTAATGCGCGGTCCACTGCAGCACCAGCCTGGTGCAAAGCATGACGCCTGCAATGGCTTGGTTGCGGTGGGATAATCAGCCCATGAGTATTACCTACAAAGATGCAGCCGGCATAGAAGGCATGCGGGTCGCCTGCAAACTGGCATCCGAGGTGCTGGATTACCTCACGCCTTTCGTCAAGGCAGGTGTCACCACCAAAGAGATCGACAAGCTCGCCAACGATTACATGGTGAATGTGCAGGGCACGGTTTCGGCCACGCTGGGCTACCAGCCGCCAGGTTACCCGCCCTACCCCGCGTCGCTGTGCACCTCGCTGAACCACGTGGTCTGCCACGGCATCCCCAACGACAAGCCGCTGAAAAAAGGCGACATCATGAACATCGATGTCACCGTCATCACCAAGGACGGCTGGTTTGGCGACAACAGCCGCATGTACCTGATCGGCGACGTATCGATTGCAGCCAAACGCCTGTGCAAGGTGACGTTTGAAGCCATGTGGCACGGCATCATGCGCGTCAAGCCCGGAGCCCGCCTTGGCGATATCGGCCATGCCATCCAGACCTTCGCGGAAAGCCAGGGTTTTACGGTTGTGCGCGAGTTCTGTGGCCATGGCATAGGCAAAAAATTCCATGAAGAACCCCAGGTGCTGCATTACGGCCGTCCCGGCACGCTGGAAGAACTCAAGCCCGGCATGACCTTCACGATAGAACCCATGATCAACGCCGGCAAGCGCGACATCAAGGACGGCCCGGAAAAAGACGGCTGGACCATCGTGACACGCGACCATTCGCTGACGGCGCAATGGGAACACACGATCCTGGTGACTGAAACCGGCTACGAAGTCCTGACCCTGTCGGCAGGCAGCCCGCCGGCACCGGACTTCGTGAAAGCCCAGCAGGTTCCGCAAGCGGCCTGATCCAGAGCCCGAACAACGCGCTCCATGCTTGAGTTGTCCCAGGTACGCGAGCAATACCGCAACGGCAAAACTGCTCTTTTTGAGTCACTGGCCGCCAGCGGCTCGTCCAGCCGCGGCATCCACGGCCTGTTGCAGAAACTGGCCAGGCACACCGATGTCACCCTGCAACTGCTGTGGCAGATCGCTGATTTTCCGGAGGCGGCCTGCCTGGTTGCCGCAGGCGGTTACGGCCGGGGCGAACTGTTTCCCCATTCCGATGTGGACGTGCTGCTGCTCCTGCCCGACGACGCGCAGGTAGACCAGGACCCAGCTCTCAAGGCAAAAGTAGAGAGTTTTATAAGCAACTGCTGGGACAGTGGCCTGGAGATAGGCTCCAGCGTGCGCACAGTGGCCGACTGCGTGGAAGAAGCTGCAAAGGACGTCACGGTCCAGACATCCCTGCTTGAAGCGCGGCTGGTAGCGGGCCACAAAAGGAACTTTGCGCGCCTGCAGACAGAACTCGATGCCGTGCTGGACCCCAAGGCATTTTTTGTCGCCAAAACGCTGGAATTGCGCCAGCGCCACAACAAGTTCGAAAACACACCCTATTCCCTGGAACCCAACTGCAAGGAATCTCCCGGCGGCCTGCGCGACCTGCAGGTGGTGCTTTGGGTTGCCCGCGCTGCCGGCCTCGGCAAATCATGGGATGACCTGGCCAGGAGCGGCCTGGCGACAGCTTTTGAAGTACGGCAAATCAAGGCCAACGAGGCGCTGCTCAGCCTGATACGGGCGCGCCTGCACATTATTTCGGGACGCCGTGAAGACCGGCTTGTTTTTGACCTGCAGACGGCTGTTGCCGAGTCGTTCGGGTACAAGGCAGAAGCCGAAGACGGCAGCAAGCTCCCGCGCCGGGCCAGCGAGGCGCTGATGCGCCGTTACTACTGGGCGGCGAAGGCGGTATCACAGCTGAACCAGATCCTGCTGCTCAACATTGAGGAGCGGCTGAACCCCAGTACCTACCCGCCTCTTGTCATCAATGAACGTTTCTCAGACAAGGCCGGCATGCTGGAGGTCGCCAGCGATGACCTGTATGTGCGCGAGCCGCATGCAGTTCTTGAGACTTTCCTGCTCTACGAGACAACCGTCGGTATCAAGGGCCTGTCGGCACGCACGCTGCGCGCACTCTACAACGCCCGGGGCGTGATGAACGCCAAATTCCGCAGCGACCCCGTCAACCGCGACATCTTCAGGAAAATCCTGCAGCAACCCGAAGGCATCACGCATGCCATGCGGCTGATGAACCAGACCTCGGTGCTCGGGCGTTACCTCTGGGTGTTCAGGAAGATCGTCGGGCAGATGCAGCACGACCTGTTTCATGTCTACACGGTGGACCAGCACATCCTGATGGTGCTGCGCAATGTACGCCGTTTTTTCATGGCGGAGCATTCGCACGAATACCCGATGTGTTCGCAGCTCGCCGCCGGCTGGGACAAGCCCTGGATCCTCTACATCGCAGCCCTGTTCCACGACATTGCCAAGGGGCGCGGTGGCGACCATTCCGACCTGGGGCGCAAGGACGTGCGAACGTTTTGCCGCCAGCATGGCATCGCCACGGAAGATGCAAAACTGGCGGAATTCCTGGTGGGCGAACACTTGAGCATGAGCCGCATTGCCCAGAAAGAAGACCTCAGCGATCCTGAAGTCATCGCCGCATTTGCAAAGCGCGTGGGCAACGAGCGTTACCTCACGGCCCTGTATTTGCTGACGGTCGCCGACATCCGCGGCACCAGTCCCAAGGTCTGGAACGCATGGAAAGGCAAGCTGCTGGAAGACCTCTACCGCTACACCTTGCGCGTGCTTGGCGGCCGGGCCCCGGATGCGGATGCGGAGGTCGAATCGCGCAAGCGCGAAGCCCTGACCACACTGGCCCTGCATGCCGAGCCGTTCGAGGGGCACAAGGCGCTGTGGGACACGCTGGACGTCAGTTATTTCATGCGCCACGACGCCTCCGACATTGCCTGGCACGCACGGCAGTTGTCGCGCCACGTAGGCAAGGCCAGGGCGATTGTCCGGGCGCGTCGCTCATCGGCGGGCGAAGGCATGCAGGTGCTGGTCTACACGCCCGATGCACCGGACCTTTTTGCACGTATCTGCGGCTACTTTGACCAGGCCGGTTTCAGCATCCTGGACGCCAAGGTCCATACCGCCAAAAACGGCTACGCACTGGATACCTTCCAGGTCGTCAACCCCGACCTGGCCGAACATTACCGTGAACTTGCCGCCATGGTCGAGGCCGACCTGGACCGCACGCTTGAGAATCCAGGCCCGCTCCCTACCCCCGGCAAAGGCCGGGTGTCCAGGCGCGTGAAAAGCTTTCCGATTGCACCGCGGGTTGACCTGCGGCCCGACGAAAAAGCCCAGCGCTGGCTGCTCAGCGTATCGGCCAGCGACCGCGCCGGCCTGTTGTATGTCATCGCTCGGGTGCTGGCCCGGCATCGCATCAACCTGCTGCTCGCCAAGGTCACAACCCTGGGTGAGCGTGTGGAAGATACCTTCCTGATCGACGGGCCGGAGCTGCAACACAACAAGGCGCAGATCGCCATCGAGACAGAACTGCTGCAGGAACTGAACGCCTGATTCCACTTCCAAATCACCCGTGCACTTTGTCGGCTTCGCCTACGCGTTCACGAATGATGTGGAAACGGAATGACCGTCTCAGTTTTGCACTTTTTGCGCTGCCGAGCTCTTGAGGTAACGCAACATTCGCCCCTTGTAGGCCCCGCCATTGCCAGGCAGCGCCGAAACACGTGTCTCCGTGTGAGAGTAGCCCAACAGCCCCATCTTGCGGTTGAAGCTTGTCCGGTTACCGCGATCGGGGTCAATGATCAGCACTTCGACATCCGGATTCGCATGCAGCTCAATAAACTGCGACAGCACCTGCGGCTGCTCGCGGTCATAGAGCACATCGCTGCCTATGATGAGGTCAAAACGCGTCAGTAGTGGATTGAGGCGCGACCAGTTACCGGCCTGGTATTTCATTGCCGGCAAGTCGTTGAGCTTGAGGTTTTCCAGCAAAAAAGCAGCGGCCAGCGGGTGGCAGTCGCTGGCAGTGATGTCGCCGCCGCGCCGGTGTATGACAAGGCTGGCCAGGGCCAGCCCGCAACCCAGTTCGAGAATGCGCTTGCCTTCCAGCTCAAAGGTCTGCATTACATTGGCCAGCACCCGGCCGGACGGCCACAACAAGCCAAAAATCGGCCAAGCGGCGGAAGAAATGCCTTCTGCTTCTGCCTCGCCCAGAGGATCGTGGAACTGCTGCCGGTCCAGCAGGGATCGCACCTGCAGGTCCCGGCCGCTGCCGCTAACCGTTTCAAACTTCAGTTGATATGCCAAGGGGGTGGACACTCATCCGCCCAGGGACCTGGCAATCCGGTCCAGGCCGGCCTGCGCGCAGGCCGCGTCTTTTTCCCCGCCCGGAGCGCCGGAGATACCGACCGCCCCCACCAGTTCCTTGCCCGCAAAAATGGGCAGGCCACCTTCGATGGTGGTGATCTTGTCCAGCTGCATGAAACCTGCGAGCCCGGGTTGTGTTCGTTTACCCATATCGGCACTCGGGCTGCGCGTGGTGAACGCCGTATAGGCCTTGCGCAGGCTGTTTTCAATGGTGTGCGGATTGACGCCGTCATCGCTTACAACCACCGCCGTACGCGCGTGGCGATTCAACACTGTGATGGTCACCTTGTAGCCATCGGCCCTGCAACGTTCCAGGCTGGTGGTTGCCAGCTCCAGGGCTGCGTTTGTCGAGATGCTGCGTTCACTGACCAGGCCGGCTGCGCCCTGCGCCATGGCGCTGCCGCCGGCCAGCATTGCGGCAATGAGGAAGGCGGTGCGTGTCTTGTTCATGCTTGTCTCCTGAGGTGGTTGTGGATGTACCGCAGGGCAGCATACGCCTAAAGGAGGCTCCCGGACTAATCGTCTTGTGCATCCAGGCCGGGAAACAACACCTCGGTAAACCCAAACTGCGTGAAGTCCCTGATCCGCATTGGATACAACTTTCCGATGAGGTGGTCACATTCATGCTGCACCACACGGGCATGAAAACCGTCTGCTGTGCGGTCTATGGGGTCGCCATATTGGTCAAAGCCGGTGTAACGAATGTGCGAAAAGCGCGGCACCATACCGCGCAAACCGGGCACCGAGAGGCAGCCTTCCCAGCCGTCTTCCTCGTCCTGGCTTGTCGGTGTGATCACGGGATTGAGCAGCACGGTGCGGGGCACCACGGGCGCATCGGGATAACGGGGATTGACCTCGTCCGTGCCAAAAATGACCAGTTGCAGGTCAACACCAATTTGCGGCGCTGCAAGACCGGCCCCATTGACGGCCCGCATGGTGTCAAACATGTCCGAAATCAGCAGGTGCAATTCGTCTGAATCAAACTCTGTGACGGGCTGGGCCACGCGCAACAGCCGCGCATCGCCCATTTTGAGGATTTCACGAATGGTCATGCAGCGATTATCGCGGCACAAGGCCAATCAAACGGTGATGGCTTAGTGCCAGCGACGATAACCCCAGCCCCGGTAGCCGTAATACGGCGCAGGCACAACCACCACCGGCCCGGGATTGACATAAACCGGCCTGGCCGGATATGCGGCATAGGGGCCCGGCTCTATCGGTGCGACCACGCAACCGGACAGCAAGGCGCTCAGGCCAGCCAGGGCAAGCAAACCGGAAAGGCGTAGGGATTTCATGAAAGGCTCCTTTGTGTGTTCAGGACCTTTCAACGTTTTAGCCTGCCGGGCGGCGTGACTTAGCGTGTGCAAACCTGCGTAACGCCATGTAATTCCATTTCCCAATCATCCGTGCGCTTTGTCGGCTTCGCTGGTCGTACGTTTGTACTGTCTGCGCTTCGCCTTCGCGTTCACGAATGATTGGGAAACGGAATAAACGGGGCTGCGAGCGACGGCTACTCTGTGGTGCTGGCGGTCCAGTAGGCCTGGCTGACCACGGCAAGGTCCGACAGGCGCTTGACCATCTGGTCCATGACCACACCGTCAACAGAGGTAGCAGCCAGGGTTGCCTGGATTTTGACGTCATCGTCGCCAAAGGCATGCACTTCCAGGTCGTGTGTGGGGTACTGCAGGTCTTCCAGCGCTTTTTCGAGGATGGCGAGCACCTCTTTTTGGCGCTCCCCGCTGGTCACCACATAAACGGTATTGGTCACCTCGGCCGACTGCACATCCAGCGGCAGGCGGTTGATCCGGTCGACGATGGGGCGCAGCAGGGTATTGGCCGCCAATACAAACACGGTCGCAATACCGGCCTGCACCACCAGGTCGGCGCCGGCACAGGCCCCCACGGCGCCGGAACACCAAAGGGTGGCGGCAGTGTTCAGGCCGCGCACATTGCCCTCCTCGCGCATGATCACGCCTGCGCCCAGAAAACCGATGCCGGATACAACATAGGCCACAACATGCGCGGCACCAGCCGAGCCTGTCAGCCGGTTCGCCATATCCACAAAAATCGCGGCACCCACAGCGACAAGCACATTGGTCCTGAGCCCCGCCGTACGCTGCCGGTACTGGCGTTCAAAACCAATCAATCCGCCAAAAACAAACGCAGCGGTCAGGCTGAGCATGGAGTCCAGTAAATCGGCGGAGTTGATACTCTGGAATGCCTGCATGTCGTTGTCCTTAAAACCAGGAAATACTCAAGCGCCGGGCGAGTCCAGCATTAAAAGCAGCGCGGCCTCGTCGATGATGGCGACACCCAGTTCCTGCGCCTTGACAAGTTTGCTGCCGGCTTCCGAGCCGGCCACCACGTAGTCGGTCTTCTTGCTGACCGAGCCGGCCACCTTGCCGCCCGCGGCCTCCACCCGTTCCTTGGCCTCGTCCCGGCTCAGGGTTGGCAAGGTGCCGGTGATGACAAAGGTTTTGCCGGAGAAAGGCTGCGGCGCACGCGCAGCAGGCTCACCCTCTTCCCAGGTCACGCCGCAGGCGCGTAATTGCTCGACCACTTCGCGGTTGTGCGGCTGGTCAAAGAAGGTGCGAAGGCTTTTCGCGACGATGGGGCCCACATCGCTGACTTCAAGCAACTGTTCTTCAGTCGCGTCCATGATGGCATCCAGCTTGCCGAAGTGGCGGGCCAGTTCCTTGGCCGTGGCTTCACCCACATGGCGTATGCCCAGGCCAAACAGGAAGCGCGGCAAGGTCGTTTGTTTGGATTTTTCCAGCGCTTCGAGCAGGTTGTTGGCCGACTTCTCGGCCATGCGCTCCAGGCTGGCCAGTGCCGTCAGGCCCAGCTTGTACAGGTCAGGCAAGGTGCGGATCACATTCGCGTCCACCAGTTGCTCAACCAGCTTGTCGCCCAGGCCTTCAACTTCAACGGCACGCCGGTGGGCAAAGTGCAGTATGGCCTCCTTGCGCTGTGCACCACAGAACAGGCCACCGGTACAACGGTAGTCGGCCTCGCCCTCTTCCCGCACGGCGGCAGAGCCACAGACAGGGCAAACACGCGGCATGGTGAATTGCGGCGCGTCGGCCACCCGTTTGTCCAGCAGCACACTGACCACCTCGGGAATCACGTCGCCAGCGCGTCGCACGATCACGGTGTCGCCGACCCGCACATCCTTGCGGCGGGCCTCGTCCTCGTTGTGCAGCGTGGCATTGGTCACCGTCACGCCGCCAACAAACACAGGCGCCAGTTTGGCCACCGGTGTCAGTTTGCCGGTGCGGCCAACCTGCACATCAATGGCCTCTACCGTCGTCAGTTGCTCCTGTGCCGGGTATTTGTGCGCCACGGCCCAGCGCGGCTCGCGCGTCACAAAACCCAGCTGCCTTTGCAGCGCCAGGCTGTTGACCTTGTAGACCACGCCATCGATGTCAAAAGGCAGGCTGTCGCGGGCGGCTCCCATGCGCTGGTGATACGCTATTAATTCAGTAGCGCCCTGCGCGCATTCCACCTGGGCCGCGACCGGAAAACCCCATGATTTCAGGGTTTGCAGCATGCCGTAATGGGTTTCAAAGCTTGGCCCGCCCTGCTCGGCCGGAGTTATTTCACCCAGGCCGTAGGCAAAAAAGCTCAGGGGGCGTTGTGCGGCAATCGCCGGGTCAAGTTGGCGCACCGCACCGGCAGCGGCGTTGCGCGGGTTGACAAAGGTTTTTTCGCCCTTGGCACCCTGGGCGATTTTTTCACGCTGCTTTTCGTTGAGCGACTCAAAATCATCGCGGCGCATGTAAACCTCGCCACGCACCTCTATAACTGGCGGAGCGTCAGCCGGCAAACGCAACGGAATCTGATTGATGGTGCGTATGTTCTGCGTCACATCCTCGCCGGTTTCACCATCGCCACGTGTGGCCGCCTGCACCAGCACGCCATGCTCGTAGCGCAGGCTCATGGCCAGGCCGTCGAACTTGAGTTCCGCCGCATATTCAACCGGCGGATCGGCTTCCGTCAAGCCTAGCTCCTTGCGCACCCGGGTGTCGAAATTCTGCGCACCCGTGGCCTCGGTATCGGTTTCGGTGCGAATGCTGAGCATGGGCACCTTGTGGCGCACGCTGGCAAACTGCGCCAGCGGCTTGCCGCCCACGCGCAGGGTGGGCGAATCCGGGCTCCGCAGCTCCGGATGCGCGGCCTCCAGCGCCTGCAGTTCCCTGAAGAGCCGGTCATATTCGGCATCGGGGATCTGCGGGTCGTCCAACACGTAATAGCGGTGGGCATGTTCGTGAAGCTGCTTCTGCAATTGGGCCACGCGCTCGGCAAGTGATGCGGACGAGCCGGAGGGTTCAGGCTGGGCAAACAAATCTAGGGTTGCCATGGCAGACACCGGAAAAAGTAAAACGGAAAAAGCAGGGGCGATTCAGGCGTGGCCGGGGAACGGCTCACGAAAAGAGCCGGCGCCCCAGTACCGAACCGGCCGACAGCTCCCGGCCATCCAGCGTGTCATACAGCTGCTCCAGATCCGCATGAATGATCTCCATGGTTTCGGTGCGGATGGGGTTGCCGTTGTCATCGATGATCACGCCATCCATGTTGGAGGCCAGCGCCATGGCGGCTTCGCACATGCGGGCAAACGGCTGCTCGGAGCGCAGCACCTGCGGCACGTCCAGCGACAGGGTCAGCTCGCGCAGTGCAGTTTGCTCCGGGTCATCCGCCATCGCGGCCTGGGTATCAAAGGACAGGCCCAGGATCGCGGCATTACCCGACTGGCTGGCCGGCAACACCATACGGCCGGGAATCGCGCCGGGTACAAAGCCCAGCTTGGCGGCGCTTTGCTGCACGTAGCCGGGGCTCCAGGCAGTGTGGACGGCACGCAGGGTAAAACTCAGTTGCGCATCATGGCCACTGGCAAACTGGTCGAGTTCGCGCGCCCGGGCCACCTCGTCCAGCATTTCCGGAAACTCGGGCTCGCCGCTGATGGCATCGGCAAAGGCCTGCGCTTTCATGACAAATTCGGAATACTCGATCTGGTTGAGCGCGCCGGTGCGATTGGCCAGTTGTACCCCGCACTGGAAAGCGCTGTAGCGCTGGCCTGCGGCCGGGAACTCCCATTCACCGGTGTCCACGCTCAGGCCCTCAACGCCAAACGGTTTGCTGCCGGCGCGGCGCGTGCTGGGCATTGCGGCCAGCGCCGCTTCACCGGACACCACGGACTCGACCACCACGGGCGCAATCACGTCTATCAGGGCGTCCAGGCCGGGTTTCTTTTCAATGCTCATCATCGCGGCCAAAGGACCCAGCCCGGAATCACGGTCAAAGCTGGGCTCCTGCCTTGCGCCCAGCGAATCCTCAGCGCCGCTGTCCGGCTCCGTGGCCTGCGCGGCATCCTGGCCTGGCGCAGCTTCGGGCGTTGCCCTTTTCGGCCTGTTTTTTCGTGCGGACCAGGTGCTGTGGGCCACCACGCCTGCGAGCACCAGCCCGCCTGCAACTGCCAAACTGATTTGAAGCGTGCTCATATGTTCGGGTATCGAATGATCTCTTTGTCCTGTCAGGCAGCCTCGGCAAAGCCGAGTGCTGCTTCCATGTCCACCGCAACGATGCGCGAAACGCCCTGCTCCTGCATGGTCACGCCTATCAGCTGCTCTGCCATTTCCATGGCGATCTTGTTGTGGCTGATGAAAAGGAATTGGGTTTCTTTGCTCATGCTGGCGACCAGCTTGGCATATCGTTCGGTGTTGGCGTCGTCCAGCGGTGCATCGACCTCGTCCAGCAGGCAGAACGGTGCCGGGTTCAGGTGGAAAATCGCAAACACCAGCGCAATCGCCGTCAGGGCTTTTTCGCCGCCCGACAGCAGGTGGATGGTCTGGTTTTTCTTGCCAGGCGGTTGGGCCATGACCTGCACGCCAGCGTCCAGGATTTCTTCACCCGTCATCACAAGCCGGGCATTGCCGCCGCCAAACAGCTCGGGGAACATCTTGCCGAAATGCCCGTTGACCGTGGCGAAGGTGCTGGCCAGCAAATCGCGGGTTTCGACATCGATTTTTTTGATCGCGTCTTCAAGCGTGCTCATGGCATCGTTCAGGTCGGCGGACTGCGCATCAAGAAACTGCTTGCGCTCGCGCGCCGTGCTCAGCTCATCAAGCGCCGCAAGGTTGACCGCGCCCAGGGACTGGATTTCGCGGTTGATGCGGTCAATCTCGCCCTGCAGGCCGGTCAGGCGCACATTGCCCTCCTGAATCGACAACTCGACGGCCGCCAGATCGGCCTGCGCGTCTGTCAGCAGCTGTGCGTACTGCTCAAAGCCCAGGCGCGCGGCCTGCTCCTTGAGCTGGAATTCGGTGATGCGCTGGCGCAGCGGATCCAGCTCGCGCTCAAGCTGCAGGCGCCGCTCGTCGCTGGCGCGCAGCTTCGCGGTCAGGTCGTCGTACTGGCTGCGTTTTGCGCCCAGGTCGGCTTCGCGCTCCAGTTTGACGCTCAGGGCCGCCTGCAGCCCGGCCTGGGCGGCGGCGTCGGTCAGGCGCGACAACTCTTCCCTGGCGCGCTGCTCTTCCACATCAATGGTTTCAGCCTGCTGCGCGGCAATCTGTATGGAGCGGGCCAGCTCTTCACGGCGCGACGCCAGGCTGCGCAATGAAAACTGCGCTTCCTGCGCCTGGCGCTCCAGCGTGCGCTGCTGCTCACGGGATTCGTTGAGCTTGCGCTCGGATTCGATCACACGGTCATCCAGCTGCGCGTGGCGCTCCTGGCTGTCGGCGAGCTGCATGTCCAGCTCTTCAAACCGCGCTTCTGCCGTGACCTTGCGCTCCTGCAGCTCGCCCAGCTGCGCGTCAATCTCGCCCATGTCGGCCTGGATCTGCTGGCTGCGCGCACGGGTCTGTTCGGCCAGTTGCGTCAGGCGCAGCACCTCAACCTGCAACTCATGCGTGCGGCTCTGGCCCTCTGCGGCCTCGCGGCGGGCCGTGCCAAGACGCTGTGCGGCGTCGGCGTAGGCGGCCTCCGCACGCACCAGCGCGTTGCGTGCCTCGTCGCTGATCAGGGCCTGGGCCTTGAGTTCCTTGTCGAGGTTTTCGATTTCCTGTGCGCGGGCCAGCAAACCGGCCTGCTCGGAATCCTGCGCATAAAAACTCACGCTGTGCTGTGAAACGGCATGGCCGCTTCGCACAAAAATCACTTCGCCGGCCTGTAGTTTGTCGCGGGCGGCCAGGGCTTCTTCAAGCTTCTCAGCGGTGTAACAACCATGCAACCAGTCGCCCAGCAGCGCCGACTGGCCGGCATCGTTCAGGCGCAGCAGTTCAGCCAATGGTTTAAGGCTGATAGCGGTGTTGGAGCGGGCTGGCGCCGCACCATTCGGCGGGCTGTAAAAAGACAGCTTGGCTGGCGGCGTGTCGCGGCCATCGGTGCCGGCAAAACCGCGCACCATGTCCAGCCGGCTGACTTCAAGCGCCCCGAGGCGTTCGCGCAGCGCGGCTTCAAGGGCGTTTTCCCAGCCCTGCTCGATATGGATGCGGCTCCACAGGCCCTGCAGGCTGTCCAGTCCGTGCTTGGCCAGCCAGGGTTTGAGTTTGCCGTCGGTCTTGACTTTTTCCTGCAGCGCCTTGAGCGCTTCCATGCGGGCCGACAGGTCCGCGCGTTTGGCCGACTCGGTGTTGACAGCCTGCTGTTTGGCGCGCCGGTCTTCGTCCAGCTGCGGCACGCTGTCGGTCAGTTCCTGCAGGCGGGCTTCGGCTTCCAGTTGCGCTTCCTGCGTGCTGTTGAACTGCGCCGTCAGGTTCGCCAGCCGAGCTTCGTCTGGCGCGTTGAGGGCATTGCGATCAGCCGTCAGGCGCTCCAGGCGCAGACTCAGGGAGCGCGACTGCTCTTCAATGTTGCGCTGGTCGGCGGCCAGCACCTGGATTTGCTGCTGCACCTGGGCCACGCCGGTACGCTGCTCGTTGGCTTTGGCCTGCGCGCTGCGCAGTGCCTCCTCCAGCGCCGGCAACTGGCCTTGCTGCTCTTCGCTTTGCGCGGCCAGCAATTCGGCTTTTTCTTCGGCCTCAACCGCCTGGGCGGACAGGCTTTCGGTCTCGACCGCGGCGTCTTCCTTGCGGGTGGCCCACTGGGCAGTCTGCTCTTTCAGCTGTGCCAGGCGCTGCTCCACGCGCAGGCGGCCATCGACCACAAAACGGATTTCAGCCTCCAGCCGGCCGACTTCGGCGCTGGCTTCGTACAGCTTGCCCTGCGCCTGGTTGACGTGGTCGCCGGCGGCGTAATGCGCCTGGCGTATGGTTTCCAGGTCGGCCTCGATGTGGCGCAGGTCGGCCACGCGGCTTTCCAGGTCGTTCACCGCTTTTGCGGAGTCGGCCTTGACCTTGGACTGGTCGGCTTCGCTTTCGGCACGCTTCAAAAACCAGAGCTGGTGCTGCTTGAGGGTGCCGTCGGCCTGCAGCTTGTTGTAGCGCATGGCCACTTCGGCCTGCTTTTCGAGCCGGTCCAGGTTGGCGTTGAGCTCACGCAGGATGTCTTCAACACGGGTCAGGTTTTCGCGCGTGTCGCTCAGCCGGTTGGCGGTTTCGCGGCGGCGTTCCTTGTACTTCGATACGCCAGCGGCTTCTTCGAGGAACAGGCGCAGTTCTTCGGGTTTGGACTCGATGATGCGACTGATCGTGCCCTGTCCGATGATGGCATAGGCCCGCGGGCCCAGCCCGGTGCCCAGGAACACGTCCTGCACGTCGCGGCGACGCACGGGCTGGTTGTTCAGGTAATAGCTCGATGTGCCGTCACGCGTCAGCACACGCTTGACGGCGATCTCGGCAAACTGGCCCCACTGGCCGCCGGCGCGGTGGTCGGCGTTGTCAAACACCAGCTCCACACTGGAGCGGCTGGCAGGTTTACGCGTATTGGTGCCGTTAAAAATCACGTCCTGCATGGACTCGCCGCGCAGCTCCGAGGCCTTGCTTTCGCCCAGTACCCAGCGCACGGCGTCCATGATGTTGGACTTGCCGCAGCCGTTGGGGCCCACCACACCTATGAGCTGGCCCGGCAGCACAAAATTGGTCGGCTCCGCAAACGATTTGAAGCCGGATAACTTGATTGAATTGAGACGCACAGCTAACCCTGTATTCTTCTTGAGCCAAGTTGTTGATTTAATGCAACTTTTTGCAATGCGGACACACAAGCGGGAAGCTGTGCGCGAGCCGTTAATGTTACCCGACGCACAGTCGGCGAAAGGCTTGGAAGCCGCCATGTAACGTTTTGAGGCTTTTTAACCTGACGCAACAGCCTTTTTAGCCCATTTTCAGGTGCAAAAACAAGCCTTTGCCAAGGCAGGATGAGCGCAAGCAGCTATACATTTCATAGCAACCCGACGTCCAGGCCGACCGAGGCGGTATTTTCAGGCTGGATAATCCGGATATGAACCCCCTGCTTTCACGCCTTCAGCCCTACCCCTTCGAGCGACTGCGCCAACTGCACGCCGGCGTCACGCCCAACCCCGCCTACAAACCCATCAGCCTGGGCATAGGCGAGCCGCGCCATGCCACGCCGCAACTGATCAAGGACGCCTTGACCGGCAGCCTGACCGGCCTGGCCAGTTACCCCGGCACCCTGGGCGAGCCCAAATTGCGCCAGGCCATGAGCGACTGGCTGGCCCGCCGCTACGGCCTCAAGGTGGACCCCTCCACGCAAATCCTGCCAGTCAACGGCTCGCGCGAGGCGCTTTTTTCGCTGGCACAAACCATTCTTGACCCGAGCAAGCCGGGGGCAACTGTCTTGTGCCCAAACCCGTTTTATCAAATCTACGAAGGCGCGGCCCTGCTGGCCGGTGCCGAGCCCTGGTTTGTGCCCAGCGATCCGGCGCGCAACTTTGCCGTGGACTGGGCCGGCGTGCCGGAGGCCGTCTGGGCCAAAACGCAGCTGATCTTTGTCTGCTCGCCGGGCAACCCGGCCGGCGCCGTGATGCCGCTGGACGAGTGGAAAACACTGTTTGAGCTCAGTGACCGCTACGGTTTTGTGATTGCTTCCGACGAGTGCTACAGCGAGATCTACTTCCGCGACGAAGCGCCTCTGGGCGGGCTGGAAGCCGCCGTCAAGCTCGGCCGGCATGACTTCAAGAACCTGATTTCGCTCACCAGCCTGTCCAAGCGCAGCAATGTGCCCGGCTTGCGCAGCGGTTTTGTGGCCGGTGATGCGGCCCTGATCAAGCCCTTTTTGCTCTACCGCACCTACCACGGCAGCGCCATGAGTCCCATCGTGCAGGCCGCCAGCCTTGCGGCCTGGGCCGATGAACAACATGTCATAGCCAACCGGGCCATGTACCGCGAAAAGTTCGCAGCCGTAACGCCCCTTCTGTCGGCCGTGATGGACGTGGCGCTGCCCGACGCCGGCTTTTATCTGTGGGCCGGCATCCCCGAGCGTTTCAAGGGCTCTGACACGGCGTTTTCACGCGAGCTGTTCGCTGCCTACAATGTGGTGGTTTTGCCGGGCAGTTATCTGGCCCGTGAAGCGCTGGGCCACAACCCGGGTGCCGGGCGCGTTCGCATGGCGCTGGTGGCCGAAACCGCCGAATGCGTCGAAGCCGCGCAACGCATCGTCCAGTTCATTCAATCGCAATCTCACTGAAACCTTACTGAAATCAAACCCAAATGACCCAAGACAACACGCTCCAGACCATCATCGACGCCGCCTGGGAAGACCGCGCCAGCCTTTCGCCAAAATCGGCCCCCAAGGACATCCTGGAAGCCGTTGAGAACACCATTTCCCAGCTCAACAACGGCACCCTGCGCGTTGCCACCCGTGAAAGCGTGGGCGTCTGGACCACACACCAGTGGATCAAGAAGGCCGTGCTGCTGAGCTTTCGCCTGCATGACAACGAACTCATGCGCGCCGGCGACCTGGGCTTTTTCGACAAGGTCAAGACCAAGTTTGCCCACCTGAGCGAATCCGAAATGCGCGAGACCGGCGTTCGTGTCGTGCCGCCAGCCGTGGCGCGCCGCGGCAGCTTTATCGCCAAGGGCGCCATCCTGATGCCCAGCTACGTGAACATCGGCGCCTGGGTCGGCGAAGGCACCATGGTCGACACCTGGGCCACCGTCGGCAGTTGCGCGCAGGTCGGCAACAACGTTCACCTGTCCGGCGGCGTCGGCCTGGGCGGCGTGCTGGAGCCGCTGCAGGCCAACCCCACCATCATTGAAGACAACTGCTTCATAGGCGCGCGCTCCGAAGTGGTCGAGGGCGTGATCGTCGAGGAAAACTCGGTGATCTCCATGGGCGTTTACCTCGGCCAGAGCACGCCGATTTACGACCGTGAAGCCGATACAGTCACCTATGGCCGCATCCCGGCCGGCTCCGTGGTGGTTTCGGGCAACCTGCCCAAGGCCGGCGGCAAATACAGCATGTACTGCGCTGTCATCGTGAAAAAGGTGGATGCAAAAACCCGCGCCACCACCAGCCTGAACGACCTCCTGCGCGACTAAGCTGACTGGCATCATCAGGGACTGAGCATGAATACACCGATGGGCACGATGGAAAGAATCCTGCGTTTGATGGCCGACAAAAAGGCTTCGGACGTCTACCTGTCGGCGCACTCGCCGGCCCTGATCAAGATCAACGGCCAGGCGCTGCCCATCAACAGCCAGGTGCTGCCGCCGGAAGCACCGCTCAACCTGCTGGCCGAAGTACTGCCGCCCGAGCGTATTGAAGAGCTCAAGGAGATGGGCGAGCTGAACATGGGCCTGCCCCTTGCCGGGGTGGGCAATTTCCGCATCAGCGGTTTTCGCCAGCGCGGCACCTACGCGGCCGTGATCCGCTACGTACCCACTGAGGTCCCCGCGCTTGGGAGCCTGAACGTGCCGCCCATCCTGGCGGAGTTGATCATGGAAAAACGCGGTCTGCTGCTGATGGTGGGTGCGACCGGCGCCGGTAAAAGCACCACGCTGGCAGCCATGCTGGACCACCGCAACGCCACCACGCTGGGCCACATCCTGACGATTGAAGACCCCGTGGAGTTCATCTTCGCGAACAAAAAATCGGTGGTCAACCAGCGCGAGGTCGGCAACGACACCCAGTCGCTGCAGGTAGCGCTCAAGAACGCGCTGCGCCAGGCGCCCGACGTGATCCTGATCGGCGAGATCCGTGACCGAGAGACCATGTCGGCAGCTATCGCCTACGCCCAGTCGGGCCACCTGTGCCTGGCCACCATGCATGCGAACAACAGCTACCAGGCTTTGAACCGCATTTTGAGCTTTTACCCGGTCGAAGTCCGCAGCACCATGCTGGGTGACCTGGCCGCGGCCATGAAAGCCATCGTCTCGCAGCGCCTGCTGCGCACGCAGGACGGCAGCCGCACACCTGCGGTGGAGGTCATGCTCAATACCAAGCTGATCGCCGAACTGATTGAAAAAGGCGACTTCTCAGGTGTCAAGGAAGCCATGGAAAAATCCATGGCCGAAGGCTCGCAGACCTTTGAGCAGGACATCGCCAAACTCATCGCCGACGGCACAGTCACCCGCAAGGAAGGCCTCTTGTACGCAGACTCGCCGACCAACCTGATGTGGCGCCTGGAAAATGACTTCCACGTGGCCGCCAAGGCTGCGGCAGAACCCGAAGAAGACCCGGATGACGAACCTTCGTTTACCGAAATTACCCTGGATGTAAAACACTGATGTCGAGAGCATTACAGCTAACCGAGCAGCTGATTTCCAGGAACTCCGTCACACCCGACGACGCCGACTGCCAGCACATCATTGCCGACCGGCTCAAACCCCTGGGTTTTGAGTGCGAAACCATCGTCAGCGGGCCGGAAAACTTCCGTGTTACCAATTTGTGGGCGAAATTCAAAGGTTTTAGCCCCCTGGCCGCCGAAGCGCCTGCGCAACCAGCTATCAAATCAATAGCAACCGAGGCGTTGCCGAAGACCTTTGTTTTTGCCGGCCACACCGACGTTGTGCCTACCGGCCCGCTGGAACAGTGGCACAGCAACCCCTTCACGCCCAGCCATCGCAATGGCGTGCTGTACGGGCGCGGCGCGGCTGACATGAAAACCTCAATCGCGGCCATGGTGGTGGCGGTTGAAGAGTTCCTGGCAGCCAACCCCAAACCCAACCTGTCGATTGCGTTTTTGCTCACCAGCGACGAAGAAGGCCCGGCCAATGACGGCACCGTGGTGGTCTGCAAGCAGCTCCAGGAGCGCGGCGAACAGCTCGACTACTGCATCGTCGGCGAGCCGACCTCGGTAGACCGGCTGGGCGACATGATCAAGAACGGCCGGCGCGGCACCATGAGCGGCAAGCTCACCGTCAAGGGAGTACAAGGCCATATTGCCTACCCGCATCTGGCCAAAAATCCCATACACCTGTTTGCACCGGCACTGGCCGAACTGGTGTCCATGGAGTGGGACAAGGGCAACGAGTTTTTCCCTGCCACCAGCTGGCAGGTGTCCAATATGCACAGCGGCACGGGGGCATCCAACATCATCCCAGGCGATCTGGTGGTGGACTTCAACTTCCGCTTCTGTACCGAATCCACGCCTGAAAGCCTGCAGCAGCGCCTGCAGGCCGTGCTGGGCAAACACCAGCTGGACTACAACCTGAAATGGGTCATAGGCGGCCTGCCCTTTTTGACAACGCCCGGCGAACTGGTGGCGGCCGTGCGCGGCGCCATCCAGGCGGAAACCGGCCTCGCCACCGAGCTGTCCACCACGGGCGGCACCAGCGACGGGCGTTTTATCGCCAAAGTTTGTTCCCAGGTGATCGAGTTCGGGCCCATCAACGCCTCCATCCACAAGATCAATGAACACGTGCTGGTGAGCGACATTGATCCGCTCAAAAACATCTACAAGGGCGTGCTAGAGCGCCTGGCGGGGCTCGCGGACCAATGACTGAGATGGCGCCCCTGACCGGATCAACGGTTCTTGAACTGATAGACGAAACAGCAGCCCGGCTTGATGCCGCAGGCTTGAGCCTGGCTGACGGTTTTGGCCAGGGCACGCTGAGCGCCTTTGACGAAGCCGCCTGGCTGGTGCTGTGGCGCCTGGGTTTGCCGCTGGATGACCTCGATTCAGTGTCAAACAGGCCCGTGGCCTCCGCAGAACGGGCGCAGCTAGCTACACTTTTGGAAGCACGCATCAGCACACGCAAGCCCCTCGCCTACCTCACCAACGAGGCCTGGCTGCAAGGCGTGCCCTTTTATGTGGATGAGCGTGTCATCATCCCGCGCTCTTTCATTGCCGAGTTGCTTGCCGATGAAAGCATTGACCCATGGCTGGGCGAAGACACCCATCGTGTGCTGGACCTGTGCACCGGCAATGGCAGCCTGGCCGTGCTGGCGGCCATGGTCTACCCCGATGTGGCGGTTGATGCCGCCGACATCAGCCTGGATGCGCTGGCCGTGGCCCGCATCAATGTAGACAAGCACGGGCTGGACAGCCGCATCACGCTGGTCGAGTCCGACGGCCTGGCCGCCTGCACCGGCCCTTATGACCTGATTTTGTGCAATCCGCCCTATGTGAACGCGGCCACCATGGCCGCCTTGCCCGCCGAGTTCCGGGCCGAACCAGCCCTGGCTTTGGCTGGCGGCGACGATGGCATGGACTTTATAAGAAGCCTTTTTCTAAACGCCGCCCGCCATATGAGCGAAAATGCGGTATTGGTGCTGGAAATCGGCAATGAGCGCGCAAATTTCGAGCGTGCCTTTCCGGAGCTTGAACCCCTGTGGTTCGAGACCAGCGCCGGGCCTGACCAGGTTTTGCTACTCACACGCCAGCAACTGCGTTGAGCCTCGCCTGAAACTTGTGTCGCGGCCTCCACGGCCGAATTTTTTGTCTGCTTTAAATGATTACCCTTAAAAACGTGGTGCTGCGTCGCGGCGCCAAAGTGATTCTCGACAGTGCGTCTGTCACCCTCAACCCGGGCGAGCACGTCGGCCTGGTGGGGCGCAACGGCGCGGGCAAGTCCTCGCTGTTTGCCATGCTCAACGGCACGCTGCATGAAGACGGTGGCGAGTTTTACATCCCGGCCCAGTGGCGCATGGCGCAGGTCGCGCAGGACATGCCCGAAACCGAGCAAAGCGCCACCGACTACGTGATCGAGGGCGACACCGTGCTGCTGGCCGCCCAGGCGGAAGTCGCCGCAGCAGAAGCCAGCGGCGACGGCGACCGCATGGCGCATGCATATATGGAGCTGTACGACTCCGGCGCGCACGACTCGCAGGCACGCGCGCAGGCGCTGATCCTCGGCCTGGGTTTCAAGGTCAGCGAACTCGACAACCCGGTCAACAGCTTCTCGGGCGGCTGGCGCATGCGTCTGCAACTGGCGCGCGCGCTGATGTGCCCGTCCGACTTGCTGCTGCTTGACGAACCGACCAATCACCTGGATTTGGACGCCCTGGTCTGGCTGGAAGCCTGGCTCAAACGCTACCAGGGCACCATGCTGGTCATCAGCCATGACCGTGAATTCCTCGATGCGGTGACCGACGTCACCGTGCATATCGAAAGCGCCAAGCTGACGCGCTACGGCGGCAACTACAGCAAGTTTGAAGACCTGCGCTCCGAGCAGATGGCGCTGCAGCAAACCGCTTTCAGCAAACAGCAGGACAAGATTGCCCACCTGCAGAAGTTCATCGCCCGCTTCAAGGCCAAGGCCAGCAAAGCCAAGCAGGCGCAAAGCCGTGTCAAGGCGCTGGACCGCATGGAGAAAATCGCGCCGCTGCTGGCCGAGGCTGATTTCACCTTCGAGTTCAAGGAACCGGCGAACCTGCCCAACCCCATGCTGTCGATGCAGAACGCCTACTTCGGCTATCCGCCGCCGGAAGACGCACCCGAAGGCACGCCGCCCACCGTCATCGTGCAAAACGTCAGCAAGTCGGTGCTGGCCGGCCAGCGCATAGGCATTCTGGGTGCCAACGGCCAGGGCAAATCCACACTGGTGAAAACCGTGGCCCGTGCGCTGGCGCCTATCGAAGGCGAGATGATTGAAGGCAAGGGCCTGAACATCGGCTACTTCGCCCAGCAGGAACTGGACGTGCTGCGTCCGGCAGACAACCCGCTGGAACACATGATCCGCCTCGTGAAAGAAGTCACCGCAGCCGGCAAGATCGGCAGCCAGGCCACGCGCGAGCAGGACCTGCGCGCCTTCCTGGGCATGTTCAACTTCGGCGGCGACATGGTCAAGCAGGCCGTGGGCAGCATGAGCGGCGGCGAAAAAGCCCGGCTGGTGCTGTGCATGATCGTCTGGCAGCGCCCCAACCTGCTGCTGCTCGATGAGCCGACCAACCACCTGGACCTGGCCACGCGCGAGGCTTTGTCAATGGCGCTCAATGAGTTTGAAGGTACCGTCATGCTGGTCAGCCACGACCGCGCCCTGCTGCGTGCCGTGTGTGACGAGTTCTGGATGGTCTCGCAAGGCGGCGTTGCGCCGTTTGACGGCGACCTGGACGACTACCAGAAGTACCTGCTGGACCACGCCAAGCGCCAGCGCGAGGAAGCCAAAAAATCAGGCGGCGCCGCTGCCGCACCGGCGCCGACTCCCGCGCCTGCGCCAGCCGCTATCAAAAATATAGCTAGCGGCGCGCAAAACACGGCGGCCACAGCCACTTTTGATGCGAAAAAGCCGGCCAATACGCCGGAACAGCGCAAAATCGACGCCAAGGCCCGCCAGCAGCAATCAGAAGCCACCAAGCCCCTGCGCAAGGAACTCGAGAAGATCGACAAACAAATGCAGGCCCTGGGCGCTGAAAAAGACAGCCTGCAGGCCCTGCTAACCACCACCACCACGCCGGCGGAAATTGCCCAGACCGGCAAGCGCCTGAAGGCGATCGAGACCGAAGTTGGCACGCTCGAAGAGCGTTGGCTGGAACTGACCGAGCAGATCGAGACCGCGGCAGTGTAGAGTTGGTGCGGGGAGCCCCACGGCACCCGGCACCGCCTTGAAAGGGATTGCGAACCATGCCCACTGCACTTCATATGGCCTCCGATGACGCAGCACTGGAAGCCGCCGTCAAACGCAGCCGCAAGCTGCTCAACAAACGCGCACTGGTTGCAGCCGCCGCCAGCGCCGTGCCAGTGCCAGGCCTGGACTGGGCAGTGGACGCCGCCCTGCTCTCCAAACTGATCCCGGAGATCAACAAGGAGTTCGGCCTGACGCCGGCCCAGCTCGACAAACTCGACCCCAAAAAACGCGACCAGGTGCAAAAGGCCGTCGCACTGGTCGGCTCGGTCCTGATAGGCAAATTCATCAGCCGCGACCTGGTCATCAAGGCCGCCACCAAAATCGGCGTGCGCCTGACAAGCAAACAGGCCGCCAAATTTATTCCCCTGGCCGGCCAGGTCGTTTCCGCTCTGGTGGGCTATGCCGCGATTCGCTACTTTGGCGAGGAGCACATGAAGGACTGCATACGGGTAGCAACGCAGGCTGAGCTGGAAATACCTCGGCTGGAACACATCGCGTTGAAAGCCTGAGCATTTGAAAAGACATTCAGGCAGGCTCGCATCAAGCCTGCTGCCGCAAAGTCTTAACGCCGGACATCGCTCAAGGCCAGTTCCCTAACGATGGCCATAAACTCGTCACGATTCACATCCGAAATCACCCAGTGCTTCATGCCGTCACGTGTCCAGTGCGCGATTTGAAAACCGCGCTGCGTTGAGACACTGATACCGCTGTCGGCGCCAGCGCCTGGCCAGACAAACGAGTTCACCACATGTTCTCCCTGCCGGTACACCAGGGCGGCCACCGGACGGCCGTCCAGGTAGTCAACCCGACCGCCAAGGAAGGCGGAGCCCGGGATGCCCAGTTCCGGCACAGGGGGTGAGAAATCGAGCCTTGACGACAGCCATGGCTTGACGGTATGGTGGTCTGAAGACGCCACATCCACCAGATGCTGCGTCAGCGTTGCGCGAACATGGCTGGCGATCACCTCCTGCTCCAGCCGCCCATCCCGACCCGGCTGCAACAGCGTGAGATTGAACACAATGGCCAGCAAGGCCACGGCGCCGAGCGACGATAACAGCGGGCGCCATGCAAACCAGCGTTGCAAAGCTGCTTTGCCGCCGGAACGGCGCAGCGCGGCAAGCTGCGACGACGCACCCAGGGCCTGTATGTGGTCGCGCAGCGCGGCCGGGGCGGCATGGTAGTCGGCGTGGCCTGTCACAGCCCGGCGCAGGCTGTGCAGGCTTTCGACCTGGGCGCGCAAACCGGCATCATGGGCCAGGCGCGACTCCATCGCCAACTGGCCGGCCAGGTCCAGCTCGCCATCGATGAAGGCGTTCAATTGCCGGGCGTCGGGTTCTGGGGTCATCATTTCACTCCGCCTTGTGTGGACCGGGCCACGGTGCGCAGCACGGGCCGGGCACCCGGCAGCAAGGCCTGGCGCATCAGGCTGCGTGCGCGTGCCAGGCGCGACATCACGGTTCCAACGGGAACATCAGCAATACGTGCGATGTCCTTGTAGGGCAGGTCTTCCAGCTCACGCAGCACCAGCACTTCGCGATAGACGACAGGCAGCGCGGCAATCGCATGGTTGATCTGCTCCCGATCAGCGTTGCGGACCGCCAGCGCGTAGGGCTCATCGGCCGACGGCGCGGCCAGCTCGCTCTCATCAAACGCCACCACTTCCGCCGGACGGTTTTCCCTGAGCCACGCATAACAGGTATGGCGCACGATCTGCAACCACCAGGCCCGCGCCTGGTCGCCCCGGAAACCACCGAAGTAGCGCATGGCCCGCATGGCCGCGTCCTGCACCACATCCTGCGCATCCTCGTCGTTGCGGGTCAACCACCGTGCGAGGTTGTAGGCAGCGTCCAGGTGCGGCATCACGAGCGCTTCGAAACGCTGTAAATCATGGCTCTCGATCACAGGCGATCCTCTCTCCTGTATCTATCTGCGATGCCCGGTATTTATTCCCGAAATCCCCAAAGCCCGGGTGATCCGCAAGGCTTTCGGCAAGGTTTGGGAATTTTCCGCACCTTGCGCCGGTATGGCATACCGAGGCACTTGCAGGTCTGCGGCACGCACACCTCGCTTAACACCAGGAGTTCATTATGAGCACTTTTGATCGCAGGCAATTCATGCAGCTGGCCGGTGTAGGGGGTGTCGTTTTTGTCAGCGGGCTCGGCAAGCCGGCGCTGGCCGCTGACACGACGAGCGGATCGGCCTCCGAGGACTTCTTTTTCGTCCAGCTTTCCGATTGCCATTGGGGCTTCGAGGGCCCGCCCAACCCCGACGCCAGGGGCACGCTGCCCAAGGCCGTTGCGGCAGTCAATGCGCTTGCGCAAGCCCCTGATTTTGTGATCTTCACCGGCGACCTCACCCACACCACGGATGACCCCCAGGAGCGCCGCAAGCGCCTGAAGGAATTCCGGGATATTGCGGCCGGGCTGCAGGTCAAGACCGTGCGGTTCATCCCCGGCGAGCACGATGCTGCACTCGACAAGGGCAAGGCCTTCAAGGAGTTCTTTGGCGCCATGAACTACACCTTCGACCACAAGGGCGTGCACTTCATCGTGCTCGACAACGTCAGCGATCCCGGCGCCCAGCTAGGGGACGAACAACTGGCCTGGCTGGCCGACGACCTGAAGAAACAGGCCCAGGACGCACGCATCGTCGTCTTCGCGCACCGCCCGCTGTTCGACCTGTACCCGCAATGGGACTGGGCAACGAGGGACGGCGCCAGGGCCGTGGACCTGCTGATGCCCCACGCCAACGTGACGGTGTTTTACGGCCACATCCACCAGGAACACCACCACATGACAGGACACATCGCGCACCATTCGGCAAAGTCACTGATCTTCGCGCTGCCCGTGGCGGGCTCGCAGCCCAAACGCACACCCCTGCCCTGGGACCCTGCGCAGCCTTACCGTGGTCTCGGGTTTCGCGAGGTTACGGCCGAAACAAAGGCAGCAGAGTACCTGATTGTCGAATTACCTGTCCAGAAAGCCTGAAGCCATGGCCCTCGATCCAAACAGACGCGCGCTTATGGGAGCGGCCGGGGCGCTGGCCCTGGGTTCGATGCTGGCCTTCGCACAGGACAAACCAACGGCGCGGGTAATCAAGGTGGTTGCGAAAAAGTTTGAGTTTGTGCCAGGCGAGATTCATGTGAAGAAGGGGGAGACCGTCATTCTGCAGTTCACAGCGCCTGAAGTGCCCATGGGTTTTAACCTTGCCGACTTCGGCATACGCACGGACATTGTTCCGGGCAAGGTCACAACGCTGCAGCTTACGCCGGCCAGGGCCGGCAGCTTCATCTTTGCATGCGATGTGTTCTGCGGCAGTGGACACGAAGACATGAGCGGCACGCTGGTCGTGTCCGATTGAATGCACTGTGTCCAACCATTCATGAGGGGATGGCCAGCGGACTTCACAAGGGCTTCAAACCTGCGACAGTGAACCGCCAAGCCGCCCACCATGTCTGCCGCACCCCAAAAAACAAAAGGACCTGGCCGTAAGGCCAGGTCCTTGAATCGATTGGTGGGTTCTGCGAGATTCGAACTCGCGACCTACGGATTAAGAGACAGTGAATGCTCGTGAATTTTCCTGAGTAAAATTTTCAATAAACTCATATAAATCAATATGTTACGCACCTTGATCTAGTCGCAAACCTGGTCATCGATTTCCAAGTGTGCCGTAGTTTTCCTGCCTTTTCCTGCGTATTTGAGACACGTTTTGGGCACACAAGAATTGGGCGCTATGAACATGGTTTTTGCAACTCACGAAAACCGTTTCCGGTTCTTTGCACGAAACACTGGCCCGGTCGCACAAGGCCACATAAAATCCGGGCACGGTTATAGAAAAGACCTGACCGTCTTTTTCGCGATGAGTTTGTAGGCCCTCTCGCGGTTCAACGCCCGATTTCGTCACGGGCAACTTCTGGGGCTTCCGCCGTTGGCGGTCATCAATAGCTGACTACATCCCTGTCAGACAAAGAACCGAGGCTTGTATACCCTTGCTGTGCGCAATATTGCACGGCGCAACCTCGACATCTTATGACTCAGACCATTGACCCATCCGACGACGGTGAAATCACCCAAGGAACCACCGCTCCCTTCTTCCAATGCAGCACAAATGAACTGTTTCGCATCGGGCAGTTGCATGGCAGCGCGAACGACGCCGCCGCATATCTTGTCCTCTGCGGAGGGGTGAATGAGCGTCACGACGTTCGCGGCACCACCCACGGCGCGAAGAGCATCAGCACCACAACTGAAATCACCTACAGGGATGCAGAGCATTCCATTGCATGGCTTGAGAAGCACAACTTCATCGTGAGGCCGGAAGTCGCGGGCGATGCCCCGACTCCGCAGCGTCGCAACAAAACGCAAGTCCAATGGGTCATTACCGACCAAAACCCGAACGTAGCCTTCAGCCAGCAGCTTCTGCGGGGCGTCAGGGCGGGGGCTAAAAGGCCGTTGGTTGCGTTTTTCGAGCGTACCCGTGGCAACGATGACATCTCTACTGTTGAAGCGCGCCTTGATGCCTTGGTGTTGTACGGTTTCCTGATGAGGGACATGGATTACGCCGCATGGGGTGGTGTCAATCCGGCTGCGTGGTCAAACCGATTTGTCCGGGTCGAGGAATCCGAAGACCTCACCCCTCCTGAACTGCTCCTGGATGAGTCGGACCAAATCATGGTGACCATCTGCGAGGCGCCTTTGTCAAATACCTATCGGCATGTCGTGAATGAGGCGTTGGGCTACA
This sequence comes from Polaromonas aquatica, assembly GCF_042659145.1. Lineage (NCBI taxonomy): Bacteria > Pseudomonadati > Pseudomonadota > Betaproteobacteria > Burkholderiales > Comamonadaceae > Polaromonas > Polaromonas aquatica. The sequence continues at coordinate 161,880 of NZ_JBHSRS010000002.1, read as the reverse complement.
TCCCCGACGAAGATGCCCGACTGTCGAGGTTCTGGCACGCCCTTGACCAGTTGCGTGAATCCCAGCTCGTGTACAGGGTGTTGAATCTCTGGAAGGGTGACCCCTTGGGCACAGACCGTCCGCGCCATGCAGAGCCGTTGGCGACCTTGTATGTCAACGATGCTTGGGCGCAGAGGGTAGACCCTTCAGTTCAGGCTGATGTGAACCGTGCTGCTTGGCGGCATTACAGCGAATTCAAGGAATTCGAGTTCGACAGTGATGGCGTCATGAACGAGGCACTGGCGGGCCGTTATCGGTACATCGTTAAAGCCGGAACACAGGACCGATATACAGTTTTGGCCCAGCTTCGCACACGGTACTGGCCCGCCAACAAGCCCACGGTTAAAGGGCGTGACGAGGAAAAGAAGCGGACATTGGCCTGGCAGAAGAAGATGCAAGCGCTCAAACCGGGCTGAAACCCGCGCCAGCATTGGTTCGCAATTTGAATGCCGCGCCCAGCAACGCTTGTCGGTCGTTTTGTTGCCATCAAGTATTCAAGTGTTCACAGTATTCAAGAGTTGAAGGGACAGGTAAGAGCATTTGCAATGCTCCCTCGTCGGCTTTTGGAAAGACATGAATATCAATGCTACTGGACAACAACCGCAGTCAAGCGTGCCTTGGCCGACCTCTGAATTTCTCCAGATTAGACGGCGTCAGGCCCCTGCGCAAAGGGCTGAAAGATGAAAGTCACGCGCTTGTTATCGTCGCCCTTGATTTCGGTAGCGCGCTTCTTGGCGTGCACATAGTTAGCCAGTTCTGACAGCATCCGCCCGCGAAGCTCCACTGGGTTGCGCTCGTCTTTTGCAATTACCACCATGCCTGCCACCGGGTCACATTCAAGTGTTGCAAGCAGTTCGGCAATCTCCTGAGTAGCACGATTCGGGGTGCCTTTTTGCCGTCCGCCAGTTTTACGTCCTGCTGCCAAGCTGTCACCCGTATGTTGCGATGCTGCAATTTTAGTTATTGAACGTTAGTTTTCTTTAGGCTTTGGGGGTTGTCGCCGTGTCAACTGATTGTGCGGGGAGGATGCCCCGTGCGAGCTTCATTTCAATGGACTCATCCATTGGATTTCCAAAACTCACAATCCAAGCATGGTCAGGGTTGTCCTGGATGCGGGGCGATGAGTCTGCCTCGAATAAAAGACCAACTTTCACATGATTCCAGAGCACACCCTTCAGGTAATCGGATTCCAATCTGATTCGTTGTCTTGCGCCAGCCAATCGCAACTTTTTCGCTACCCCTTCGCTCTCGCTGAAAGGATTGGTCGCGTGCAGGTGCTGACCTGCAGTGTCGTGAATCTCAAGAAATCTTTCCAAGTTGGCAATCTCTGGTCCCTGAACAAAATGCTTCGTACCGTCTGGCTGCAACACCATATTGCCCAATGATTTGGGCAAAAAATGGGGGCTTATTTGCGACAGATTTAGTAGCACCTTGGCTGGCTTGCTATCGACGCGGTAATCGGGGTTGCTTTTAGCCTCTCGACGCAACGCGGCATAGCGTTCTTCGTCTGCAGCAACAGCCGAAAACGCAACAAGTTCCACAATCTGCCGCAGTTGCAACCAGCAGAATTCGTCATCGAGGCTGACAGACAGCGTGCGGGGCTTTTTTGCCCCAAGAATCCTGTCGATTGCCACCAGCCGGTGTTTCGCTTCAATCATGTGGGCGCGGTAAAGCTCTGGCGAAACTGAATTCATATAGTGCCCCCTACCTCGCCGCTAGGTTCTGCACTGTGCATGTGCGCTGGCCGCTCGGCCACCCGACTACACCACCTGTTGGAACACCATGCCGATTGTTGGGGCATAGCGGATACCGTTCAGGGCTGGGCGGCGAATGAGGTGATTAACTGCCTCATCGGATTGAAAGACACATGTGACAAGTCAAAGGTTCCGGCGTTAGTGGCCTCGCCAATCTTCAATCCCGCCACATCAGCCAGTGACAGAAACGAATGAACCCAAGCCTTCGACCAGCGCGATGTCAGTGGCATCGCCTGCATGCCCGCACAACCTAAAAAATTGTTAACACATTGTGCGTGTGGCATTCCTGCAAGAGACTGCATCAACAAATCCTCAAGACAACCCTCTGTGTTGTGGGCTGGGACGGTTGAGTACATTACCTGAAACTCCCCACCAGACAACACTTCTGGCCCATCTGGGACAGGAAGACCCAAGCTCTTTAAGGCATCGCGGATACTTTGCTGGCGGCCTGCTGGGTCAAGGTCGCTATCAAGAAGAATGCAGAGGCGCTTAACGTCCGAGAACCCGGCAGTTTTCGTAACAACACCCAGCTTTTTAGCAAGCGTACTCACGCCTTGGATTTGGTGAATTTGCACTGTCTCAATCTGCAGTTGCTCAAGCAAGCAGATTAGGAAGCCCACCTCGTCTCTGCCTTCCACAATGATTAGGTGGGGTTTGTGAAACCTCACCGGCACAGCAAGCTCAGCCATTACCGAACCTCAAGCCCAGAAGCCAGTGCTAGGTCAATGTCAGTGGCGTCATAAGTGAAGGAGTTGACCTCGTTGTCTTTCAGGTTACGTTCCATCCTGATCAGACTCAAATCCTTCTCGTCGCTAGTCTGTTGGACCGACCGCAATGCACCGCGCACGCAATCATCGCTATGGGTAGTAGCTACGACCTGAACATCGAACATCTTGCACGCTTTCATAACCGTGGCCCAGAACGACTTCATCACGCTGTGATGTAGTCCAGTATCGACGTCATCTACAAGGACAACTCCACCGCCTTTTGCGCTGGCAATGGCCATCACCAAACCAGTTATTCTGGATACGCCGTCACCCATCATGGCGAGCGGCAGAAGCGTACGTCCCGGCAGTCCGATGTCTCCATGCAACATTGGTTCGCCATTGAAGACCAATTCAAGTGACCGAAGCCGAGGCTCAATTTCCTTCAGTGCCTCCACTAGAAAGGGCACATGCCCTCCGTACTGCAATCTAGCAAACTGCGTTGCATATTCTTCCGCATTCTCCCGGTGATACGGAGACATGAAACGCGACAAGCTGTCTACCATTGGTAGCTGCGGATAGATGATTTGCTGGTTGTTCTCGTAATACAGATAGTGAATGTTGGACTTAGGCTTCTTGATTTTTGCTTTTGGAGGCGATGCCTTTGATGACGGACCGCTCCATTTGATTGGTTCGGCTGTGCTGGCAGAGCGTTTTGCATCTGACGTCTCCAGCTTAAGTATTTTTGAAGTCAGGCCTTCAGCGGAATAAGGCACTGACCTCATGTGCCAACCCAAACCATCCATTTCAGCCACGGATTTAACAGTCGATAACTGCATCGACCTCAGAACATACTGCTTGTCATCAACCCTAACTTCTCCGGCGAGACGAATGGGTTGACTGTCGTCGTAGGAGTTAAAGGCGGACAGCCAAGGCGTATCCGTGCCGTTGTACATGTCTACCTTAACCTTGCTCACGCCGCGCAAGGCGTTGAGCACAAGTAGTAAGCTCGGGTTGTTGTGGCCGGTATGAACAAACATCGCCTCCAACGCAGTGGTTTTGCCGGCATTGTTTTTGCCCGTCAAAAGGGTCACCCTTTGCATGCCATTTATTTCGCACTTGGAAAGACCGCGAAAACGCAAAATGGAGAAGGATTTATACATTGGATGGTCTCGATGGCAAGGCAGCGTTACTTGTAACAGAGAATAACATTGGCTGCCACATGGGATTCCCAGTACGTCGCGCCCGGTCGATTCTCATGAGCCAGTACCAGCGCAATGCCAGATGCGCTTTTACGTGGACGGGGCACAGCTCAAAGAGCCACCTCAGCTTGCCCAGCGTTGCCTCCGGGCATGACTGCAGACGAATAGCACGCTGGTCGGGGGGCAAGAGGATGCCCCCGTGACAAGACTGTTCAAGCGCCAAGAACAGCCAGTTCTGATAAATGAAGTCTTCCCATTCGCACCAGTGGTCCTCAAATTTCGGGTCGTTGTCGGCCATTGCCCGGTAGAGATCTAGTTCTTCAGGCCAGTCAACTGCGTCCACCGTTGAAAGGTCGTCCTGGCTGAACTCGTACCGCTCCACTTCCTCATCCCAATCCTTGCCGCTGCGGAGCGGCTGCGCCAGTGTGTTCATGTTCCAGCCTCCTGTACCGGATTTGACAACACCCGAGCGGTCGTGTCACGCTAAAAAAGGCGGCGCGTGCCGTCGCACAAGCAGGAGACCAGCATGGAGACACAGACGCCGACCATTCGGGCAGTCACCGCCGCCGCCCTTCAGATGGCACAGAAAACATTGACCAGCGGGGCACCCCCAGCCTCTAAGACTATGCAGAAAGCGCTTGCAGATGTGTGCGTGTTGCTTGAGGCACGGGCAGGGAGAGACCCAGGGATTGCCGCCTTGGTAGGCGTAGTCAAGCGTGTGTTGGCGGGGGAACGGGGAGGCTCATAGCCCCCGGGGTTGAGCGCACGGGCCAGCCATACCCCCCACCGCCCGCATTAGGCAATCACGCGCTGTGTGTGCATCAATTAAAAAGAGCCGGGGCGAAACCCGGGCTCCTTTTTTTTAAGAAGCGCATGCACCCGGGCGAGTGAATACGCGCACGACTTCATGCCTGCGCGTGCATTGCTGGAGGCCGAACCGACCGTCAACCGGATATTTAATCTGGACGAACACCACATGGATATTGGGTTTCCGGGGGCCGTGTGCCATCAGTGTGTCAATGCTGTGCCATAAATGTGTCGAGGCAAGGTCACCGGCATAGTTCGTCCGGATTTGACGGCACAACCGCCACAGACAACAATACAAACGCGACTAGACCAAGGCAAGCGTAGCTCAACCCGAAAGGAAAAGCTATGTCTCTGTATCGAAGGACCAAGGCCGCGAAGAAAGCGGCTGCGAAAACGTGGTGGGTGGATTTCACCGATGCAAACGGCAAGCGTCACAGGGTGTCTACGGGAACCGACAACCGGCAGCTTGCGTCGGAGTTCGAAGCCAAATACCGCGCCGAGATTTTCAAGGCGCAGGTTTTGGGCGAAAAAGGCGCTGACCCGTTTCCGCTTGCAATTGAGCGATTCCTGGACGAGAAGAAACGAAAGGATGTGCACGTAGAGTACGAACGGCAACTGGAGTGGTGGGACCAGCAGTTCAAGCTGGCCCTGAAAACCGAAGTTGTCAGGATGAAGAAAATCGACAAGGCGCTGATTCTGAAGGTGATAGCCATCAAGGCGAAGACCGCGACGGACGCCACATGCAACCGTTATTTAAGTGCGCTCCGGGCCTGTCTGAGGCTGGCACACAAAAAATACGACATGCTGGCGGAGGTCCCGGCCTTCTTCATGAAGGAGGAGCCTAAGGGCCGTGTACGCTGGATAACACCCGAAGAGGTGCAGGCGCTCATCAACGAGCTGCCACAGCATTTGCGGTCACCATGCGTCATTGCGCTGACGACAGGCCTTCGCCGGTCTGTTGTGTGTCTGTTGCAATGGAGTCAGATTGACCTTGACGCGATGACCCTGACGGTCAGCGCCGAGGACATGAAGAACGAAGAGCATCACGTGGTCCCCCTGCCCGACCTTGCAATGCAGGTCTTGCGGGCTGAAGTGGGGAAGCATGCAGAGCGGGTCTGGACCTTTCGAGGCAAACCGTTTGACTGCTTCGCTCACCGGACCTGGAAGAAGGCCAAGGAGCGGGCTGGCATTGAAGATTTCAGGTGGCACGACTTGCGGCATACCTGGGCAACAATGCTGACCCAATCAGGGGCCTCTGACGGGGTTCTACAGATGCTAGGTTGCTGGAAGTCTGTGCAGATGGTCAGGAAGTATGCCCATCACAACGTGGCCTCCGTAAGGCCCACTGCAGCGCTTGTCGATGGTAAATTGGGAGGCGTGTCCCTGAGCTTGGTGAAGCCGACTTACCCGGTCGGAGGACCCAAGAAAAGAGACCCAGAAGTGTTGGTGGCATGAAGTGCGGCACAAATCCGGCACAGGCCCTAAAAAAAGAAAGACTTGCTACCGTTTTGATAGCAAGTCCTCTAGTGCCAGTAAGGCATGTATGGTGGGTTCTGCGAGATTCGAACTCGCGACCTACGGATTAAGAGTCCGCTGCTCTACCAGCTGAGCTAAGAACCCAATGAAAAAGCGTCTGATATGAAATCAGACGCTTCCATTATTGGTGGGGCCTGCGGGGGTCGAACCCACGACAAACGGATTAAAAGTCCGCTGCTCTACCAACTGAGCTAAGGCCCCGAGGCATATCGCTTGATATTCCCGGTTGAACCACACAGTAGTGCAGAACAGCCTCAAATTATAGCGTTATTTTTAGGGGCTTCGCAAAGCTCATTCAGCAATTTTTCCAAGTACCCAACCTGCAGCGCAAATACCGAAGGTGGACGTGACGCTGACGACAGACCCGTAACCGTGGCAGTTGAGGCTGCCGTCGCTTTGAGCTTCGAGGACCGCGTTGTCAGCGGACGCGTCACTTTCCACGGCAGCAGCCGCTACCGGCTGCATCACGGCTTCGCGGCTGAACACGCAGGTCACACCGATTTTTCCCTGCCGCGCTGCACCCTGCTCCTTGCGCAGGCGGTAACGCAACTGGGCCAGCAGGGGGTCGTGCGTCGTGAGGGACAAATCGTCTATGTCAACCTTATGCGCATGGCGCTTGCCGCCGGCAGCGCCTACGCTGATGAAGTTTATTTTCTGCGGCCCCTTGTGCCTCGCGTTGTGCCGAAGCATCCAGGCCGCCATGGCTGTCTTGGCCCTGACCTGGTCGCAGGCGTCAATGATTGAAACGGACGACTCCGCGGCCAGGTCCAGCCCCGCAATGGCGGGCCAGTTGGCGGCATCAACAAACTCTTCAACACAGCGCACATCGCATGCAGGGTTGATGTGGGTAATGCGTTCGCGCATGGCCTGGACCTTGGCCTGGCCCAGCGTGTTGTCCAGCGCATGAATCTGGCGGTTGATATTCGACTCGGCGATATGGTCCAGGTCAATCAGGGTCAGGCGGGCCGCGCCGCTGCGTGCCAATGCCTCCGCGGCCCAGGAGCCCACGCCACCTAGGCCAACCACAACCACATGGGCAGCACGAATATTCTGCGCGCCCTGCGCGCCATAGAGTCGCGCCAGCCCTCCAAAGCGGCGTTCAAGATCAGCCGTATCCATTTCTGCAACGCCGGTCATTGGCAGTTTCCCGGCGGGCCACCCCAAAGGGAATCAACCCCCTCGGGAAGCACAAAGCTGCATGCCATCAATGCCAACGTGAAGGCCATCAAATGCTGCGCTCAAGGCGCCATACCTGGTATTTGAGGGATGCAACACAGCCAGCCAGGATGGCGGCAACAGCCACGATGCTGGTAGCACTCAGGGTTGATATGCCTGACAGGCCCTGACCTATGGTGCAACCCATGGCGCATACGCCGCCCACACCCATCAGCACTGCGCCGACCAGATGGTTGGCGGTATCTTCTGCATCACGAAAGCCTTCCCATCGGAAGCTGCGCGTAGCCACGGAATAGATGGCAGAGCCGACCACCACGCCAAACACGGACACGATACCGATGGTGAGCAGTTTGCTTTTGTCGCTGAAAAACATGAACCAGTCTATGGTGTAAGCCACTGGCGACACAAAACTCAAGGCCTCGGCCCGGCCGGAATTGGTGGCCAGAAAAGCCTCCTGCAAAGTCTCGGGGTGCTCGGCCACATAAGCCAGGTGCCCGCTGACCCACCACATGCCCACAATCACCGCGCCTATGCCCAGGCCAGCCAGCAGGTTGTCAACGCGCAAAAAATCCCGCCCGGCAAGCGCCCACACCATCAACCCCAAGCCCAATACCAGGGCTAAAACAAGGCCTGCGGCCACCGGGGAAACGCCCGCAGCGGCAGCCAGCCAGTTCGGCAGGCTTGCATTGCTGGCGAAGTCAACAGCAACGCGGTCCACGGTGGCAACCCGTACGACGGCCGTTATGCCTTTAAGCGTTGCAAACGCGGCCACGCCCATGACCACAAACACAACCACTGACTTGAGGCTGCCGCCGCCTATGCGAACCAGTGTCTTGCTGCCGCAGCCGGAGGCCAGCACCATTCCAAAGCCAAACAGGAAACCGCCCACCAGCGCCGACAGCCAGATAAACCGGCCTGAGGCGTAAAGTGTTTTGGAGGCGTCAATCAGGCCGGCGGCGGCCATGAAATAAAAGCCGATCATGGCCACGCCAATGGCCATGCCCCACATTCGCATGCGGGTCCAGTCGCCCATGTTGACGATGTCGCTGACAGCACCCATGGTGCAGAAGTGTGTGCGTTGCGCAATGGCGCCAAACAGCACGGCAAGAATGAAAGCGGCCCACAGCACCTGGGTGGTGAGCGCATTGAGTGCAGAGATATCCATGCCTCAATTTTAAGTGGGAATAAAAAAACTGCCTTCCGCGTGCATCACCCGCGGAAGGCAGTTTTTAAAAGACCGCGGTTACTTGAGCTTGCCCAGGCGATCCTTGGCCACCGAGGCAGCCTCGGACTGCGGATAGACCTTGATGAGGTCTTCAAGCGTTTTGCGGGCGCCCTTGGTGTCCTTCAGCTCAACCTGGCAATTGGCAATGGACAGGGCCGCTTCCGGCGCGCGCAGGTGGTCCGGCGCCAGGGACAACACCGACTTGAAGTTGATGATGGCTTCCTTGTAGCTGCGCAGGGCATACTGGGCATTGCCCAGCCAGAACAGCGCGGAGGGCTTGTAGCCGCTGTCAGGATTGCGCTTGATGAAGTCCAGGAAGGCCGCCTGGGCAGGTGCGAATTCGCCCTTGCGCAAGATGGCCAATGCAGCCTCGTAGTCGCGCGTTTCCTCGGGCTTGGCTACAAATTCCTTGCCATCTACCGTGATTTTGGAAGGTTCAAACTTTCGCAAGCGGTCATCAACACCCTGTGCCATGTCCTTCTGTTTGCGCTGTATCTCGGCCACATCGCGGGCAAGCTGCTCGTCCTGGCCGCGAAGCTTGGCCATGTCGCTGCGCAGGACTTCAATCTGGTTGGAGAGATCCAGCAGGCTGCGACGCAACTGGGCATTGTCCTCTGTGGCCTTCTTCAGCTCGATCTGGGACGCATCGGACTTTTGCCGCAGTTCGAGAATGGCGCGACGGGCTTCATCGTCCTCAAACAAACCAGCCTGCGCATTCAAGGCCAGCAGAAAAACCGCGGAAAACCCCAGAACAGCGCGAAAGACTCGAGGTCGGTTCATGGTCATCATGCTTGATTTACTCGTCTGGCTTCAGGCAACTGGTTTTTAGGCAACATCAGCGGTAGTTGAATTCGGCACGACGATTTTTCGCGTAGGCATCTTCAGTCGAGCCGGAAACGGCGGGCTTTTCCTTCCCAAAACTCACAGCCTCGACCTGCGCATCGGTTACACCCAGGAGGCCCAGCGCGCGGCGAACAGCCTCGGCCCGCTTTTGCCCCAGCGCCAGGTTGTACTCGCGACCGCCACGTTCATCGGTGTGGCCTTCAATGGCCAGCTTGCGGGCCTTGTTGGCAGCCAGGTACTTGGCGTGGGCCTCGACCACGCTTTGGAACTCCGGCTTGATGACATAGCTGTCGTAGTCAAAATAAATGATTTTCGCAACCCCGACCGGGCCACCGGCCGCTGTATTGGCACCGGCGATTTCGACTGGAGCGACTGCCGTGGATGAAGCACCACCGGCTGGCGCAACGCTGGTCGCTGTGCGGTTCTCTACCGGCACATCGTCAAGCTTGACATTGGAGCCGCAGGCGACCAGCGCGGCCGACAAGGTGATGACGGAGAAGATCGAAAAAAGAATACGTTTCATGGATTACCCCTGCAAAACAAAATAAAAAGAAATCAGAATATGACTGTATTTGACAACAATGGATGTAGGCCGAGCGGCCAATCTGGCACGCTAGCGCGAAAAAGGCCCCCAATCCGGCTCACGGATGTCTCCGCTGGCACCGGACAGCCGGGCCTTTATTTTGCCGTCCAGCGTGGTGGTCATCAGCGCCTCGCGGCCTTGCTGCTGGGTTGCGTACACGATCAGACGGCTGTTGGGTGCAAAACTCGGGCTTTCGTCGGCGCTGGTATCGGTGATCTGAGTCACCGTGCCGCTGGCAAGTTCCATCACCTGCAATTTGAACGCACCGCCCACCCGCGAAACATAGGCCAGCCAGCGGCCATCCGGGCTTATCGCCGGCGAGATGTTGTAGCTGCCGTTAAAAGTCACGCGTTCGACGTTGCCACCACTGGCACCCATCCGGTAAATTTGCGGTGCACCGCCCCTGTCGCTGACAAAGTAGATGTATTTTCCGTCCGGCGAGAATGCCGGCTCGGTGTCAATGCTGGAAGACTGGGTCAGGCGGCGCGGCTCGCCACCATTGGCGTCAATGGCATAAAGCTGGGAGCCACCATCACGGCTGAGCGTAGCCACAATCTGCCGGCCATCGGGTGACCACGCAGGGGCGCTGTTGGAACCGCGGAAATTCGCCAGCAACCGGCGCTTGCCGCTTGCCACGTCGTGCGCATAGATGACCGGCTTGCGCGACTCGAAAGACACATAGGCCAGTTGCGCGCCATTCGGCGACCATGCGGGCGAAATGATCGGCTCCGGACTGGCCAGGGCCGACTGGGCATTTTCCCCATCCGAGTCCGCCACCCACAAGGTGAAGCGCTGGCCGGCCTTGGTGACATAGGCAATACGTGTTGAGAAAATGCCTTTTTCGCCTGTCAGTTTTTCATAGACAAAATCGGAAATCCGGTGTGCCGACAGGCGCAAATCGGCGGCCGTCACGGCATAACTCTGGCCGCCCAGGTCTTGGGCTCGCACAACGTCCCACAGCCTCATGCGAACATCAAACCGGCCATCTGCCAAGGGGGTGATGCTGCCCGTGACCAAAGAATCCGCGCCTTTTTGCCGCCACTGCGCGAGGTCCGGCCGCGTGCTTTCGTCGGCGGCCACCCCGGTCGTATCCACGGACCGGAACACCCCGCTACGTTCGAGGTCAGCCTTGACAATGGCGCCAACTTTTTGGGGTGCCTGCGCTTCACCGCGAAAAGTGGCAATGGCAATCGGCATTTGCGTCAGGCCCACACCAGCGACTTCTACCCTGAATTGCGCCAGCGCCGGGCCGGCGATTGGCAATGTGCTTGCTGCAAGCAGGCTGATGATGGTTCGGCGATGAAATGATGCAGGAATGCTCATAAGGCGAAAATTTTTAAAACCATTTGAAGGGGTTAATGTAATTGGGTAACCGTGACTGAAGTGTCATGACCGATTTCTATTTCTCTAAGGCCTTTGTCAGCCTGTACCAGTCTGGTTTTCATACGCTGCAAAACTTTTTGTTTGTTGACCGATTCCTGGTCACGCTGGCTTTCACGGTGCCACAGGTGGTAGACCTCCGTCGCCAGAAACCCGTTTTTACGCTGGATACCCTGGTGGCTAAGGCGCAGGACAAGGTCGGCATCTTCGTGACCCCAGCCCTCGAAAGTCTCATCAAATCCATTGACGGCAACAAAATCCTGGCGCCAGACGGCAAGGTTGCAGCTACGGATTCCGTGCCACTTGAAACCCTGTTTTACCCTGAATAGCGACCACGGCCAGTAAAGCATATGCAACAGTTTGTTGCTGTCGCCCTGCAGGCGGGCTTGCCACCAGAAGACTGCAGGCTGCCTGAGCAAATCGATTTCACCGTTGATCACACGGGCCGTCAAACGCTCGCTGAGCAACACCCGGCTGCCGTTCACAAAAAGCCCTTTTTCAGCAAGACGCGTCTGCGCCTTCACGAACCCTTTGTTGGGTACGCAGTCCCCATCCAGGAAAACCAGGTAATCGCCAGTTGAGAGATGGGCGCCGAGGTTGCGCGCTGCTGCTGCCGTGAAACCGGTATCTCGGTGCCATACATGGCGTACCGGGCATTCGAATGCGGGGCAGTTTTTATAAAGCAGGTCCACCTGCTGGGGGTTTGATCCGTCATCGGCGATCAGCACCTCATGGCCTGCCCCGCATTGCCCGGCCAGTGAACGCAGAACAGCCAGCAATGCATCCGTACGGTTATAGGTCAGAACAATAAAACTGATCTTCATCGGGACGAGCGCGGCTCCGAAACCGGTGCAGATTGCGCACTGGCCGGCTGCGCCAGCAACCAGAGCTTCAGGTAGCGGTAATAAGTGCCCTCCGCATTGGAGATGGCCAGCACCAGTCCCATGCGGCCATCAAGGAACCCCCGGCGAAGAACATAGGTACGAAAGAAGGCCCAGAACCCGTGTGCAATGGCCTTGCCCACAGACGCAGTCCTGCCTTTTTCAAGCAGTATCTGCGCTCCCGCCGTCGAATACCGGTTGGCCTTGTCCAGCACCGCTTCGAAATTTCGAAAACTCTCGTGCAACAGGGGTGATTCGAGTTGTCCAATCGGATGGGAGGTGATGACTCGCTCGTGGACAAGCTCATCCGAGAACATGGCGGCATTTCGTTTGAACAGCCGTGTGATCCGGTCCGGGTACCAGCCAGAGTGCCGCATGTACTGGCCGCAATAGCTGGACAGCCGCGGAAATCCATAGACCTCATAACCGGGGTTCTCCATTGCTGCCTGCATCTCGGCCTGCAATGCGGGCGTCACGCGTTCATCCGCGTCAATGGAGAGCACCCAGTCGGACCGGGCCAGTGCCAGCGCCCGATTTTTCTGCACACCGAAACCCTTCCAGTCCAGGTTTTCGCTGACTTCCGCCCCCAGCTTTCTGGCCAGATCCGGCGTGCCATCCGTGCTGCCGGAGTCCAGCACCACGATCTGGTCCGCAAACAAAACCGACTGCAGGCAGGCCTGGATGTTGTGCGCCTCATTTTTGGTAATCACAATGACAGACAAACTGGCCAACGATCGCCTTTCGCAGGTTACTTCCGAAGGGAAAACAAGGGATGCGTCCGGTTCGCCCGGAGCTCCGACAGCATAGCAGAGCGCCCTTCGCCATATGACGTCCGACGACGATAGGGAATCACTGATAATGAATGCCGTTCCTCAGCGACGCCGACCATTATTTTGCAGAAAAAATCAATCAATCTCCGGCTCATACTTGTTTGCCTTGCCGCAGCATCCGTTGGCCTTCCCATTGCGATCATCAGCATCGCCAAGATTCTTCTGCTGCTTGGTGGAACAGCAATTCTATTAACCGGTAAACCGGCATCCGCGATGGAGCCGGCAAAAGGCAGGTTGAAATACACGCCGATTGCCGTACTGCTTGTCCTGGCCGCTTTCGCCATCAGCCTGTTATGGACCACGGCGTCATCGGCGGAAGCCATGAGTTCTCTTGGCAAATACGGCAAATTGCTGATGATTCCGCTGATCGTTGTGCTGCTTCGCAATCGTGCCGAAACCATCTATGCCCTCGGCGTCTTTGCGTTGGTACAGATATTCCTCTTAGTCAGTTCATGGATGCTGTTTTTTCATTTACCCGTCCCTTGGGCAACATCACCCATGGCGCACATCCAGCACGCGGCCTTCTCCAGTTACCTCGATGAAGGCATCATGACTGCAGTCTTTGCAGGAATCTGCTGGCATTTGCGAGCGCTGGTTCCGGGCAGGTACGGCCGGTATTTCGCAATTGCCGTGGTCATTTTCGCCCTGGTGAATGTATTTTTTGTGTTCGACGGCCGAAGCGGCCACGTGGTCGCGATTGTCCTGATGTCGCTCGCCATCATGTGGGAGATGCCCATACGCTACCGCATCGGCATTGTGTTGCTCCCATTCCTTCTGCTACTTGTGGTGTCAATCCTCTCGCCCAAGGTCCAAAACCGGGTTGAGCAGGTCAGGAATGAAGTTCAGGCCTTTTCCCTGAAAAAAGGAGAGAACGTTGTCACAGGCTCATCGTCTGGCATAAGGCTCCACTTCTGGCACCGGGCCGTTCAATCCATCCTTGAGAACCCGGTCCTGGGATCGGGCGTCGGCAGTTGGAGCCATGAGTTCAATCGGCTTGAGCGGCAACAGAACTCCAGTAATCCCAACATTGCCGCCTTGGGTAATCCGCACCAGGAGTACCTGCAATGGGGCGTGCAACTCGGCATACCGGGCATCCTGCTGATATTGGCCCTGATGATTTCTATCTTGCGGGATACCTTGGGCATGGAGAAGATGGCCGCACGCGCAGCCCAGTCTGCGCTGGCTGCGCTGGCCGTGGCCTGTCTGTTCAACTCAACGATTTATGACGCATTGATTGGCGACTTTTTCTGCGTGACACTGGGCTTGCTGTTGGCCCTGGGCATCCACGCCCCGGCAAACACACATACCGGGTCGGGCGACAAGGAACAAGCAGCCTGACCATGACAGAAGCCGTCGAACCATCACCGCGCAAAAAGCTGTCGACCTGGCAGCGAATTCTCAGAGTCTGGCCTTATTTCAGCACTTCACGCAGTGGCTGGGCGCTGGCTGTAGGTGCAACCATTGTTGCGTCTGCTACAGAGCCCTTTGTCCCGGCATTACTCAAGCCACTGCTTGACCGGGGGTTCCAGAAGGGTTCGCTTGATCTCTGGCTGGTTCCTGTCACGCTCCTGTTGCTGTTCGCTATCCGGGGGCTGTCGGGCTTTGTTGCACAGTACGCCCTGGCCCAGGTGACGAATGAAGGGCTGCAGGCGCTGCGCAAGGCCATGTTTGACAAACTGCTGAGCGCGCGCCTTTCGCTGTTTGCGGACCAGTCGTCCAGCGCTATATCGAACACTGTGGTGTACGAGGTCTACAACGGCTCCGTCATCCTGAACAATGCCATCATGAAACTGGCGCGCGATGTGCTGACGCTGATGGCACTGGTCGGTTATCTGGTTTACCTCAACTGGAAACTGATGTTGGTCGTCTCTCTCCTGTTCCCTGCGGTAGCGCTGGTGATTCAGCTGTTGACCCGGCGTCTTTACAGGCTGACCAAACAAAGCCAGACCGCAACCGATAACCTGGCCTATGTGGTGGAAGAAAACGTGCTGGCGCACCGCGACGTGCGCCTGCATGGCGCGCAGGCCAGCCAGGCCAGCCGTTTCGACGCCCTGAGCCATTCCCTGCGCCGGTTGTCCATGAAGTCCACCGTGGCCTACGCCAGCATGAGTGCCATCACCCAGGTGCTGGCCGCGATAGCCTTGTCGGCGGTTATCTCCATCGCCCTGCTGCAGGGATCGGAAAACACCACCACCGTGGGTGGTTTTGTGGCCTTTGTGACGGCCATGCTGCTGCTGATCGCACCCATCAAAAGCCTCTCGGACGGAGCGACCCCCATTACCCGCGGGCTGGCGGCGCTGGAGCGCGGGCTGGACCTGATGGAGTTGACGGATGACGAGTCTGGCGGCTCGTTTACCAAGGCCAGGGCGTCGGGCGACATTGAGTTTGCCGATGTCAGCGTTTTATACAAGGTGGACGCATCTCCTGCCCTTGACCATTTCAGCCTCTCCATCAAGGCCGGGGAAACCGTGGCACTGGTGGGTACATCCGGCTCGGGCAAAACCACCCTGGTCAATCTTTTGCCGCGTTTTGTGGAAATGAGCACGGGCGCCATTTACCTGGACGGCACTGAACTCCGGCAGTGGGACCTAGCGTCATTGCGTTCTCAGTTTGCGGTGGTGAGCCAGCACGTGGTGATGCTCAACAGCAGCATCGCCCTTAACGTGGCGCTAGGCCAGGCATTCGATCGCGACAAGGTCGCGCAGTGCCTGAAAGCCGCCAACCTCGGCGCCTTGCTAGCCGAGCTTCCGCAGGGAATCGATACCGTGCTTGGTCACAACGCCATGCAGCTGTCAGGCGGTCAGCGCCAGCGGCTGGCCATTGCTCGTGCCTTGTACAAGGATGCGCCCATCCTTATCCTGGATGAGGCCACCTCGGCACTGGACACCGAGTCCGAGCAAGCCGTGCAGGAGGCCATCAGGCGACTGACCTCAAACCGGACTTCGCTGGTGATTGCCCATCGGCTGTCCACGGTTCAACACGCGGACCGCATCATCATGATGAATGCGGGGCGCATCGTCGAATCGGGTACCCACACACAGTTGCTGGCCCAAAACGGCGCCTATGCACACCTGTACAAACTGGGTTTCCAGGGCGCCTGATTTCCCTCGGATGCAAAGCTCCAGCTAGCGGGATCGGGCGGTTACCGCTGCCCTGTATAGCTGCTCATGCCGGCTGACAATTGCGCCCCACTCAAACCCGGCGGCAAACGCACGAGCATTGTGGCCCAGCCCGTCGCCAAGCGCATCGTCTTCAAGCACCCGGCGCAGGGATCCAGCCAGCGCATTGGCGTCATGCGGGTCCTCAAGGATCAAGGCGTTGCCCCCGTTTTCAAGCATGCCCGAAATACCGCAGTACTTTGAACTGCTGACAATCACCGGCAAACCATGCGCCATGGCCTCAAGCACCACCATGGCAAACGTGTCTTCCCGCGTGGGGTGTGCAAGGCAATCTGCCGCGCGGTAAGCCGGGCTGACATCTTTCATGGCACCGAGAAAAAACACCCGCGATGCGAGACCGGCCTGCTCTGCCTGCTGGCGAAACAACGGCAGCTGGGCCGAATGGCCGACCACGGCCAGCACCACATCGTCAGGCAAAAGACGCATCGATTCAATCAGGGTCTCGAGGCCTTTTTTCCGGAAGTCATTGCCGACAAAAAGAATACACGGCCTGTCTTGCGGCAAACCAAGTTGCTGCCTGGCGTCCTGCCTCGTGGCCACTGACATGGGCAGCCTCGGCAACTCGATACCAGGCGTGATCAGGGTCGTCATCGCCATGGCCCCGGGGTAGCTCGCGGCAAAGATGTTTCGCAGCGTTTCGGAGATCACCACGACCTGGCGCCCCGTGCGCACGGCATAACGCATGTGCTCCAGCCACAGGTAAACCAGCAGCCGCGGGCTGCTCAGCACCTTGACCCAGCGCAACGCGCGCCGCCAACCCGTGCGACCATGAAACAGGCTGTATTTGACCGGCAGCACATGCACCGTCTGCACATCGCCATGCCAGGTGTTTTCATGCGAATGAACCACGTCAAAACCCTTGCGGGTGGCCCACCATGTGGCCTTCGCGAACCAGAGCTGGTTAAACCAGCGGGGCCTGCGAACCGGCATGCTGACGCGGTGATAACTCACGCCCGGCCAGTCATGTTCTATGGATTGGGCAAAAACATGAATGTCGTGCCTTTCCGCAAGCTGCTCCACCAGCGCAATCGCGTAACGTTCAGCGCCGCCTGCGGTGGGCGAGAAGGTACGGCTCAATACGGCTATGCGCAGCTTTTTTGCAGGTGGCGTCATTTTTTGCGCCTGTCCTCATAGGCCGTCGCAACCTTGAGCCAGAACATGGGCAAACTGGTGGAACGCAAGACGGGTACGCGAGGTATTTCGAGCATGCCCACGCCTGCATGGCAGCGGCTGCGCTGTGTGGTGGTGGCCGTCACAAAACCCTGTGCCCCGGCCATGGCCGCGTGCCTGGACTCATAACGGCCATAGGGATAACAAAAATGGCTTACTGAACTGCCAAGGGCAGTCTCCAGGTCAAGTTTGCCGCCGGCGATCTCCTGGACACAGGATTCGTCGGCTGTTTCCATCAGGTTAACGTGGTTGCGGGTGTGAGATCCGATTTCCTGCCCGCCCGCAAGCCACTGCCGCATCTGGGCCTCATTCATCAACGGCGTCTGGGCAATACCGGCACCCTGGTCCCATAGGTTTGTTTTCCCGGCCAGGCCGCTGACCGCATAGCAGGTGGAAGAAAAACCATGGCGCACCAACACCGGCAGCGCGTGTATCAGGTTGTTGAGATAGCCGTCATCAAAGGTAATGCCAACCACCTTGCCCGTGCGCTCGCCACTCAGGTAAGGCTGGAGGCCGCTCATGGACAAACCGGTGTAGCCCAGCCATTTCAGCCAGGTCATCTGACGCGCGAACGCGGCCGGTGACACATACAGACTGCGGAACGGCCGGCCTTTAGGCGGTGCCTCGTCAATCTGGTGATAAACCAGAATCGGGATCGGCTGCGGGTTTTGGGTCAGCAGGTTGGTCATGCTTGCGGGTTGAGGAAAAACTGCGCCTGAATCGCTCAAAGCAGGACGATATCGTATTGTTCCTGTGCCATGGCGGCTTCAGCCTGCAGTGAAATCGGCTTGCCGATAAAGTCGCTCAGGCCCGCAAGGTGCTGGCTTTCTTCATCGAGAAAAAGCTCTATCACCTTGGGAGAGGCAACAACACGAAACTCCCGCGGATTGAATTGCCTCGCTTCGCGAAGAATCTCGCGCAGGATGTCATAGGTCACGCTGCGTGCCGTCTTGACCACGCCCTTGCCCATGCAGGCATCGCATGGTTCGCAGAGCTGGTGCGCCAGCGACTCACGGGTACGCTTGCGCGTCATCTCCAGCAGTCCCAGCGTTGAAAACCCGTTCACGGTGGTTTTGATGCGGTCACGTGCCAGTTGTTTCTGGAATTCGGCCAGCACGGCATCGCGGTGGTTTTCCTTGACCATATCGATGAAATCGACAATCACTATCCCGCCCAGGTTGCGCAGCCTGAGTTGCCGTGCTATCGCCTGCGAGGCTTCGAGGTTGGTCTTGAAAATGGTGTCGTCAAAATTGCGCGCGCCTACAAAGCCACCGGTATTGACGTCCACTGTGGTCAGGGCTTCGGTCTGGTCGATGATCAGGTAGCCGCCGGACTTGAGGTCAACCCGCCGGCCCAGCGCCCTGGCAATATCCTCGTCGATATTGAACAGGTCAAAAATGGGCCGCTCACCGGTGTAAAGCTGCAGCTTTTGCACTGTGGCGGGCATGAACTCCGCAGCAAAGGTTTTGAGACTTTCAAACTGCTCGCGCGAGTCAATGCGAATGGTTTGCGTGCCCTCCACCACCATGTCGCGCAAAACACGCTGCAACAGGCTCAGGTCCTGGTGCAGCACAGACGCCGGCGGCAAGCGCACTGAAGCATCCTTGATGCGGGCCCAGGTTTTACGCAGGTAGGCAATGTCCTCAGACAGCTCTGCATCGGTCGCGTCCTCGCCATTGGTCCTCAGGATAAAACCGCCGCCAAGGTTTCCCGCCAGTACCTGCATGCGCTGGCGCAATTCGTCACGCTGCTTCGCCGGTATCTTCTGCGAAACCCCGATGTGGTTGTCCTGAGGCAGGAAAACCAGCAAACGCCCGGCAATGCTGATCTGCGCCGTCAGCCGCGCCCCCTTGGTGCCTATCGGGTCCTTCAAAACCTGCACCATCACGGCCTGGCCTTCAAACAACTGCTTTTCAATCGGTTGCAGGGCAGCCATGTTGGGCGTGGTCAAAGCACCGGCGGCCTGTGTATCCGGTTCTGCATGGCGGCTGTTGATGCTGCTCATCAGGTCGGCCACGTGTAAAAAGGCGGCCCTGTCCAGCCCTATATCTATAAAGGCCGACTGCATGCCGGGCAACACGCGCGCGACTTTCCCGAGGTAGACATTGCCGACCAGGCCGCGTTCCAGCGTGCGTTCGACCTGCAGTTCCTGCACCGCGCCGTGTTCCACCACGGCCACCCGGGTTTCCTGCGGGGACCAGTTGATCAGGATGTCTTGTTGCATGTTTTTATGAAAAGCTCTTCAGCTATATTTTGATGCCGGCGCTGCGCAGCAACAAGGCTGTTTCCCGCAGCGGAAGCCCCATGATGCCACTGTAATTGCCGTTGATGCATGTGATATGCAAGGCCGCCCTGCCCTGTACCGCATAAGCACCGGCCTTGCCCATGGGCTCGCCCGTGGCCACATAGGCCCTGATTTGCGGATCGCTCATCGCTTCAAAGCTTACACGCGAAGTGCTTAGCGCTTCAAAACGGCGCCTGCCCGATTGCACGGCCACGGCAGTCAGTACGCGGTGGGTCGTGCCAGACAGCTCCGCCAGCATGCGCCTGGCGTCTTTTGCATCGTCCGGCTTGCCGTAAATGGTACGGCCCAGCGCGACGGTGGTGTCAGAGCACAAAATGGGCGCGACTGGAAGTTTGCGCTGCTTCAGGCGCGCCACGGCGGCATCGAGCTTGAGGCCAGTCACGCGCTTGACGTAAGCCGTCGGCGCTTCGTTTTCAAGCACCGCCTCCAGCGCCTCGGCATCTTCGCTGGCATCCGGCAACAGCAATTCGTACCGCACACCCAACTGTTCCAGCAACTGCCGGCGCCGCGGACTTTGTGAAGCAAGGTATATGAAATCGCTCATGCTGTGAACACGTGGGAGTCCGTCCCCTTCAAGCGGGGGCCGCGGAACCGGCTTCGCCGGGCCGCAGGCGCAGCGGCCCCCTCGGGGGGCAGGGAGCTACACGCAGTGAGCGACCGTGGGGGCATCATTCCCTGTGGTACGGATGGTTGATGGTGATGCTCCATGCGCGGTACAGCTGTTCTATCAGCAGCACACGCACCATGGCATGCGGCAAGGTCAGGTCCGACAGGCGTAAACGCTCCTGAGCCGCCTTTTTGAATTCACCGTCCAGCCCATCCGGGCCGCCAATCACGATGGCGACATCGTCACCGGACAACTGCCATGCCTTTAAGCGTTCGGCCAGCGCAACGGTGGTGACGGCTGTGCCGCGCTCATCCAGCGCGACCACGCGCGTACCGCGCGCGATGGCGCCTTCAATGCGGGCCCGTTCGGCCGCCAGCAATGTGTCCAGCGTTTTGGAAGCGCGCGGTTCGGTCTTGACCGCCTTCAGCTCAACCTTGATTTCAGGCGGGAAACGCTTGGCGTAGTCGTCATAAGCCGTTTGTGCCCAGTCGGGCACCTTCTGGCCGACGGCTACTATCGTCAGCCTCATTTGCTCCGGGGCGCGGTTTTCCTGGCTGCGGGCTTTTTGGCCGCTGGGGTCGCTGCGGTTTTCCTTGCGGCAACCTTTTTGGGTGCCGGCACTTTGACAATCGGCGTTTTGGTGGCGGGCTTGGCCGCGGATTTCGCAGTTGCGGTTTTTGCGCCTGCGCGGACGGTCTTCTTCGCCACGGGTTCTGCCGCTGGTTCGGCCTGGTTGCGTTTGGCGGTCCAGTCGCTGGTCTTGCCAAGCCGGCCCACGTAACCGGGTTCATGGTCTTTTACCGGGGCTTTTACCGCCGGTTTGACGCTGCCTTTGGCGCCGGATTTTGCACCGGCCTTGGGCCTGGCCGTCTTGACGGCAGCCTTGGCTTCCTCCTTCGGCTCGGCCTTGGGCGCCTTCACCAGCGGTGCAGGCGCGCCCAGTTTCAGTTTGACCGGTTTTTCACCCCAGAGCTCTTCCAGGCGGTAGTACTGGCGGATGGTCGGCTGCATGATGTGCGCGACTGCTGCGCCGCAGTCCACGATGATCCATTCGCCGTTCTCTTCACCTTCGATGCGGGGTTTGGCAAAACCGGCATCGCGCACTGCATCACGCACGCTGGCAGCCAGCGCCTTGGTCTGCCGGTTTGACGTCCCCGACGCAACAATCACCCGTTCGAACAGCGAAGTGATGTGCTCCGTGTCAAACACCTGGATGTCCTGTGCCTTGACGTCTTCCAGACCGTCAATGATGGCGCGTTGCAGTTTCTGCACGTCCTTCTTCTCAAGGGTCGAGGTGGTTTTGACGGGGGTAGAGGTCATGCAGTGCTTTTGTTCGGTAGGATAAAAATTAACGGGGGCTGTAAACGTGGTTTACTGAAATATAACGCGCAACCGGCTCAGGGACCAAGTCGCCGATTTCACGGGTCTGGCCTGCGCCGGAGGCCATCAACTGGCGAATTTGTGTGGCGCTGACTGGCATCGGGGCCAGCGGGAGCGCCAAAAATCGGTCTTTTTGCTCTGAATAAGCATCAAATTGAGCCTTGGCCGCCGTAGATGTTGCGCGGTCAGCTATACAAATTATAGCAAGCCCGACAATGGCCTGCCATCGGTGCCATTGCCGGAACGCCGCGAACTGGTCAGCCCCCATGATGAGGTAGAGCTGCGCATCAGGGTTTTCAGCCTGCAGCGCCTCCAGCGTGTCAATCGTGAATGTCGGCCCGGCGCGCTGCAGTTCGCGCTCATCGACCTCCACGCGCGGCATGTCCTGGAACGCCAGCCGGGTCATCGCCAGCCGGTGTTCCGGAGCGCTCAACACCCTCGCCTTGTGCCAAGCATAACCCGTGGGAACAACATGCAAGGAGTCCAGTCCGAGCTGCTCCAGCGCGGACTGCGCCAGCGCTACATGGGCGTTGTGCGGCGGGTCGAACGCGCCACCAAAAACGCCTATGCGTTTTTGGTGTGTTGAAGGCAAATCCGCGCTCAAACCCAGTCCCGCCTTGGCAAAAATTCCTTGTAGAGGCGATCTTCAGGCGAGCCCGCCTCCACTTGGCGCTGGTAAGCCCAGCTTGCCAAAGGTGGCATGGACATCAGGATCGATTCCGTGCGGCCACCCGACTGCAGGCCAAAGTGTGTGCCACGGTCCCAAACCAGGTTGAATTCAACATAGCGGCCGCGCCGGTAAAGCTGGAATTCGCGCTCGCGCTCGCCGTAAGGCGTGTCCTTGCGCTTCTGGACAATGGGCAGGTAGGCCTTCAAAAACGAGTCCGCCACGCTCTGCACCATGGCAAAACTCTGGTCCCGGCCAAGCTCGTGAAAATCGTCAAAAAACACGCCACCTATGCCGCGCTGCTCCTGGCGATGTTTAAGGTAAAAGTATTCATCGCACCATTGCTTGAAGCGCGGATACTTGTCGCCGCCGAAGGGGTCCAGCGCATCCTTGCAGGTCTGGTGGAAATGCACGGCGTCTTCGTCAAAGCCGTAATAAGGCGTCAGGTCCATGCCACCGCCAAACCAGCAAACCGGCTCACCGCCGCCCAAGGGCGTGGCGGCCAGCATGCGCACATTCATGTGGACGGTCGGCACATAAGGGTTGCGCGGGTGAAACACCAGCGACACACCCATGGCCTCGAACGGCGCACCGGCGAGTTCCGGCCGGTGCTGGGTGGCCGAGGGCGGCAACTTCGGGCCGCGCACATGCGAAAAACCGCAGCCGGCACGTTCAAACACGGCACCCTGCTCCAGGATCTGGGTGATGCCATTGCCCTGCAGCGGCTCGCCGAGCTCCTTTTGCCAATGGTCGGCCACAAAGGGCTGGCCGTCCAGCTCGGCGATGGCGCTGGTGATGCGCTCCTGCAAGCCCACCAAAAAGGCGCGGACGCCTGAAATGTCTGCCGTGCCCATCAGGATTTGATGGCCCTGTACCCGATGTCCCTGCGGTACTGCGCGCCGTCGAACTGTATGCCGTGGGCCACCTCATAAGCGCGCTGCTGCGCGGCCTTGACGGTGCTGCCCAGCGCCGTAACGCACAACACCCGGCCGCCGGACGTGACCGTATCGGCGCCCTGCCTGCGGGTACCGGCATGGAACACCATGGCGTCATCAGCCGCCTCGGGCAAGCCATGGATCACATCACCTTTGCGCGGGTGCAACGGATAGCCGTGCGCGGCCATCACGACACCGAGTGCCGGGCGGCGGTCCCAGTCGAGTTCGATCTGGTCCAGCGTGCCGGACGTGGCAGCCATCATCACATCGTACAAATCGGTCTTGAGCCGCATCATGATGGGCTGGGTCTCAGGGTCGCCCATGCGGCAATTGAATTCCAGCGTTTTGGGCCGGCCCTGCGCATCAATCATCAGGCCGGCGTACAAAAAGCCGGTGAACGGGATACCGTCCTTTTCCATGCCCTTGATCGTGGGCAGAATGATTTCGCGCATGGCACGGGCATGCACTTCGGGCGTTACCACGGGGGCCGGCGAATACGCGCCCATGCCACCGGTATTGGGGCCCTGGTCGGCGTCAAGCAGGCGCTTGTGGTCCTGGCTGGTAGCCATCACCGCCACGTTTTTGCCGTCACACATGGCGATAAAGCTGGCTTCCTCGCCCTGCAAAAACTCTTCAATCACCACGCGTGCGCCGCCTTCGTTGTGCGTCACGCCCAGCACGTTCTGGTCGGGGCCGGCGGCCAGCATGAATTCGATGGCCTCATGCGCCTCGTGCAGCGTCATCGCCACCACCACGCCCTTGCCCGCGGCCAGGCCATCGGCCTTGACCACGATGGGCGCGCCTTTTTCGTCCACATAGGCATGGGCTGCCACCGCGTCGGTGAAGGTTTCGTACTCTGCGGTCGGAATGCCATGGCGCTTCATGAAGGCCTTGGAAAAGGCCTTTGAGCTTTCAAGCTGCGCCGCTGCCTTCGTAGGGCCAAACACCCGCAGGCCGTGCGCACGGAACTCGTCCACAATGCCGGCCGCCAGGGGTTGCTCGGGGCCCACAACCGTCAGCGCAATCTTTTCAGCAGCAGCCCACTCACGCAGTGCCTTGACGTCCGTGATGTCGATGTTTTCAAGCCGGGCGTCCAGCGCCGTGCCGCCGTTTCCGGGTGCGACATAAACGGCCTGCACCTTGGGCGACTGTGCCAGCTTCCACGCCAATGCGTGTTCACGGCCACCGCCGCCGACTACCAATACTTTCATGCTGAGCTCTCGTTTTAAATGTTATTCAGACAACGCTGCGTTGTGAAAGACTTCCTGCGTATCGTCCAGGTCTTCCAGCACGTCAATGAGGCGCTGCATCTTTGCGGCCTCTTCACCCGACATTTCGATGGTGTTCTCGGCACGCATCGTGACTTCAGCCACCTCGGCCTTCAGGCCCGCGGCTTCAAGTGCATTCTTGACGGCTTCAAAACCGGTGTAAGGCGTCAGCACCTCAATGGCGCCATCGTCGTGCGTGATCACGTCGTCAGCGCCGGCGTCCAGCGCGACTTCCATGATCTTGTCCTCGCTGGCGCCGGGCGCAAAAATCAGCTGGCCGCAATGCTTGAACTGAAAGGCCACGGAGCCTTCGGTCCCCATGTTGCCGCCGTGTTTGGAAAATGCATGCCGCACCTCGGCCACGGTGCGCACCTTGTTGTCCGTCATGCAGTCCACGATGATGGCCGCGCCGCCTATGCCGTAACCCTCGTAGCGAACCTCTTCGTAATGAACGCCCTCAAGGCTGCCGGTAGCCTTGGCAATGCCGTATTTGACGTTTTCATTGGGCATATTGGCCGCTTTCGCCTTGTCCACCGCCAGGCGCAGGCGCGGGTTGGTACCTAGGTCGCCGCCGCCCATTCGTGCCGCGACCATGATCTCGCGCATCACCCGCGTCCAGATGCGCTGGCGTTTTTCATCCTGGCGACCCTTGCGGTGTTGAATATTCGCCCATTTACTGTGACCGGCCACGGAAATCCCTTAAATTTTGGATTAATTGCTTTAATCTACATTCACCATTTTACTTTTTCACCTCAAGGTACCGCCAATGGCCGAATCTTCCGTACCCGCGCTGCTGATAGCGAAAAACACAAATACCAGCTGCGAACTGCTCCCCGGCCTGGCCAACCGCCATGGGCTGATTACCGGCGCCACCGGCACCGGCAAGACCGTCACACTGCAAACCCTGGCTGAAAACTTCTCGAAAATCGGCGTGCCGGTCTTCATGGCCGACGTCAAGGGCGACCTCACGGGCATCAGCCAGGCTGGCAGCATTGGCGACAAGATGGCCGGCATCCTGAAGGAGCGCGGCATTGACACGCCGGAATCCATGGCCTGCCCGGCCACGTTGTGGGATGTCTTCGGCGAGCAAGGCCATCCGGTGCGTGCCACCATTTCCGACATGGGCCCGCTGCTGCTGGGCCGCATGCTCAACCTCAATGAAACCCAGGCCGGTGTGCTTAACCTGGTTTTCAGGATTGCCGACGACAACGGCCTGCTGTTGCTGGACCTGAAGGACCTGCGCGCCATGCTGCAGTACGTAGGCGACAACGCCAGCGAATTCACCACCAAATACGGCAACGTCAGCGCCGCCAGCGTGGGTGCCATCCAGCGCGGCCTTCTGCAGGTCGAAACCCAGGGTGGCGACAAGTTTTTTGGCGAGCCCATGCTGAACATCAGCGATTTCATGCAGACGGTCGATGGCAAGGGGGTCATCAACATCCTGGCCGCCGACAAGCTGATGAACTCGCCGCGCCTGTATGCGACCTTTTTGCTGTGGATGCTGTCCGAACTGTTCGAGCAATTGCCCGAGATCGGCGACCCCGAGAAACCCAAACTGGTGTTCTTCTTCGACGAAGCCCACCTGCTGTTCAACGAAGCGCCCAAGGTGCTGATTGAGCGCATCGAACTGGTCGTGCGCCTGGTACGCTCCAAGGGTGTGGGCGTGTATTTCGTCACGCAAAACCCGCTGGACATTCCCGATTCGGTGCTGGCCCAGCTCGGCAACCGGGTGCAACACGCCCTGCGCGCCTTCACGCCACGCGACCAGAAGGCCGTCAAGGCCACAGCCCAGACCATGCGGCAAAAACCCGGGCTGGACATCGAGACCGCCATCACCGAGCTGGCGGTAGGTGAGGCACTGGTCAGCCTGCTGGATGCCAAAGGCCGGCCCAGCGTGACTGAGCGTGTCTACGTCTTGCCGCCCGGCAGCCAGATTGGCCCGATCACGGCAGAGCAACGCCAGGCGCTGATTCAAAACTCGCTGGTGGCCGGAGTCTATGAAAAAACAATAGACCGCGAATCCGCCTACGAGAAACTCCAGGGGCGTGCCGTTGCAGGCACGGCTGCTGCCGGCACTGCGCCGAATGGTGGCGCTGCGGGGCAAACCGAATCCGGCGGCATCCTGGGTGGCCTGAATGACATGCTGTTCGGCAGGACCGGGCCACGCGGCGCCAAATACGATGGGCTGGCGCAAAGCATGGCCAAGTCGGCGGTGCGGACCATGGGCTCGACGGTGGGCCGCGAGATCATTCGCGGTGTGCTGGGCGGCATTTTTGGCGGCAAAAAGCGTTAAGGCATGTCCCAACCGCTTGGACTGAGCCTGTCGAAGCCCTTCGACAGGCTCAGTCCAAGCGGTATCAATGAAAGGCATCGCCCCCCGGTGAAGCCTGTCGCAAATTAACGACCCGCAGAACCGGCAGGCTTGTCAAGCAAAGCACACGTGGCTACATTGGTTTTTTTGAGGGATCCGCAATGCCTTCTGAAGTTGCTGCCAAATCTTTCGAGCCTGCGCCCTCTCCTGCCGCGCCGCATCACATCCGCCTGACCTCCCATACCGGCGGCCATGGTGCGATACCCATCCACTGGGCGGCAGCGACTGCGACCGAGCGCGGCCCGGTGGTGGGCACCACCACCAAACGCAGCCATCGCAACGTCATAGGCACACACAGCGGCTCCTACAGCATTTACCGCGCTCTGGCAGTGGCATCGGGTGCGCTCAAGGCCAGCCACAAGGCGGATCTGACCAACACCGCTCCCACCAACGTCATCGGCCCGTATCCGCAGTGGAGCGAACCTGGCCGCATCGTCGCCATGGACCCCTGGGGCGCAACCGTGGCCGATGTGTTTGCCAATGAACTGGCCGCCGGCTACGACATTCGCCCCACCATAGCCGTGACCCAGGCGCATGTGATCCTGCCTGAAGTGATTGAAGCCCTGCAGTCCGGCCGCCTGAAAGCCGACGGCAGGTTTTTGACGGCAGGCGGCGCGGCCATGGTCACCAAGGTGGCGGTCGAGCCGGTGTGGTTTCTTCCCGAGGTCGCCAAACGTTTTGGCTGCACTGAAGCCGATTTGCGCCGCGTGCTGTTCGAGGAAACCGGCGGCATGTACCCCGAGCTGGTCACACGCAGCGACCTGGAAGTGTTCCTCCCTCCCATTGGTGGCCTCACGGCTTATATCTTCGGCAATCCGCGCGACCTGGCCAACCCCGACATCGAACTCACCGCACGCGTGCACGACGAATGCAATGGCTCCGACGTCTTTGGCTCCGACATCTGCACCTGCCGGCCCTACCTCACGCACGCGATTGAAGAATGCATACAGGGCGCACAACGCGGCGGCGTGGGCCTGGTGTCCTACTTCCGCAAGGAAGGCCGGGCGCTCGGCGAGGTCACCAAATTCCTGGTCTACAACGCACGCAAACGCCAGATCGGCGGCGACACGGCCGACCAGTACTTTGCCCGCACCGAATGTGTGGCCGGCGTGCAGGACATGCGATTCCAGGAGCTTATGCCCGACGTTCTGAACTGGCTGGGCATACGCAAGATCCACCGCCTGGTGTCCATGAGCAACATGAAGTACGACGCCATCACCCGCGCCGGCATTGAAGTCGTCCAGCGCATCAACATCCCGGAAGGCTTGATCCCCGCCGATGCCCAGGTCGAGATGGATGCAAAGATGGCCGCCGGCTACTTCACGCCGGGCGCCGTTCCCGATGCGGCAGAACTCAAAAAAGCCAAAGGCAGGGGACTGGATGCCTGATGACCGCAACTGAAACTACTATCAAAACCATAGCTGGAGGCGCGCATTTGGCGGAGGCCACAGCCCAATTACGCTCCACAAACACGATACGCGAACGTGCCCGGGCCATGCTTGAGCGCGCGCGGCGCGGCCAGTCCGCCTGGTTTACGGTCAATGACGGCGCGCTGGACACCGCCGCAGTGCTGGTGGCAGAACTGACCAGGGCGCGTTACCCGGACCTGAAGATCCCGTACCACAGCCGCTGGCGGCATTTTGAGGCCGGAGGCGTGGACCGTGCCGGCCAGCTCACCCAAGCCCTGGGAGCAGCCAGCCCCGCTGAACGCGCCCGCGCACAGATCGACCTGGCGCTGGTCAGCGTGCTGCTCGATGCCGGCGCCGGCCCCGACTGGCGCTACCGGGAGCCCGGACTGGCGCGAAAACCCGAACACGAATACAACCGCTCGGAAGGCCTGGGTGTAGCCAGCTTTCACAGCTTCATGACCGGACTTTTTTCCCGCGACCCGGCCCGGCCCTTGCAGGCCGATGCCCAGGGCTTGCAGGCCGTGACGGCCGAACGCCTGGGTCACGCCTTCCAGGTCACGGCTGGCAACACGCTGGTCGGGCTGGAGGGGCGTGCCGCCTTGCTACGCCGCCTGGGCCAGGTCTTGCAGGAGCACGCCGGTGTTTTCGGCCAGCCTGCGCGGCCCGGCCATTTGTTTGACCTGCTGACGCGTGACGGCCAGACCAGCATCCAGGCGCATGAATTGCTGTCGGTGCTGCTGCGAGGCCTGTCGACGATCTGGCCGGCGCAAAACGCGATTGACGGCATTCCGCTGGGCGACTGCTGGCGCCACCCAGCGGCGAACGCCCAGGGCACGGACAGCCCGCTAAGTGACGGCTGGATGCCGTTTCACAAACTCTCGCAATGGCTGACCTATTCGCTGCTGGAGCCTTTTGAATGGGCCGGCATCCGCATTGAAGGGCTGGATGCCCTGACCGGCCTGCCCGAATACCGCAACGGCGGCCTGTTCCTGGACGCCGGCGTACTGCACCTCAAAGACGAGTCGCAGGCGCGGCGTTTGCATCAGGTGGGGGATGAATTGATTGTCGAATGGCGTGCATTGACCGTTGCGCTGCTCGACGAACTCGCGCCGCTGGTGCGCGAGCAGTTAGGATTGACGGCTGCGCAAATGCCGCTGGCCTGCGTGCTCGAAGGCGGAACCTGGGCCGCGGGCCGCGTACTGGCCCAGCAATTGCGCGAAGGCAAACCGCCCCTGAACATCCAGAGCGACGGCACCGTATTTTAGAAAACAGCAAAAGCACCATGACCCTCTACAACGACAAAGTCCACCTGATCGACCACCCCCTGGTCCAGCACAAGCTCACGCTGATGCGCCGAAAGGATGCGTCGACCAACACCTTCCGCACCCTGCTCAACGAACTGAGCATGCTGATGGCCTACGAAGTCACGCGCGACATGCCCATGCAGGAGGTCGAGGTCGAAACCCCGCTGGAAAAAGCCACCTTCAAGGTCATAGACGGCAAAAAACTTGTGTTTGTCTCCATCCTGCGCGCCGGCAACGGCATTCTGGAAGGCATGCTCAGCGTCGTGCCCGGTGCCCGGGTTGGCCATGTGGGTCTGTACCGCGACCCGAAAACCCTGACCGCTGTCGAGTACTACTTCAAGATGCCGCACGACATGGAAGCGCGCGAC
Organism: Polaromonas aquatica; assembly: GCF_042659145.1. Taxonomy (NCBI): domain Bacteria; kingdom Pseudomonadati; phylum Pseudomonadota; class Betaproteobacteria; order Burkholderiales; family Comamonadaceae; genus Polaromonas; species Polaromonas aquatica. The sequence continues at coordinate 131,957 of NZ_JBHSRS010000002.1, read as the reverse complement.
ATCGTGGTGGTGGACCCCATGCTGGCCACCGGCAATTCTGCGATTGCAGCAGTTGAGCGGCTCAAGGAACTGAACCCAAAATCCATCAAGTTCGTTTGCCTGCTCACCTGCCCCGAAGGCATCTCCGCGCTGCAAAAAGCCCACCCCGACGTGGACATCTACACAGCCGCCATTGACCGCCAGCTCAGCGACCATGGCTACATCCTGCCCGGGCTGGGAGATGCCGGCGACCGCATTTTTGGAACGAAATAGGCCCGTAGCCACCGTACAACAAGCGCCACCAGCTCCTTAATTCATAGCAAAACCGCATGCACAGCTCATCTGCGCCGGAGCGCCTGTGGCGTTTTTTAACGTTTTACCTTGTGACGGGCCTCGTGGCGTTTACGGCACTGGCGCTGGGCGGCTGTGCCGGCATGGCGCCCATCCGGCTGGACAACACACCGCGCATGGCCGTGCTGTCGGCTTTTGAGCCCGAACTGACCCTGCTGCTGGCAAAGCTTGAGCGCCCTGCCCGCCACAGCCTCAACGGCGTGGAATTCACCACCGGCACACTGGAGGGCAAACCGGTGGTGCTGTTCCTGTCGGGCATCAGCATGACCAACGCCACCATGAACACGCAGCTGGCGCTGGACCGCTTCAATATCCAGGGCATCGTTTTCAGCGGCATCGCAGGCGGCGTCAACCCTGGCTTGCATATCGGCGATGTCAGCGTGCCCGCGCAGTGGGGCCAGTACCTTGAAGTAGCGATATCGCGCGAAACCTCGCCCGGCCAGTTCACCCCGCCGCCGCACATGGAGCGCCCGATGTTCCCCGCCTTCGGCATGCTGCAGCCGCGCACCGTCGAAACCCGCACCGCAGCCAACCCCACCCTGGTTCGCAAGTTCTGGTTTGAGGCCGACCCAAAAATGCTGGAAACCGCGCGCGGCCTGCGCAACGTCGAACTCATCAGTTGCAAGGCCGGCCAATGCCTCACCCGCAAGCCCGGGCTTGTCATCGGAGGCAATGGCGTGTCCGGCCAGGCCTTTGTCGACAATGCGGCCTTCCGCGAATACGCTTTCAGGACCTTCCAGGCCAATGTGCTGGACATGGAAACCGCCGCCGTCGGCATGGTGGCTTACAGCAACGGCGTGCCTTACATCGCCTTTCGTTCGCTCAGCGACCTGGCGGGTGGCGGCGAAGGCCAGAACGAGATGAACACCTTTTTCAGCATCGCCGCAGACAATTCAGCGCGGGTGTTGCTGGCTTTTCTGGCGGCCTGGAAACCCTGGGATCAAAACACTTTCATGTCAGTCCGCTGATCATGAATGGGGCATTGCCTTACTGCAGGCGCTGCAGCAAGTCCAGGGTTGGATAACCGTCCGCCGGCAATCCCAGGCTGCGCTGGTATTGACGAACACCGCGCCGCGTAGCCGGGCCCATAGTGCCGTCGGGCGTGCCGCTGTCAAAGCCACGTGCATTCAACGCCGTCTGCAGCGCCAGCAACTGGCTGCGTGTCAGCGCCTGCAAATCGCGCGGCCAGGGTGTCTGTACCGAGGGGCCACCAGCCAGCTTTTGTGCCAGCAAGCCAACGGCGAGCGCATAGCTGGTCGAGTTGTTGTAGCGCAGGATGGTGCGGAAGTTGGGTCCGACCAGGAAGGCCGGCCCGCGTGCGCTGGCCGGGAGCAGGATCGAGGTGCCGTCCATCGCCGGCAGCGGCGCGCCATCCATAGCCTGCACACCCTCGCTCGCCCAGGCGGAAGCCGGCTGTCGCACATCGGCGTCGGCGCGCGCGTAGTCGAATCCCGGCGGCAAGCGCACCTCAAGCCCCCATGGCTGGCCTGCTTGCCATCCGGAGCGTGCCAGGAAGTTCGCTGTCGAAGCCATTACATCGGCGACGCTGCCCCAGATGTCGCGGCGGCCATCGCCGTCGGCGTCGACCGCATACGCCAGAAAGTTCGATGGCAAGAACTGAGTCTGGCCCATCGCCCCGGCCCAAGAACCTATCATCTGCGCGCGATCAATGTCGCGATTCTGCAAAATTTTCAATGCTGCGAGCAATTGGCCACGCGCCCAATCCTCGCGTCGGCCCTCGAAGCCTAGCGTCGCCAGGGCATCAATGGTCGGGATGTCACCCACGTTGCTGCCGTAATTACTCTCCATGCCCCAGATCGCGGCGAGGACTTCTGTCGGGACGCCGTAGCGCGCCACGATGGCGTCGACTTCGGGGCGCAACTGCAGCAGCTTGTCCTGGCCACGGGCAATTCGCTGCGCCGACAGCGCGCCGTCAAGGTAGTCCCATACGGTGCGGGTGAACTCGGGCTGAGCCCTGTCCAGCTCGATGACACGCGGGATGAAGCGGACGTTGTCGAATGCGCGTTGCAGTGTTGTCTCGTCGATGCCGGCAGCGCGTGCGAAGGTGCGGAACTCTGCCACCCAGCGGGCAAACTTCTGCTCATGTTCGGCCTCGCCGGATACGGCGGGTAGCGGGCGGCTGCCGGCCATCGATGGAGCCGCTGCCCTGGTTTCGACCGATGGCGTGGAGGCGCAACCCGCAAGGGCAAAGATCGCCAGCAACGTGGGACCAAGCCAGCGGCGCGCTGAGGCTGAAAAACGGGATATTGTTTGCATTCGTTCCATTTTCGTCGTTCTATGGCATCCGGGTGATTTGGCACCCTCGATACCCACAACCTTGCATTACGAGCGTGTTTATTTAATGCGGGAGCCCTTTGCGCGGCCAGCTCGTTTTCAGCCCAACATCGCAGCGCTGGCTGTTGAAGCGCTTGGGCAGGCTCATGTGCAGGATCAGCGGGTACATTGAGGCAAATTACTCATAAACATCTCATGGACACCACCCATTTGCACAAAATCGCCGTCGAGGCCATGCGCGACCGGGGCCTGTTGCCTGACTTTGCGCCGCAGGCCCTGCAAGAGGCCGAAGCCGCACGGCAAACTGCGCCTGAACGCAACGACAGCATCCACGACCTGCGCCACCTGACCTGGTTTTCCATCGACAATGACGACACACGCGACCTGGACCAGTTGAGCGTGGCCGAGCCGCTGGCCGCGGGCATCACACGCCTTCGGGTGGCTGTGGCCGATGTGGACGTGAAGGTTACCCCGGGGGGCGCGGTGGATGGCCATGCGGCCGTCAACACCACCTCGGTGTACACGGCGGCCGGCGTATTCCCTATGCTGCCTGAGGTCTTGTCCACCGACCTCACCTCGCTGCACGAAGGCCAGGAGCGCCTGGCGGTGGTGGTCGACATGCAGGTCGCCGCTGACGGCACGGTACCTGAATCAACCATCTACCGGGCGACGGTGCTCAACCGCGCCAAGCTCACTTACGACGCCGTCTCGGCCTGGCTGGACGGTGTGGGCCCGCCACCGCCGCGGATGGCCAGCGTGCCGGGGCTGGAAGACCAGCTGCGTTTGCACGACACCCTGGCGGGCCAACTGCGGCAGTGGCGCCAGGCGCGCGGTGCGCTGAACCTCAACACGGCGTCTGCCCGCCCGGTGTTTGAAAAGGGGCAACTGGTGGACCTGCGCCCCGATGAAAAAAACCGCGCCCAGGACCTGATCTCCGACCTCATGATCGCAGCCAACGGCGCGACGGCCCGCTTTCTGGTCGCCAAGGGCTTCCCCTCGCTGCGCCGCTTGCTGCAGGCGCCGCGCCGTTGGGACCGGCTCGTTGCGCTGGCCTCTGGCCATGGCGTGCAACTGCCTGATGCACCGGACGCACTGGCGCTCGACCACTTTCTGAATACGCGTCGCCTGGCCGACCCGGCCGGCTTTGCCGATCTGTCGCTGGCGGTGGTGAAGATGCTGGGCTCGGGCGAATACGCTGCGGCCCCCGCTAGCGGATCCGGTACAGCGGGATTGGGACACTTCGGGCTTGCGGTGAATGACTACGCCCATTCCACCGCGCCCAACCGGCGCTTTCCCGACCTGGTGACGCAGCGGCTGCTGAAGGCCGCCCTTGCGGGCGTGGCACCGCCCTACTCTGCAGAGCAACTGAGCGAGATTGCCCGTCACTGCACGCTACAGGAAAGCAATGCCAACAAGGTTGAACGCCAGGTGCTGAAGGCCGCAGGAGCCTGGCTGCTGCAGGGGCGCATAGGCGAAGTCTTCGACGCCATCGTTACCGGCGCGGCGGCGAAGGGCACGTTCGTACGCATCTGCAGTCCCTTGCTGGAAGGCCGGGTGGTACGCGGTTTTGAAGGGCTGGACGTAGGCGACGCAGCACACGTCAGGCTGGTAGCGGTGGATGCAGAAAAAAGCTTCATTGACTTCGAACGCGTTTGAATTCCGTTCGTGATTCGCCGGGCGGAATATGAAGCCCAGGGAACAGGCCCTTGCAGCAGGCACGATCGGCGCCATATGGACTAAACGCGGCCCGCCGGGGCCTGTCACCAAGGAGTTGAAATGTTGAAACGCCTGACCCTGCTGTGGGCCCTGCTGCGCGGCGATGCGCGGCAGCTGTGGTTTGCGCTGCGCCACCCCAAGGCACCGGCCTGGCTAAAGCTGGGCACCGCGCTGCTCGTGTTGTATGTCCTCTCGCCAATTGACCTTGTCCCGGATGTGCTTCCCGTGGTTGGCCTGGTGGATGACCTGGTGCTGGTGCCGTTGGCGATCCGCTGGATGCTCAAGCGCCTGCCGCCGGATATCCAGTCAGCGGCAAGGCGCTGAACCGGCCAGGCTGGTGGTTGAAACACCCTCCAGCCCCCCCCTTCTTCTGCGCTACTATTTGCGCCATGAATTGATCCGTACCGGCGCCGCCCATATTCGGACAGATTGTGAAACCTTGACGACTCATCAAACCATGAACTACTGGCTCATGAAATCCGAACCCGAGGAATGCTCGGTGGACGATGCGCTGACCGCCCCCAAAAGCACGGTTCCGTGGGTAGGCGTACGCAACTACCAGGCGCGCAACTTCATGCGCGATGCGATGCGTGTGGGCGATGGCGTATTGTTCTATCACTCCAGTTGCGCCGAACCCGGCATCGTAGGCATCGCACAGGTGGCGTCCACGCCCTACCCGGACCCCACGCAGTTTGACCCGAAGTCGCCTTACTACGATCAAAAGTCAAAACCAGAAGAGCCGCGCTGGCTGCTGGTGGATGTGCAGGTGCTGCGCAAAACGCGCAACCTCGCCCTGCCCGAGCTGCGCGCCAACAAGGACCTCGAAGACCTTGTGATCCTGCGCAAAGGCAACCGGCTGTCCATCACGCCGGTCGAGCCGCAGCACTGGCGGGTCATTTCCAGATTGCTGGGCAGCCCGGAACGCTGACGCAAAAGCGGACGGTCAATCGCTCACATCCCGAGCTCCCCAAGGGGGCATGCACGATGGCGCCCTGAGTTCTTCGCTGGCGGAGTTTGATGGCATGCCCCTATAGCTGAGTGACGCCACCGCCTCCCATAAATCCGGGCGTTGCCTGCTCCATATGATTTCCTGATAAATCCATAAGATTTAATCGTTGGACGAATAGTTTGGCAGGAAGTGAAATCTCCGTACTGATTTGCACGGGCATTTGTGTGGCCCGCCAATTCCTTCACCGTACAGGAGCTTTCATGATGCAAACGCACTTTCGGCGCTTTTTACTGAACGTATTGCTGGTATGCGCAGCCGCTGCAGGTGTTGCAGCCAGCGGGGCCGCAAATGCGCAGTCGCCCGATATCGACCAGTTGCTGAGCAAGCAGGCCATCACCGAGCTGCTCTACAAATACCCCCGTGCACTGGATCGACTGGACCGCGATCTCCTGATGTCCATAGGCCATCCCGAGGCGAAGGTTGAGTTCGGGAAAAGCGTATTTCCCAACTGGACGGCCTACACCGACTGGATGATGAAGGCGCATGCCGAAATGCTGGGCAACAACCACCGCATCACCAACATCCTCATCGAGGTGCGGGGAGACACGGCGGTCAGCGAATCGACCGGCACGGCCACGCTGCTGGTCAAGCAGGAGAAAGGCCCGGACTACGAGGAGCGCTGGATGCACTCCCGGTACCTGGACAAATGGTCGCGGCGCGGCGGCAAATGGGGCCTTGACTACCGCCAGACAGTGATGGACTACCGCACGGTCAAACCCGTGTCCGCTGCGGACGTCAAGAGCATGTACCAGGTTGGCCCCCGAACCGGGCTTGACGACCCTTCATACAAATTGTTTGGCGCAAAGTAAGGCAACCCGGCAAAAAAACTGCTCCACCGCACCATCGCTCAAGGAACGACCATGAATGATCTGGATCTCCCGCAGAATTCGCACCGTACGGCTTTGTGGCATTCGCAATGCGCGCACGCAGCCTGCAACCCGCGAAGAGGATTTCTCAAATCCCTCGTTGCCATGGGGGCTGCGGCTGTGCTTCCTGCGTCCAACGCCGTGGCGCAGGCACCGGCTGTATGTACCGGGCACATAGACTTTCACCATCACTTCTTTTCACCGGCCTGGGTGAAGCTGGTCGAGTCCAAGAACGCCGTCAAGCCCGTGCTGGGGTTTGACCAGTTCAAGAGCCACTCCATCGCCAGGGACATCGAGTCCATGGACCAGGGGAATGTCGAAAAAGCTTTTCTGTCCGTGACGCAGCCCGGCGTATGGTTTGGTGATATTGCGGAAACACGGCGTGCAGCACGTGAACTCAACGAGTATGCGGCCCGGCAAAAATCGGACTACAAGGGGCGTTACGGGCACTTCGCTGTGTTGCCGCTTCCAGACGTCGACTCCTCCCTGCGCGAGATCGAGTACGCGTTTGATGTCCTCAAGGCGGATGGCGTGGGGCTGCTGTCGAGCTATGACGACAAGTGGATTGGAGACAAGTCTTTTGCGCCAGTCTGGGCCGAACTCAACCGCCGCAAGGCTATGGTCTATACACACGCTACGGCGCCTGGTTGCTGTTCGTGGGACTTCCAGCCGGGCATCCTGCCGACATACATCGAGCTGGGTTCGGACCTGGCCCGTGCGATGGTGAGCGTCATCCACGGCGGCACCGCCAAGGCAACGCCTGACGTGCGCTACATCTGGTCGCACGGCGGCGGAAGCATCTGGGCCCAGCGCTACCTGACCGGCGAAACCACCGAATCCCTTGCGCGCCAGGCGCCGCCTGATTCCAGGCTGCATCACCTCAGGCGCTTTTACTACGACACGGCGGCAGCGGCGGATGCCGTTCATATGGGCATTCTCAAAATGATCATCCCCAACTCGCAAATCCTGTTCGGCTCGGACTACCCGTGGGCAGAGCCCGCAAAAATCGCTGCTGGCTTGCAGGCATCGGGGCTGACGGCGGAAGAATTGCGGGCCGTGTACCGCGAAAACGCACTCAAGCTCATGCCCCAGTTGCGCGGCTAATCATTTCCCCATTACAACGAACATGAATTTCAGAACAACCATTGCAGCGGCCTTTTGTTGCCTTCTGCCACTCGCCGCAGTGTCGCAGGCCTACCCCCAGCGACCGGTGAAGATCGTGGTGCCTTACGCCCCCGGCGGCGGGGTTGATGTCATGGCGCGCATGCTCGCCGACCGCCTCCAGCAGAAATGGGGCAAGCCGGTGATTGTCGAGAACAAGGTCGGTGCATCAACCATCATTGGGGCGGTGGCCGTCGCCAAGGCCGCTTCCGATGGCCATACCCTGCTGCTCACAAGCGAGTCCACGATCACCAGCAACCCCTACCTGTTTGAGAAGCTGCCTTACGATCCCATTCGTGAACTGTTGCCGGTCAGCCAGCTGGTCAGCCTGCCGCAGATGGTTGTCGCACACCCCTCGGTTACCGCAAGCACACTAGACGAACTTGTCGCATTGGCAAAAGCAAAGCCGAACGAGTTGAACTACGCGTCCTACGGCTCCGGCAGCCTGCCGCACTTGTTGTTCGAGGGTTTGAAGGCACGCACGGGGGCACAAATGACCCAGGTGCCATACAAAGGCATCACGCCGGCCGTCAGCGCAGTGCTGGCCGGCGAGGCCCAACTCACCCTGGCGGGGGCCTCACTGACGCAGGGTTACATCAGCGCCGGAAAGCTCAAGCCGATCGCTGTTGCCCGCCAGGAGCGCCTGGCTGAATTTCCCCAGGTCCCTACCCTGCGGGAGGCCGGCTTTGCCGATATCGACCCGCATGAATCCTGGTTCGGCCTGTTCGTCACGGGTGGCACCTCCAGCACCATCGTGCAGAAGATCTACAGGGATGTCGCTGAAGTAGGCGCGGATGCGGTGTTTCGCGAACGCTACGTGCTTGCGCGGGGGCTTGACCCTGTGTTCTCGTCGCCAGAGGAGTTCGCGAAGTTCATCCAGGCGGACATGCGGCAGAAGGCGCGCCTGATCCGCATTTCCGGCGCGAAGGCGGAGTAGCGCGTGTCAGCCACCACCATTGAACCCACGGCCGCCCGGGCAGAAAACCTGGTGCGCCAACCCGGCCAACTCCAGCAGTCCGCTCCTTCCCCATCCGGAGCATCCCGGCGCGGCGAGTTTGTCATCCGCGGCGGTCACGTGCTCACCATGGATGATTCGCTCGGCAACCTGCCTTGCGCAGACGTTCATGTGCGCGACGGCCAGATCATTGCAGTCGGCGTGGCCCTGGCCCTCCCCAACGTGATGGAGATGGACGGGCGCGACATGATCGTCCTGCCGGGCTTCGTCGATACGCACTGGCACTTGTGGAACAGCTCCCTGCGCGCCCTCGTTCGGGGAGACGACCCCAAACACGGGTATTTCCCCGTCACGCTGAAAGTCGGGCCGCTGTTCACCCCGGAGGACTCCTACCGGTCCGTCCGCCTTGGATTGACCGAAGGGCTTGCCTCGGGAATTACCACTGTCCATAACTGGTCGCACAACACACGCACGCCAGCCCATGCCGATGCAGAACTGCGGGCGCTGCGCGATACGGGCGTCCGCGCGCGTTTTTCCTATGGATGGGGCCAGGACCTGCGCCTGAGCCAGACCATGGACCTCGATGGCCTCGCAGGCACGCAGCGTGACGTGCTGGCCGGTGACGACCTCATCACGCTTGGCGCTGCGGTGCGTACGCCCTTGTCCAACCCTCGCGGCGCCGTCCCGATTGAAGTCGTCATGGCGGAGTACGAAGGAATTCGCCAGCTTGGCCTGCCCATCACCATGCACGCACGGCCCGGCATCGTCTCCGTGCTTGAGAAGCATGGCCTCCTTGGGCCGGACGTGCAGCTTGTGCACCCCCAGGGCATCTCCCTTGAGGAGCGCAAAATCATGGCCGCCAGGCGCACCACGATGTCCTGTTCGCCGGTGATCGAACTGCTCTATGCGCAGGCGACCAGGGGCGAGATCCAGTTCCAGGAGCTTCTTGAGAACGGCGTTCAGCTGAGCCTGTCGGTCGACAGTTCCTCGGCATCGGCCAATGCAGATTTTTTCAACTGCATGCGCGCCCTGCTCTGGTCCCACAAACAGCGTTTTGGCAGCAGCATCCCGCTGACAGCCCAGCGGCTGCTTGAGCTTGCAACCATTGACGGTGCGCGCGATCTGGGGATAGACGGCGAGGTGGGTTCGCTGACCCCCGGAAAACGGGCGGACATCCTCCTGGTCAGGGCCACGGACCCGAACATCGGGCCCGTCATCGATCCGGCTTTCGCGCTTGTGTATTCCGCGCAGCCATCCAACATCGACACGGTCATCGTTGACGGGAAAGTGCTGCTCCGCAAGGGGCGATTCACCGGGCTGGACAGCGAGCAGGTGATGTGGGACGCGACGGAGTCCGTGCGCGGGCTGGCTGCCCGCGCCAAGTAGACGATCCACCAGGTTTTAGCAAGCCAGGCCGTGGCGTCCTGCCATGGCCACACCAGAAGGAAATCAAATGAAGCGTTCAATCCTCATATTTGCGTTGTCGGCCATCAGCCTGGTGTCGACCGTATCACGCGCCGCAGAGTTCATGGAACAAAGCGAGAAAATCAGGGGCCGCACCTATTCGGAAGCCGTGGCTACCGAAGGCGGCCGCATTGTCTGGCTTGCAGGGCAGACTGCAATTACCGACCTCAACGGCAAGGACATCAGGGGCGATGCCGAGGCACAAGCCCGGACGGCCTTCGCACAGCTGGACGAAACCCTGAAACGTGCGGGCGGCAGCCTGAAGAATATTGTGAACCTGACCGTCTACCTGACGGACGTGAGAAACGGCGGGGCATTCCAGAAAGTACGCGCGGAAATGTTTCCCGACAAAAACTACCCGGCCAGCGCGCAGGTCACGGTGTCTGCATTGGCCGTGCCCGGTATGCTGGTCGAAATCCAGGCGATTGCGGTTATCGGGGACAAGTGCTCGAAGTCCAGCCCCTGTTTTCCGCGTTGAGTTAAAAAAGCATCAAGCTTGCAAAAGCTTGCAGCGCGCAACAAGGCAGTCGCGAAAAGCAATCGCGCCGGGCGACAGCGAACGGCCTGAACGGGTGATGAGTTCTATCTCCCGCTGAACCACGGGCTCGTGCAAAATCCGGAAACGCAGCCGGCTTGAGCGAAGCAGCAGCCCCACGTAGGCAGGCACGACGGTGACCCCCAGTCCCGCCTCTGCCAGGCCAACCGCAGTGCCAAGATAGGCGACTTCGAAGCGTGGTTTGTTCTGCAACCCCGTGTGGCCGAGAAGCGGGTCTATCAGCGTATGGAATCCGCTCGCGTGCGACATGGCAATCATGGGCTGGCCCGAGAGGTCGGCCCAGGTCAGGTTGGCGCGCCTTTTTGCAAGCGGCCAGGCGCTTGGGACCATGACGCCAAGAGGATGCCTGAGAAGTGGCATGCGCTGCAGGTCCGCATCCAGGTTTGGAAATGGACCAAAACCCATGTCGGCATCACCGCCCTGAACCATGCGCATGATATTTTCAGTCGGCAGGTCGGCCAGGCGCACCGTGATCCCCGGGTGGCTTTCCTGAAATTGCGCAATAGCTTCCGGGAGGAAGGTTGAGGCAAGCAACGGCGTTGTTGCAATCGTTATGCGTCCCCGGCGCTTGAGCACCAGGTCTTGCGTGTCGGCCAGCGTATGCTCAACGTCGGCAAGAATGCGCTCCGCATTGAACAGGAATTCGCTACCAGCATCCGTGGGCGCAACCCGCCTGGTGGTCCGGTCAACCAGCTGGATGCCCAGTTGCGCCTCCAGCTCCTGCACCAGGAGACTGGTGGCCGACTGCGTCAGGTGCAGCTTCCTGGCCGCAGCCGTGAACCCGCCGCTGCGCACAACTTCAACGTATGCCCGCAGTTGCCTCAGTGTGACATTCATGTACTTCTCTCGCAGCTCAGCAAGGTGTATTCACTTGATGGAAAGACCCAGCATAGCCTGTTGACCAGGACCATGAACCGGTGCCGTGAAGGGAACGCCCATCTTACGCCGCACGATACGCATGGACCCCATCATGGCGCCCCGCCAACGCCCTGCCCTGGCCCGACGCTCATCGGGCCAGCGGAGCCGCTAGGGCGGGCAGCTCAGCCAGGAAAGCGTCGCGTGCACGCACGCCTGCAGTGCCGGGTTCCCTCCTGTCGTCCTGGATAAGCCGCGCGAACACAAGGGTATGACTGCCCTTTGTTGCCCAACCGACAAACCAGCCATAAGGATGGGCCTTGTCAAAATTTCCATCGGCCTGCCGGGGATACGCCATGCCGGTCTTGCCGTGAACGTCCCAGCCACCGGGCAGACGGGTGACTTCGACAATCTGGTTTGTCATGTCGAAGGCGTGTGGGCTAACAGGCAGTTGGCGGTTAACCAATTTCCCCAAAAAAGCGACCTGCTCCAGAGGCGAAATCTTCAATGAAGAACTGATCCAGGCGCGCTCCAGGCCATTGTGTTTTCCGGCATCTCCCGAGACATCGGCGTTCCCGTACTGGAATTCAGCAGCATAACGCTGGAGGCGCTTTTCCCCGAGGGCGTGGGTCACCTGCTGCGAGAACCAGACAACCGAATACTTCATCCACCGCGTTGCATCCGTCTGTTGGCGCCAGGCCTCGCCGCCCCAGTCGGGATAACCATCACGGTATGGCAAAGCCGGGGCGTGGCCGTCTGTCAGGAAACCGGAATCAAAGCCCATCAGGCTTAGCGCGATCTTGAACGTGGACGCGGGCGTCACGCGGGTGCTGCAATCGCCTTGTTTCAGCAGGACAGCGCTTTGCACAGCGTTCGTGACCACCGTGCAGATGGTTCTGGCGTGGACTGCAGGGGCAGACAGGGTGCCCGCCAAAAGCGGCAGGGCGACGATGCAATATTTCATCAACTTATTCTTATCCAATTGAAGGCCGGGGATTTCCGCTTCAGCCTCGGGCCTGCTTGCTTTCGAGCAACTTCACCAGCGCCCACAACACCCGGTTCGCCGGCACGGCAATCCCCAGCGCCTCGCCGCGCTTGACGATCAGGCCGTTGAGGTAATCGATCTCGCTGCGCTTGCCGCGTGCAAGGTCTTGCGCGGTCGATGAGAACTGCCTGGGCATGCCGCCGGCGAGCTTGTCCACAGCGGCGTATGCGTCACCGGTCACCTGTACGCCTTCGGCCTTCGCCACGGCCAGACACTCATCAACAACATCACGCATCAGGTCTTTCACGCCTTCACCCTGTACCGTCTTGCCATAAGGCAGTTGGGCAATGGCCGACACGGCGTTGTAGGCACAGTTGAGGATCAGCTTGGCCCACAGCGCACCGCGCACGTTGCCGGAGACCTCGGTGGCCACGCCGGCAGCGATAAAGGCCCGCGCCACGGCTTCACTGGTGTTGGAGGGTTCGATCACCAGGTCGCCCCGACCGTGGTGCTTGACGTGGCCCGGGCCGGCCATTTCGGTGGCGACGTAGACCACGGCAGCGGCCACCGCATGTTGCGGCAATACAGTGCGCAAGCGCTCGGCGTTGTCCACGCCGTTTTGCAGGCACAACACCAGCACGTCGGCAGCCAGATACGGCCGGATCAACGCGCCAGCCGATTCGGTGTCGGTGGATTTGACGCAGAAGAGGACAAGGTTGGCGTCCTGCACCGCGCTGGCCTCGGTGCTGACAGCCAGGTGCACATGCTCGTCGAAGCTCGTTGTTTCCATATGCAGGCCATCGCGTTCAATGGCCCTGGCATGCTGAGGCCTGGCGATCAACACCACCTCATGCCCTGCGCGGGCAAGCATGCCGCCGTAATACGAGCCTACAGCACCTGCGCCCATCACGGCGACTTTCATGGGTTTGTTGGGAGAATTGGAAGTCGTCATGGATAGCTTCAGTTAGGGGTCCAGTTGGCGGGTGCGGGACAAACGCAGGATCATTTTAGGAAGGCTTTTACGGATGCGCTGGCGATGCTGCGCATTCAAGCCGGAGAGCTGCCACTGGCCGCCTCTGCGAGTGTTCATTGCACAGGCCTGACCACGCATTTGATAAGCGCCAATCACAACCCGTCGCAGTCTGCTTGCGACTACGGAGTGCCCGAGGCTGATGCAAAATACCGCAACAAATAGTCGTTCAGCCTTGCCGCGTATTTTGTCAGCCATTCCTATAGATTGCCCGTACAGGTCATGCATATCCTGATCACAGGCGCCGCCGGCTCCGGCACCTCAACCCTGGCTGCGGCGTTTTCTGCAGCTACGCAATCGCGCGCCCTGGAAACGGACGATTACTTCTGGCGCCCCAGCGACCCGCCTTACAGGGAAAATACGACGAAGATGAGCGCTGCCCGGCATTGCTGAAAGATCTGCGCAGCAGTCCGCGTGCTGTCGTAGCGGGCTCGCTGATCGGTTGGGGCGAAGAACTTGAAGACGCGTTCGATCTGGTGGCCTTTCTCTATCTTCCGACGGCCATTCGAATGGCGCGCCTCCAGTTGCGGGAAGAACGCCGATTCGGAAAGGCTGACCCGGCGTTTCTTGCGTGGGCCGCGCAGTATGACGCGGGTACAGCAGAAGGCCGCAGCCTTGAGCGGCATAGGCACTGGCTGAAAAGCCGGAAGTGCCCGGTGCTTTACCTTGAAGGCGATCTCTCCACGAAAGACCAGCTAGGCAGGCTTCTTGCGGCACACCAATCCTTGATGCCCCAGGTCAGATGAGTGGAGCCTTGGCCCACAGCGGGCTTGCAGGCTCACCCTCTGCCACTTAATCCACCTTGCACCACCGGCCAGACTCCGGGCACACACGGGCTGGAGCGCCATTTACCCAGACCTGCTCTTCATCAAGTTGCAAGGCGGTAGAAGGGTCAATGTCAAAAGCAACTCCAAGTGCGCGCCCGACATGGGGACTTTCGATGGGAAGCTCCCAGGTGAGAAACACCTGGGACCAATCCTGGCCGGGCGCAAAATCGGCCGCATCAAAACCGTCCCTGCCGCGCCGGATGACCGCATGAGGCTGGCCCGTATCGAAGATCAGCGTCGTCCCCCGGACCAGGGGGATGCGCTGGCCGGTAACCGGAAAGTGCACATCCAGACCTTTGTCCCCGCTCAGGAAAAGATTGCAAAACGCCGCGCCGCCGTATTGCGCACCGTCATGGTGGTAGCGCGCGCCGCGGCAGGCCATGAGCGCAACATCACTGGAGGCCAGCACCTCTGGCAGACCGAGCGCATGCGTCCAGTCGGACACAGCCTGCACGCATTGCCTGTAGTCCGGCCAGCGAACACGCGCTCGCGCCAGAGGCAGAGCCTCGACATCTCCGGGTTCCAGGCCCCGCGCCATGTCTCTTTCCCAATCGGCCAGCAGCCTTGCAGGAAGCACAGGCACATCCACCGTGCCTGACAACACAACATCACTCACGCTTCGGCTGCGGATGGCGTCGCCACTCCAGAAATAGGAGACATGCAGGTTTTGCAGACGATGCGCTTGGGAGAGGCTGCTCATCCAGGCTAGTGTAGTGAAGCAGATCCCATTGGCGGACGTACTTGCTCCATTTGTGGGGAACACCCGAAATCAGAGCGTGCTGCTGCCTGTCAACTGGGCCGCACAGGCCGACATAATGGCCTCGCCTCGCCTCGCCTCGCCTCGCACCGCCGCACGGCTCACGTTTGTTGATGCAGCAGGTGCAGATGCAAAGACATCCGTCATGCCTATTCGAATTCGACGGGTATCCGTGGTGATCGCACAAGAAGACGGAAATGCCATACTGAAAGTGACCAACAAAGGGGATGGTACCGGGCAGGGCCTGGCGATTGTGCGCTCCATCATGTCGACCCATGACGGGGTGGTGACAGCCAGCAGCCTGCCGGGTGGCGAAACGACTTTTACGCTTGTGTTTCCGACTGCCGGTATGGTCCGGCAAACCGCAACAAAGCATTAAGAGCCACTGCCCTGTTTCCTTGATGGATGAATGCTTGAGCCGAAGTAGTCAATTGCTGACTGCGCCGGTAGCGTGCGGGCCTATTCAGCCGTCTCACCGGAATCCTTGATGACCTGAGTCCAGCGTTCCATTTCCGCTTGAACAAATGCCTTGTGGCCGGAGGGGGCGAGTCTCGCGTCCGTGACAATCCGCAAGCCCAGGGCTTCCTGACGTTTGATCAGGTCTGGGTCCTTGAGGGCTGCTCGCAGCGCCGCATTCAAGCGCGCCAACACCTCGGGCGGCGTGCCGCGTGGTGCGTAAAGCCCGTGCCACACCGTCACATTGAAGCCCGGCAGGCCCGCTTCGGCCAGTGTCGGTGTCGGTGTCTGCGCAAGCGCCGGCAAGGCAAGGCGGTCCGTGCTGCTGACGCCAAACACCTTCACCTTTTTGCCTTCGATCTGTGGCACGGCGTTGGTTGCCTGTTCACACATCAGGTCCACCTGACCGCCTATCAGATCCGTCATGGCCGGGGCGGTCCCCTTGTAGGGCACCGTGGTCATTTTGGATTTCAGTGCGTTTTGCAGCATCAAGCCGCAAAGGTGGGAGGCCGAGCCTACGCCGGCATTGGCGAGATTCACACGCCCGTCAGACTCTGCAATCCACTTTCTCAATTCACCCAGATTATTGGCGGCCAGCGTCGTTCTGCCTATCAGCACGGAAGGCGCATCGTTGATCAGGCCGAGATACTCGAAGTCGGCCAGCGTGTTGTAGGGCAACTTTTTATAGAGCGCAGGCGCGGTGGCCAGACCAATGTGGTGAACCAGAAGCGTGTAGCCGTCGGGCTTGGCACGTGCGACGCGGGCTGCACCTATGGTCCCGCCGGCGCCTGCGGTGTTGTCGACGATGACGGTTTGGCCCAGGGGTTTGCGCAAGGCTTCCGCGAGATCGCGGGCGATTTTGTCGCTGGGGCCACCCGCGGCGAAGGGCACGACCAAGGTGACCGGTTTGTCGGGGAACTGTGCCCAGGCCGCATGGGTCCATGCGACCAGACAGGCCCCTGCGATCAGCAGATGTCGCTTGAGATTTTTCATGTGTTTGTCTCCTTGTATTGATCGAACGAATCAGGCCGAAAGCGCGTGCATCTGGGCATAGAGGTCGGCTTTGCCTTCAAAACCTATGCCTGGCAGTTCCGGCAGGGTGACGTGGCCGTCGATGACTTTCACGCCATCGGGGAAGCCGCCGTAAGGCTGGAAAAGATCGGGATAACTCTCGTTGCCACCGAGGCCCAGCCCGGCGGCGATGTTGAGGGACATCTGGTGCCCGCCGTGCGGGATGCAACGCGACGGCGACCAGCCAAATTGTTTGAGGACTTCCAGGGTCCGCAGATATTCGACCAGGCCGTAGGACAAGGCGCAGTCGAACTGCAGCCAGTCGCGGTCGGGGCGCATGCCGCCATGACGCAGCAGGTTGCGTGCGTCCTGATGCGAGAACAGGTTCTCGCCGGTTGCCATGGGGCCGGGATAATATTCCGAGATCGCGGCCTGCAGCGAATAATCGAGCGGGTCGCCGATTTCCTCGTACCAGAACAACGGGTATTCGCGCAGCATCTTGGCATAGGCGATGCCGGTCTCCAGATCGAAGCGGCCGTTCGCGTCCACCGCGAGCTGGGCTTCGGAGCCGATTTCTTTCAGCACCGCTTCGATGCGGCCTCTATCCTCGGCGAGCGAGGCACCGCCGATTTTCATTTTCACGACGTTGTAGCCGCGGTCCAGGTAGCTGCGCATTTCCGCGCAGAGCGCACTGTTGTCCTTGCCGGGGTAGTAATAACCACCGGCCGCATAAACGAAGACGCGCGGATTCGCCTCTCTGTTGTTGCGTTCGGCCAGCATACGGAACAGCGGCTTGCCCTCGATCTTGGCCACTGCGTCCCAGATCGCCATGTCTATGGTGCCGACAGCGACGGAGCGTTCACCATGCCCACCCGGCTTCTCGTTGCTCATGGCCGCCGCCCACACCTTGGCAGGATCGATGTTGGCGCCGGCTTCATCGAGCAAACTCTCGGGCGCCGCCAGGAGGATGCGGTCGCGAAAGCGCTCACGGATGAGCCCGCCCTGTCCGTAGCGGCCGTTGGAATTGAAGCCGTAGCCTACGACCGGTTTGCCGTCCCGGATCACGTCCGTGATCACGGCCACCAGGCTCAATGTCATCTTGCTGAAGTCGATATAGGCGTTGCGGATAGGCGAACTGATAGGGACTGTTTTCTCTCTGATCTCGACGATTTTCATGTTTGATTCCGTGAAAGGATGGACTCGGATCGTTATGATCGCCAAGGCCGCTGCATTTGACCAATGCTGTTTTTCTTCTCTTCAATGCTTTCAAGGCACTGGGTATGAACGTCTCCTGGCTTGAGGATTTTTTGGTGCTGGCTACGACGGGCAACTTTTCCCGCGCTGCAGATGAGCGCCACATGACCCAACCGGCTTTCGGCCGCCGGGTGCGGGCGCTGGAGGAGTGGATAGGAACAGAGCTTTTCGACAGGAGTTCACAGCCCGTTCGCCTGACAGAGGCGGGGCAGTGGTTCCACGGCATCGCCCATGATTTGCTGGCCCAGGTGGCCCGCCTGCCGGGCGAGGCACGGGCCGTTGCCGAGGCTAGTTCGAATTCGCTTCGTTTTGCGGCGACACATGCCTTGTCGTTTACCTTCATGCCGGGCTGGCTGCGCAGTTTCGAGGCTCACACCATGACGGGCACCATCCAGCTGGAGTCCGATGTGCTGCTGCGCTGCGAGGCCCTGATGGAGCAAAGCAAGGTGCAGTTTGTGGTGTGCCATGCGCACCCCAAAGCCGTCGGCCGGCTGCAAGCCGATGGTTACCCCTCCGTGAAGATAGGCGCGGATGTACTCGTGCCGGTGAGCGCCGCGGATGCCAGTGCTCATCCGATACACATACTCCAGGCCGGCAAGACAGCTGTCCCGCTTCTGAGCTACAGCGCCGAGTCGGGCCTTGGGCGCCTCTTGCGCGAAACACGGCTTGACGCCCTGGAGAACGTTTCAACACAGACCGTGTTCACCGCGCATCTCGCATCGGTTCTCAGGACCATGGTGCTGGACGGACGTGGCGTGGCCTGGTTGCCGCAGACCCTCATTCAGGATGACCTTGCCAGCCACCGTGTTGCCAGGGCGGGCGTGGAGGACTTGTGCATCGAGCTCGAAATAAGGCTTTTCCGGTCCCGCAATTCGATGGGGCGTGCAGCAGAGGCGCTATGGGACGCCGTCGTGGGGTCTGGCGTCGCTGCCACGTAACCGGCACTGAGCCGTAAATTGCACTTCTGTCCAAATGGTGGGCAGTGATGGCCTGCATACGCAGTTATCCTTGGGGCATGCTTTCTGAATGTTCCAGCGGGTCAGACAACACCGCAAAACCCACCCGTCACGCGTCCCTCCTCCCCACCAGCGTCATCTACAAAAACAATACCCCGCAGCGGGACGCAACGGCATGACTCTTTGGCAAACAGCGCTTTTTTTACTGTGTGTGGCGCTGGCTTCCTGCGCCCAGAGCCTGAGTGGTTTTGCCTTTGCGCTGATCCTGCTCGGTCTGGCCGGCCTCTTTGAGCTGGCACCGCTGGCGGACCTGGCCAATGTGGCCACCGTACTGGCACTGGTAAATGCCCAGGTCGCCTTGCGCCGAGCGGGCAAAACACTGGACGTGCCGGCTTTTCGTGATCTTTCCATAGGTGGCCTGGTCGGTATTGTGGGCGGCATCGTGCTGCTCGACTGGCTGGGCAACAGCGTTATCCTGGGCTTGCGCCTGCTGCTGGGCCTGACGGTGGTTGCCTGCGCCATCATTGTCCTGCTGGACGCCGCCGCGTTGCGCCAGCGTTCCTCAGCGGCTTCGTTCCGGCTTTGGGGTGCCGCGTCCGGCCTGCTGACCGGTCTTTTTTCGGCCGGCGGGCCGCCGCTGGTCTACCACCTCTACCGCCAGCCGATGGAGCCCAGGACCGTGCGCGACACCTTGGTGGCCACGCTCGCAGCCAGTTCCTTTGTGCGGCTGCTTGTAGTCCTGTTCAGCGGCCAGTTCAGCCTCAATGCGCTGAAGATGTGCCTGCTTGCCTTGCCGGTGG
The DNA here is from genome assembly GCF_042659145.1 of Polaromonas aquatica. Taxonomy (NCBI): domain Bacteria; kingdom Pseudomonadati; phylum Pseudomonadota; class Betaproteobacteria; order Burkholderiales; family Comamonadaceae; genus Polaromonas; species Polaromonas aquatica. Next base: position 112,674 of record NZ_JBHSRS010000002.1, on the reverse strand, counting down.
TGTTCACGCTGAGCTGGTGGCTTGAGCGGTATCCGCCCGGCTGGTCGCGCCCGGCGATGCTTAAACTGATCTGCTTTTTGCTGCTGCTCACAGGCGCAGGGCTGATTGTTCCGGCGCTCCTTCAGATCGCAGGCTGAGCCGGCGGCGCATGCCCCTGTGCGGCTGCCAGGCACTGAATAGTCATTAAAATAGGGCTTTCCCCATTCAGGGACGGGCGCAGCAAGCTATCAAATATATAGCAAACAAAGCAGCCGGCGAGCCCTGATCTTTCCTCTACCTGACCGCGATGCCCTCCTTCCTGACTGCCGCCCTGTACAAGTTTGTCGAGCTGCCCGACTACGCTGCCCTGCAGGCGCCGCTGCTGGCCTGCTGCGAGGCGCAGGGTGTCAAGGGCACGCTACTGCTGGCGGCGGAAGGCATCAACGGCACGATTGCCGGACCCGAAGCCGGCGTGCGTGCGGTGCTGGCGTATTTACGCAGCGATGCGCGCCTGGCTGCGCTGGAACATAAAGAGGCCTGGGCCGACCACCTGCCGTTTTACCGGATGAAGGTGCGCCTCAAGCGTGAAATCGTCACCATGGGCGTGCCCGAGGTACACCCGGCTCTGATGGCCGGTGAGTACGTCAAGCCTGAAAACTGGAACGCCCTGCTGGCCGAGCCCGGCGTGGTGCTGGTGGACACCCGCAACGACTACGAAGTCTCCATAGGCACGTTTGAAGGCGCGATCAACCCCGCCACCAGCAGCTTTTCAGAATTGCCCGGCTGGGTGGAACGCGAAATGGCCGAAGGCGGCAAGCTGGCCCCGGTGGATGGCAAAAAGCCCCGGGTTGCGATGTTTTGTACAGGCGGCATTCGCTGCGAAAAATCCACCGCGCTGATGCGCTCCAAAGGCTTTGACGAGGTCTACCACCTGGAAGGCGGCATCCTGAAATACCTGGAAACCGTGCCCGAGGTGCAAAGCCGCTGGCAAGGCGAGTGTTTTGTGTTTGACGAGCGCGTGTCGGTCGGCCACGGGCTCAAACCCGGCGACTTCACCCTGTGTCGCTCGTGTCGCGACCCCTTGAGCGACGCCGACCGCGCCTCACCGCTTTATGAACTCGGCGTGAGTTGCCCGCACTGCCACGGCAAGACAACCGAAGAACAAAAAGCCGGTTATCGCGAACGCCAGCGTCAGGTCGAGCTGGCCGAAAAGCGCCAGGCAGCCCACATAGGCGTGCGCCAGCCCGGCGCCTGAATTTCAAGCACTCACTTGCCCATGACCGGCGCACCGCCCCTGCCCGTCCTGTATTCATTTCGCCGCTGCCCGTATGCCATGCGCGCCCGGCTGGCGCTGGCTGTCAGCGACCAGGCTTATGAGTTGCGCGAGGTCGTGCTGCGCAACAAGCCGGCCGACATGCTGGCCGCCTCGCCCAAGGGCACCGTGCCCGTGCTGGTGCTGCCCGATGGCAAGGTCATAGAGCAAAGCCTGGACGTGATGCTGTGGGCGCTGCGCCGCAGCGATCCCGAAAACTGGCTTGCGCCGGCGCAGGCGTCCATTGATGACATGCTGGCGCTGGTAAGCGAGAACGACGGTGCATTCAAGCAGCACCTGGACCGCTACAAATACCCGAATCGCTATCCGCAGGAGCCGGGCGGCGACGCGCCGCAGGCATTCGCCGAAACACATCGGGCGGAAGGCGCGCGCTGGCTGGGCCGGTTAGACGCCATGCTGGCCGGCGGCTGGCTGTTGGGCACTCGCACCAGCCTGGCCGACATCGCCATCCTGCCTTTTGTACGCCAGTACGCCCATACCGATGCGATCTGGTTTGCAGCGCAAGACTGGCCGCGCCTGCAGGCCTGGCTGGCAGATTTTGAAGGCAGTGCGCTTTACGCCAGCGTCATGCACAAGCATGCGGCGTGGCAGCCGCTATCAAATCGATAGCTGGTTGCGCTTGTCACTATTTGGCTGCGGGCCTATTTGATGCCTAAAAACAGGCCTGGCGGAGGTCAAAACCTGCGTCAGGCGGCAATTTCGGCTCCCCCAATGCCAAAAATGCCATTTTTTAGATAAAAAAGGCCCGTGGCCGGCCAGAAACAAGCGTGGCCAGCTATCAAATAAATAGCATCCGCATGCTTGCCGCGTTAACGCTGGATACGTGTGGACAGCACCACCGAGGTATGGGTGCGCTCCACCCCATCGAGCAGTCCTATGCCGTCTATCAGCGCATCCAGCCTTTCGATGGAGCCGGCCTGCACGATGGCGATCATGTCAAAGGCGCCGCTGATGGACAGCAGCGAGCGCACCTCCGGAATCTTGCGCAGCGCCGCCTCTACCGGGCCGGAGAGCTTGGGGCCCACGGTCAGCATCACGTGAGCGGATACCTGCGACTTCTCGTAGGCTTCGCCGGTGCGTGCGCCGTAACCTGTGATCACCTTGTCGCGCTCCAGCCGCGTGATGCGGGCCTGCACTGCGGTGCGCGACAGCCCCACCTTGCGCGCAAGCAAGGCCGTGGGGCAGCGCGCGTTCTCGCGCAACTCGGCAAGCAAGGTCTGGTCTATGGCGTCCAGGTTCATGGGCAACTCCTGTAACTGGGAGGCAAAACCGTCTAGATAAATCGCATGTTTCTTATGCTGATTTGGCTAAATTATGAGTTCAATTTGCATAAATTGACACTACCAACTGCCTGAGCGGCGTTTCACAATGGGTCATGCCCCTGCTTCGGGGTGTTGCCCCAAGGAGACCCCATGAAAAAGATCATGGTCGTTGGCGCCGGAAAAATCGGCTCCGCCATCGCTGCCTTGCTGGGCAGCACACCGGACTATGCCGTTACCGTGGCGGACTCTTCACAGGCGGCGCTGGCCGGCATCAAGACCGGCCCGCGTGTACATGGGCTCAGGCTGGACATCACCGATCCCGTTGCCCTGCGTGCGGCGCTGGCGGGGCAATACGCGGTGCTCAGCGCGGCACCGTTTCACCTCACCACACCGATCGCCGAGGCGGCTGTTGCGCAGGGTGTTCATTACCTGGACCTGACCGAAGACGTGGCCAGCACGCGGCGGGTGAGGGAACTGGCCAGGGCAGCGCACTCGGCGCTGATCCCGCAATGCGGTCTGGCACCGGGTTTCGTCTCCATCGTGGCGGCCGACCTGTGCCGGCGCTTTGACAGCCTGCACAGCGTGCGCATGCGCGTGGGCGCACTGCCGCAGTTCCCCTCGAATGCGCTGAATTACAACCTGACCTGGAGCACCGACGGCGTCATCAATGAATACTGCGAGCCCTGCGAAGCCATTGTCGAAGGCGTGCTGCGCCAGGTGCCGCCGCTTGCCGAACATGAGGAGTTTTCACTCGACGGCGTCACCTACGAGGCCTTCAACACCTCTGGCGGCCTGGGCACCCTGTGCGAGACACTGCTGGGCAAGGTGACCCACCTCAACTACAAGACCATACGCTACCCCGGCCACGCAGCCATCATGAAAGTGCTGCTGAACGACCTGCGCCTGCGCGAGCGCCGCCATGTGCTCAAGGACCTGCTGGAAAACGCCCTGCCGGCCACGCTGCAGGATGTGGTCATCGTGTTTGTCACCGTGAGCGGCCAGCGCGACGGCCGGCTGATGCAGGAAACCTACGCCCACAAGGTCTACAGCCAGGTGGCCGGCGGCGTGCTGCGCAGTGCGATCCAGATCACCACAGCTTCAGGCATTTCTGCGGTGCTGGACTTGCTGGCTACGCGGCGGCTACCCGCCCGGGGTTTTATCCGCCAGGAGGACATCGCCCTGGGTGATTTCCTGGCCAACCGTTTTGGCAAGGCATTCGCGGAGCATCCGGCGGAGCGGGCTGCGGCCTGAGCGACGGCCCAGCTCTTAGAGCTCGGGCGCTATAGCCTCTGCATAGTCGTACAGCGCCCCCAAAATCGCCTCGCCGCGCTCATCGGCGGTTTCCGACAACGTGTCAATCTCGGCAAACAGCGCATCCACATTGCGCGCCCCGCCCTCGCCCTCCAGCAGGCGCGCAGCGCGATGCGCTTCCCAGCGCTCGTTTTCTTCCGGCGAAAGCGTATCTGCAAAATTACGGGCGCGGTACCTGAACACCAATTCCGCCAGCCGTTCATCGTCAAAGCCGGTGCGGCTATGCGCCATTTCTGCAGGCGACAAGGCGCGCAGCTGGTTCAGGCGCCGGCGGTCGGCGTTGCCTACAAATCCGCCGTACAAATCCTCATCAACATCCGGCGTAGCCTCTTTGGGACGCTGGAAAACCTCTGGCCAGATGGCGCTCATGTCGGGCAGGCCGGCGGCCTTTTCGGCATTGCGCAGGACAGCTTCGATATCCACGCCCCATTTGGCCGCCATCTCCGGTGTCAGCGTGGCCAGCTTGCGCACGACCATGGGTGACTTGTTGAGGTGTACCGATTTAAGCGGCAGACGCTGTACACCTTCTGGCAAATCGGCCGACTTGCTGAACAGGCGCTGGCGCAGGGTGGCCACGTCAAGCAGCGGCAGCTCACCCGGGTCATGCGCCAGATCCCAGGCCAGCAGCTCGTTTTTATTGGTCGGGTGTGTTGCCAGCGGCCACATCACGGCTAGGCAACCGCGCTCGGACGGAAACATGCCCGACACATGCAGAAATGGCCTGGCCGTCTGGGCGCTGGCGGGCAGGCCCAGCTCGGCCGCCACGCGATCCTTTTTGTGCAGGCCCAGGCAAAAGTCAAAGAGTTTGGGCTGGGCCGTGCGAATCAGCCGCGCCAGCGCAATCGTGGCGCGCACGTCTGACAGGGCATCGTGCGCGGCTTCGTGCAACAAGCCGTTGGCACGCGCCAGGTCTTCGAGCTTGAAGCTGGGCTTGCCTGCATGGGGGCCGTCTTCCTTGATTGGCCAGACGATGCCCTCGGGTCGCAGCGCATAGGCCATGCGCACCACATCGAGCAAATCCCAGCGGCCGCAATCGTTTTGCCACTCGCGTGCGTAGGGGTCTATCAGGTTGCGCCAGAACAGGTAGCGTGTGACTTCATCGTCAAAACGAATGGTGTTGTAACCCACGCCTATGGTGCCGGGCTGGGCCAGCACGGCTTCGATCTGCGCCGCAAACGCATGCTCGGGCAGGCCGCGCTCCAGGCACAGCTGCGGTGTGATGCCGGTGATCAGGCAGGAAGCCGGGTCGGGCAAATAATCGTTGGCGGGCTGGCAGTAAATCATCAGCGGCTCGCCGATTTCATTGAGCTCCGCGTCGGTGCGTATGCCGGCAAACTGCGCGGGCCGGTCACGCCGGGTATTCAGGCCAAAGGTTTCGTAGTCGTGCCAGAGAAAGGTGTGGGAGAGCATGAAAGGTTCAGATTCAGAAGGTTCAGAGCAAGGGGGAAAACAGCCGCGCCGTTGCATCGGCCAGGCGCATGGGGAAGCTCTGCTGGCGCCCGGCTGGCACGGCAGACGCGCTGCGGAGATCGGTCTCGAACTGTGCCGCAAGCGGCCCTGCCAGCGCCGGGCCATAGACGACGGCCATCACTTCGAAGTTGAGGCGGAAACTGCGGTTGTCAAAGTTGGCCGTGCCCACCATGGCGCAATTGTCGTCCACCACCAGCGTCTTGGAATGCAGCATGCGCGCCTTGTACTCCCAGACCTTGACACCGGCGGCGATCAGTTCATTGAAGTAGGAGCGCGCGGCGGCGCTCACAACCAGGCTGTCGCTGCGGCGCGGCACCAGAAGCCGCACGTCGACGCCGCGCAGCGCCGCACTCGTCAGCGCCATCAGCGCGGGTTCACCCGGGACAAAATAAGGCGTGGTCAGCCAGGCGCGCTGGGTGGACGTGTTGATGGCGGTGACATGCATGCGGTGTATGGCTTCCAGCCCGCTGTCCGGCCCGCTGGTGACGATCTGCACCGGTATCTCACCGGCTTCCATGACAGGCAGCAGGCGCGGCAGCAGATGCGGAAGCGCGGGCGTAGTGTCGTTAGGGTACTCGCCAGTGGTATAGGCCCAGTCCTCCAGGAAGGTGGTCTGCAGCCAGCGCACGGCGCTGCCTTCAATGCGCAGGTGCACGTCGTGGTAGGCGTCGGTGCGGGTCCGCATGTCCTCTTCGTCGGTGATGTTGACCCCACCGGTAAAACCGATACGCCCATCGCACACCACGATCTTGCGGTGGGAGCGATAGTTGGTCACAGGGCGCAGGCGACGGCCTATGCGGGTATCGTGAAACAGCGCGACATGGGCACCGGCAGCTTCCAGCGGTGCCAGGAATTTGCGGCCAAGGCGCTGCGAGCCCAGCGCATCGACCAGCAGGCGCACCGTAACACCCTGCATGGCCTTTTGCACCAGCAGGTCACGCAAGGCCGTGCCTATCCGGTCGGGCTCAAAGATGTAGTACTCAAGGTGGACATGATCGCGCGCGCCGCGTACAGCCTCGAAGATACTGTCAAAAGTCCGTGCACCGCCGGAAAGCAGCTCAACCGCGGTGGCGCTCGACACCGGAAGCCCGCAGGCGGCGGTGCCCAGCGCGGCCATCTGCCGCAAGGACTCGGGCGCCGCTTCAGCCGCCTCGCGCAACAGGGCAAGGTCGGCATCACTGCGCTCGCCGGCGCGGCTGCGCAGCCGTTTGAGGCGCTGTTTCTTCAGGCGCTGCGGGCCCAGAAAATAGTAGATAACAAAGCCCGCAAAAGGCAGCAGGGCCAGGGAAAGTATCCAGCTCATGGTGGACACCGGGGCACGCTTTTGCATCACGATCCAGATCGACAGCACCGCGATATAGGCACTCCAGGCCAAAGAAAGGCCGGTTTTCCATTCGGAGCTGAGTTCTGGAAGCGTCAAGGCGAAAGAATCTTTAATTCTGGGTTGAGTGCGGGCGGAATAAAAAAAGGCCGATAGCGTGATGCTACCGGCCTTTTGGGCAAGCGCTGGAAAATCAGCGCCTGGAACCCGTTTCTAGTTCGTCTCGGCGGCCTCCGCCTCGGGTTTGGCCCTGCCTTCCTTCTTCGGCAGCGGCTGGATGTCGAGTTCGACCTCGCCGGTTTCCACGCCCTTTTCGTCGGTCGTGACCTTCATGTCGACGGTCAGGCGGCCGCCGTCCATCAGGCGGCCAAACAGCAGTTCGTCTGCCAGGGCACGGCGAATCGTGTCCTGGATCAGGCGCTGCATTGGCCGCGCGCCCATCAGCGGATCAAAGCCCTTTTTGCCGAGGTACTTGCGCAAGCCATCGGTGAAGGTGACTTCCACCTTTTTCTCGGCCAGCTGCGTTTCAAGCTGCAACAGGAACTTGTCGACCACGCGCAGGATGACGGTTTCGTCCAGCGCCTTGAAGCTCACCACCGCATCGAGGCGGTTGCGGAACTCGGGTGTGAACAGGCGTTTGATGTCCGCCATCTCGTCGCCAGCTTCACGCGGGTTGGTAAAACCAATCGTCGCCTTGTTCATGGTCTCGGCACCGGCATTGGTTGTCATGACGATGATGACATTGCGGAAATCGGCTTTGCGCCCGTTGTTGTCCGTCAAGGTGCCGTGGTCCATGACCTGCAGCAGCACATTGAAGATGTCCGGATGCGCCTTTTCGATCTCGTCAAGCAGCAGCACGGCATGCGGCTTCTTGGTGATCGCCTCGGTCAGCAGGCCACCTTGGTCAAAACCGACATAACCCGGGGGCGCGCCTATCAGCCGGCTCACGGCATGGCGCTCCATGTACTCCGACATGTCAAAGCGGATCAGCTCGATGCCCATGATGTAGGCCAGCTGTTTGGCCGCTTCGGTCTTGCCGACGCCCGTGGGGCCTGAGAACAGGAAGGAGCCAATCGGCTTGTCATCCTTGCCAAGGCCCGAACGCGCCATCTTGACAGACGAAGCGAGCACATCCAGCGCCTTGTCCTGGCCGAACACCACGCTTTTCAGGTCACGTTCCAGCGTTTTCAGCTTGCCGCGGTCATCGTTGGACACGTTGGCGGGCGGAATGCGGGCAATCTTGGCCACAATCTCTTCCACCTCGGTCTTGGTGATGGTCTTCTTGCGCTTTGACGCCGGCAGAATCCGCTGGGCAGCACCCGCCTCGTCAATCACGTCAATCGCCTTGTCGGGCAGGTGGCGATCATTGATGTACTTGGCGCTCAGCTCGGCAGCGGCTTGCAGGGCCGCCAGGGCGTATTTGACGCCGTGGTGCTCTTCAAAGCGCGACTTCAGGCCTTTGAGGATATCCACGGTTTCCTGCACGGAAGGCTCGACCACATCTACCTTCTGGAAGCGCCGTGACAGGGCCGCATCTTTTTCGAAGATGCCGCGATATTCGGTGAAGGTGGTAGCGCCTATGCACTTGAGCTGGCCCGAGCTGAGGGCCGGCTTGAGCAGGTTGGACGCATCCAGCGTGCCGCCCGAGGCCGCACCGGCACCGATCAGGGTGTGAATTTCATCGATGAACAGAATGCCGTTGGGCTTGTCTTTCAGGGCCTTGAGCACGCCCTTGAGGCGTTGCTCGAAGTCACCGCGGTATTTGGTGCCGGCCAGCAAGGCACCCATGTCCAGCGAGTACACCTGCGCCTCGGCCAGGATTTCCGGCACGTCTTTTTGCGTGATGCGCCAGGCCAGGCCCTCGGCGATGGCGGTTTTGCCCACGCCGGCCTCACCCACCAACAGCGGGTTGTTCTTGCGGCGGCGGCAGAGGATCTGGATCACGCGCTCGACTTCGTACTGGCGGCCGATCAGCGGATCGATCTTGCCATCCTTGGCGAGCTGGTTCAGGTTCTGCGTGTACTGCTCCAGCGGCGAGGCCTTTTCGTTCTTTTCGCCGCCTTCTTCGTTTTCAGCCGCGCTTTCACCGGCCTTGGCAGGCTCGGGCGGATCGCTCTTCTTGATGCCGTGCGCGATGAAATTGACCACATCCAGGCGCGTCACGCCCTGCTGGTGCAGGTAATACACGGCGTGCGAGTCTTTCTCGCCAAAAATGGCGACCAGCACATTGGCGCCAGTCACTTCCTTTTTACCGTTGCCGGTGGACTGCACATGCATGATGGCGCGCTGGATCACGCGCTGGAAACCCAGCGTGGGCTGCGTATCCACGTCATCGGCGCCCGCCACCTGGGGGGTGTTGTCCTTGATGAAGTTGGCCAGCGACTTGCGCAGATCATCAACATTGGCGGAGCAGGCGCGCAACACCTCGGCCGCACTGGGGTTGTCCAGCAAGGCAAGCAGCAGGTGTTCCACGGTAATGAACTCGTGGCGTTGCTGGCGCGCTTCGACAAAGGCCATGTGCAAGCTGACTTCTAATTCCTGGGCAATCATTGATTTTCCTTTCGGCTTGCTGCGTTGATGGTTGAACTCATGAATGGAATATTGGCCGCATTTTTCATTATTCAATAGGCTCGCTGACGCACTGCAAGGGGTGGCCATTCTTGCGCGCGGCTTCCGTGACCTGGTCCACCTTGGTGGCCGCCACGTCCTTTGAGAACACGCCGCAAACGCCTTTGCCGTCCAGATGGATCTTGAGCATGATCTGGGTGGCGGTATCACGGTCCTTGTTGAAAAACTCCTGGATGACCACCACCACGAACTCCATCGGGGTGTAGTCGTCATTGAGCAGCACCACCTGGTACATCTGGGGCGGCTTCGTTTTCTGGGGCCGGCGCTCGAGCACCACCGCATCCCCACCACGACCGTCTTCAGGTTTGAAAACCGGTGCGGCAGGCGCTGGGGGAATCTTCGGGGTTTTCGGGGATTGGGTAGCCATGGATTTCATTCTAGCCATCGGTGATGGTCTGTGTGCTCGATAGGGGATTCAAAAGACAGTGGTGGCGGGAACGAGACATTCAAGCGGCCTGCATGGACTTTTTTAACAGCCATTCAACGGAAAAACCGCCTCGGGATCGCTCCCGGGCGGCTTGCCAAGTGACCAGAAGCAGGCCAGCTTTACATATTGTCGATCATGACCTGGCCAAAGCCGGAACAGCTGACCTGGGTTGCGCCCTCCATCAGGCGGGCAAAGTCGTAGGTGACCTTCTTCGAGGCAATGGATTTTTCCATGGAGCTGATGATCAGGTCCGCAGCTGCGGTCCAGCCCATGTGGCGCAGCATCATCTCTGCGGACAGGATTTCGGAACCTGGATTCACATAGTCCTTGCCCGCGTACTTCGGTGCCGTGCCATGGGTCGCCTCAAAACAGGCCACGGTATCGGACAGGTTGGCGCCCGGAGCAATGCCGATCCCCCCCACCTGGGCGGCCAGCGCGTCGGAAATGTAGTCGCCATTGAGGTTCAGGGTTGCAACCACCGAATATTCGGCAGGACGCAGCAGGATTTGCTGCAGGAAAGCATCCGCAATGACGTCCTTGACAACAATGTCTTTACCCGTTTTGGGGTTCTTGAGCTTGCACCATGGACCACCGTCGATCAGCACGGCAGCAAACTCCTTTTGCGCAAGCCCATAGGCCCAGTCGCGAAAGCCGCCCTCGGTGAACTTCATGATATTGCCCTTGTGCACGATGGTCACGCTGGGTTTGTCATTGTCGATTGCGTACTGGATGGCCTTGCGCATCAGGCGCTCTGTACCTTCGCTGGACACCGGTTTGACGCCTATGCCGGAAGTATTCGGGAAACGAATCTTCTTGACGCCCATTTCATCCTGCAGGAACTTGATGAGCTTTTTGGCCTTGTCGCTGCCGGATTCAAACTCGATGCCCGCGTAAATGTCTTCCGAGTTTTCACGAAAGATGACCATATTGGTTTTTTCGGGCTCTCTCACCGGCGATGGCACACCCTTGAAATACTGGATGGGACGCAGGCAGACATAGAGGTCCAACTCCTGCCTCATGGCGACGTTCAGGCTGCGGATGCCTCCACCAACCGGCGTTGTCAGCGGACCCTTGATGGACACCACATAGTCGCGCACGGCATGCAGCGTTTCTTCGGGCAGCCAGACGTCAGGGCCGTACACCTTGGTCGACTTTTCACCGGCGTACACCTCCATCCAGTGGATTTTTTTCTTGCCGCCGTAAGCCTTCGCAACCGCCGCATCGACCACCTTGAGCATGACGGGCGTGATGTCCGCGCCCGTGCCGTCGCCTTCAATAAAGGGAATGACCGGCTCGTCCGGGACATTCAGCGAATTGTCGGCGTTGACCGTGATTTTTTGACCCTGGGCGGGCACCTTGATGTGCTTGTACATGTAGAAGAGTCTCCAGTCAGCAGTAATGCGTCAATGAAAAGCCAGCTTTATTGGCTTAGGGAAAAACCCTCAAATTCTAGTCCCAAACATATTCCCGGAAAAATGTTGGCCCGGGCTGTCAACCGATTGCAAACGGACCTCGTTACGGTAATGCCTCCGAAATTTTCGGGGTACTTTTTTTTAAAACGTTATTCCAGGAAATTTCAAATGAACAAACTCATCGCTACCCTGATCGCCGGTTTCTTCGCTGCTGGCGCTGCTTTCGCACAAGCTCCTGCTGCTGCACCAGCAGCGGCTCCTGCCGCCGCAGCAGCACCCGCTGCCGCCGCTCCAGCTGCAAAAGCTGAAGCCAAGCCAGCTGCTGCAAAAATGACCAAGGAAGAAAAAGCAGCTGCACGTGCAGCCAAGAAAGAAAAAGCAGCAGCCGCAAAAAAAGCAAAGGCTGAAGCCGCTGCTGCAAAAAAGGCTGAAGCCAAGCCTGCTGCAAAAGCCGAAGTGAAAGCTGAAGCAAAAACCGAAGCCAAGAAGTAATTCCAGGCTTTTCGTAAAGATGCCCGCCCTGTGCGGGCATTTTTTATGGGCGTCGTTTATGCTTGTACCCCGCAATTACCCGCATTGAGCCATGGCATCAAAATTCAACGCATCCCGTTTCCTGCTGCGAGCCCTGGTCGGCACGCTTTTCTCAAGCACAGTCCTTATGCTGGCGACGCTGCCTGCCCATGCACAGGACGCGCCACAGACGGACCTGCAGCGCATCAAGATTACGGCGGGCATGCACCAGATCGACGCGCAAGTCGCGTTGACACCCGAACAACGCCAGATCGGCCTGATGTTCCGCAAGGAGATGCCTCAACATGAAGGTATGCTGTTTGTGTTCGAGCAGCCTGCCGGGCAATGCTTCTGGATGAAAAACACCCTGCTGCCGTTGACTGCTGCATTTGTTGCCGATGACGGCACGATCGTGAACCTGGCCGACATGAAGCCCCAGACAACGAACTCACACTGCTCTGCCCAACCCGTTCGCTATGTCCTGGAGATGAACCAGGGCTGGTTTGCCAAGCGCGGCATCAAGGCCGGAAGCAAGCTGGGTGGCCAGCCATTTAGCGGACGCAATTGAGCTGACCATCAAACGCCGATAGCCCGGAAAGAACAAAGGCGACCCGGACTGCCGTCCGGATCGCCTCTGGTGCCTCCATGCGGGCTACTTTAACGGCCCCGGGTTACGCCTTGACAGACGCCAATGCCGAATTCAAGGTCTTGCTCGGCCGCATCACGGCATCAAGCTTGTTGAAGTCGGGCTTGTAGTAACCGCCAATATCTGCCGGCTTGCCTTGCACTGCCGCCAGTTCGGCCACGATGGTTGCCTCGTTGTCGGTCAGTTGTTTGGCAAGGGGAGCGAACTGCGCGGCCAGGGCTGCGTCGTCCTTTTGTGCTGCCAGTTGCTGCGCCCAGTACATGGCCAGGTAGAACTGGCTGCCGCGGTTGTCCAGCTGACCCGTTTTGGGTGACGGGTTCTTGTTGTTCTCCAGCAATAGGCCCGTCGCGGCATCCAGCGTCCTGGCCAGGATCTTGGCCTTGTTATTGCCGGTCTTGATGCCCATGTCTTCCAGCGACACGGCCAGCGCAAGGAACTCACCCAGCGAGTCCCAGCGCAGGTGGTTTTCTTCGACCAGTTGCTGGACGTGCTTGGGCGCGGAGCCGCCTGCACCGGTTTCGTACATGCCGCCGCCGGCCATCAGGGGCACGATGGACAGCATCTTGGCGCTGGTGCCCAGCTCCATGATTGGGAACAGGTCGGTCAGGTAGTCGCGCAGGATGTTGCCGGTCACCGAGATGGTATCGACGCCCCGAATCACGCGCTCAAGCGTGTATCGCATGGCCCGAACCTGCGACATGATCTGGATGTCCAGGCCCTTGGTGTCGTGGTCTTTCAGGTAGGTTTCCACCTTCTTGATCAGTTCGGCCTCGTGCGGACGGTACGAATCCAGCCAGAACACGGCGGTCATGCCGGAGTTGCGGGCGCGCGTGACGGCCAGCTTGACCCAATCACGGATCGCCGCGTCCTTGACTTGGCACATGCGCCAGATGTCGCCAGCTTCCACATTCTGCGACAGCAGCACTTCGCCGGTGGCGAGGTCGACGATGTTGGCCACGCCGCCTTCCGTCACCTCGAAAGTCTTGTCGTGCGAGCCGTATTCCTCGGCCTGCTGCGCCATCAGGCCCACGTTGGGCACCGTGCCCATGGTCACCGGGTCAAAGTTGCCGTTGGTCTTGCAGAAGTTGATGACTTCCTGGTAAATGCGAGCAAAGGTGCTCTCGGGAATGACCGCCTTGGTGTCCTGCGGCTTGCCGTTGGCGTCCCACATCTTGCCGCCTATGCGGATCATGGCTGGCATGGACGCATCGACGATCACGTCGTTGGGCGCGTGCAGGTTGGAGATGCCTTTGGCCGAATCGACCATGGCCAGCGAAGGCCGGTGCTCGTGACAGGCGTGCAGGTCGCGGATGATTTCTTCTTTTTTTGACGTCGGCAAGGTGGCAATCTTGTCGTACAGGTTCACCATGCCGTTGTTGACGTTGACACCCAGTTCGTCGAACAGTTTGCCGTGTTTGGCGAAGGCTTCCTTATAGAAGATGCGCACGGCGTGGCCGAACACGATGGGGTGCGAAACCTTCATCATTGTGGCTTTCACGTGCAGCGACAGCATCACGCCGGTCTTGCGCGCATCTTCGAATTGATCTTCATAGAAGTCGCACAGCGCCTTCTTGCTCATGAACATGCTGTCAATGATTTCGCCGGCCAGCAAGGACACTTTGGCCTTCAGGACGACAGCCTTGCCGCTTTTGGTCTGCAACTCCATTTTCACGTCACGCGCCTTGTCCAGCGTCAGTGACTTTTCACCATGGTAGAAGTCCCCATGCTTCATATGCGCCACGTGCGAACGCGAGGCCATGCTCCACTCACCCATGCTGTGCGGATTCTTGCGGGCGTAATTCTTCACGGCGGCAGGCGCACGGCGATCGGAGTTGCCTTCGCGCAGCACCGGGTTCACGGCGCTGCCCAGGCACCTGGAATAGCGCTGGCGAATCGCCTTTTCTTCATCGGTCTTCGGGTCTTCCGGAAAATCCGGTACCGCATAACCCTTGCCTTGCAGTTCCTTGATGGCGCTGACCAACTGGTGCACCGAAGCGCTGATATTGGGCAGCTTGATGATGTTGGTATCGGGCAGCAGGGTCAGACGGCCCAGCTCGGCCAGGTTGTCGGGCGCGCGCTGCGCCTCGGCCAGAAATTCGGGAAACTCGCCCAGGATACGCCCCGCCACCGAAATGTCGCTGGTGGTGACCTTGATGCCGGCCGGTGCGGTGAACGTGCGAATAATCGGCAAAAACGCACTGGTCGCGAGCAGCGGAGCCTCGTCGGTCAGGGTGTAGATCATGGTGGGTTGCTCGGTGCTCATCTCTTATCTCCAGGAATTGGTATGGAAATGCCGCCAGCTGGGTCACAGACTGGCAGCAAGAATCGGAAGTCGCCTGATTTTGCTTTAGAGGCTCTTGCCCATTTCGCATTTTTTGCAATGCAATCTCGCAATGTGAAATTTACAGGCATTTGAATGAACTATTTTTTCATTCAAGCCAGAAAAAAGCTTCGCAACGTCAAAAAAGCCTGCAGCCAGTACGACCTCCCGGGCTTTTTAACGAGGGCACACCAAGGTCCAGGTCAAACAAGTACCTCACAGAAAAACACAAAAAGCAAAAGGGCTCGAAGATCACTCTTCGAGCCCTTTTGCTCAGGTTTCATGGCTCAACAGCCAGAAGGACTTCAGGCGAAGTTTTGGGCCGCAAAATCCCAGTTCACCAGCTTGTCGAGGAAGGTCTCAACGAACTTGGGACGCAGGTTGCGGTAGTCGATGTAATAGGCGTGCTCCCAGACATCCACCGTCAGCAGCGCCTTGTCGGCAGTGGTCAGCGGTGTGCCGGCCGGGCCAGTATTGACGATATCAACAGAACCGTCGGCCTTTTTCACCAGCCAGGTCCAGCCTGAACCGAAATTGCCGACAGCCGACTTGACGAAGGCTTCCTTGAAGGCCGCGTAGGAACCAAACTTGGCGTTGATGGCCGTTGCCAGCGCACCGGAAGGCTCGCCACCGCCAGCAGGCTTCATGCAGCTCCAGAAAAAGGTGTGGTTCCAGATCTGCGCTGCGTTGTTGTAGATGCCGCCACTGGACTTCTTGATGATTTCTTCCAGGGTCATCGCTTCAAACTCGGTGCCTTTTTGCAGGTTGTTGAGATTGACGACGTATGCGTTGTGATGCTTGCCATGGTGGTATTCAAAGGCTTCCTGGCTGTAGTTGGGCGCCAGGGCATCAATCGCATAGGGAAGTGGGGGGAGTTTGTGTTCCATGAATTTCCTCTTGTGGTGGGGTGATAAAAAATTATGAGGCGATTGTAAAAACTAAATAAGCCGCGGCGCAGACACCGTCAAATCGACCTCGCCATCGGCAAGGGTAGCACGTACCGCTTGTCCAATGTGGGTCTGGCTGGCCTTGGTAATGGCCAGGCCCTCGACGTCGGTCAGCCAGGCATACCCTCGCCGCAAAACCAGCGCAGGGTTCAAGAGATCCAGGCGAAGCTGCGCGTTTTCAAGCCGTCCAGCCTGTTTTTGAAGCGCGTCGGCAATGGCTTTCGGAAACTTCGCCTCAAGCGCCTCCAGGCTGCCTGCAAAACGGACGGAGGCCGTGCGCGTTGCATGCTGCAGGTCTTGCGCATGGGCCGCCAGCCGCGCCTGTTGCCTGGTCACAAAATGCGATGGACGGCTAAAGCGCGAGGCGACCATATCCAGCCGCTGATTGCAGGACTGCAACTGCCTGTCCACCCCGTTCTGCAGGCGCGACAATACCGACCCGAGCGCATCCAGCCACACAGCCTGCGGTTGAACGCTCAGTTCCGCAGCTGCCGTTGGCGTCGGGGCACGCATATCCGCACAAAAATCAGCGATGGTGAAATCGGTCTCATGACCCACGCCGCTGACAACCGGCATGGGCGATGCGACGATGGCGCGGGCCAGTTGCTCATCATTAAATGCCCACAAATCCTCCATCGCCCCGCCGCCGCGTACCAGCAACAGAACATCAACCTCATTGCGCTGGCCAGCCTTGACCAAGGCCTCCCGCAACTCGCCAGCCGCCTGCCCACCCTGGACACTTGCTGGATAAATAATGACAGGGATATGGGGCGCACGGCGTTGCAGGGCGGTCACGACATCATGCAAGGCGGCCGCGCCCAGGGACGTCACCACGCCGATCGCCCTCGGCATCACGGGCAAGGGTCGTTTGCGGCTTGAATCAAAAAGCCCTTCTGCTTCAAGTCGCGCTTTAAGTTTCAGGAACTGCTCAAACAGGCTGCCCTGCCCTGCCTGGCGCATGGACTCGACCACCAGTTGCAGCTCACCACGTGCGTCATAGACACCCAGGCGGCCACGAAGCTCAACCATCTGGCCGTCGCGCGGGGCAAAATCCAGCAGCGATGCGGCCCGGCGAAACATGGCGCAGCGAATCTGCCCCTGGTCGTCCTTGAGCGAAAAATAGCAATGCCCGCTGGCCGCACGCGAAAACCCTGAAATTTCGCCCTGGACGGCCACCGGATTAAAGCGTGCCTCCAGGCTGTCGGCAATCGCCCTGAGCAAGGACCCGACAGGCCAGATACGAACACCCGCGGCCCCGCCGGCGCGAGCGCCAGAGGCGCCCCCCATGAAGCCATCCGGCACGTCAATCATGGCGAATCCCCTGCGTTTTCGGGGGGTAATATTCCACAGAGGCCCACAGCGTCTGGATGAAACCCACAAGATGATGCCGGGACGACGGAGAGTTCGTGTAACTCATTGATTTTAAATAACTTAATTCTGCTCAAAATTTCATCGTTCTGTCACACGGCAGATCTGGTGCGGCCTAGCAAGGAATCCAACCGCACTTGCTCACAAAGTTATCCACAGCTTCTGTGAGTTACCGCCTACAAAAATCGATGCAGCCCAATTCTGCTGAACGCCGCGCAAAGACAACAGAGCATTGAGCCCGGTAAGCCATAATCCACTTCAATTTATTCGCTGGGAGATGTGCGTTGTTTTCGATCATACAAGCCGCAGGCTGGCCCATCTGGCCCCTGGTTGCCTGCTCCATCCTGGCTCTCGCGCTGGTCATCGAGCGTTTTAGCAGTCTCAAAACCCGAAAAGTCGCCCCGCAGAAGCTGATTGACGAGGCCATTACCGTGTCCCGCAGCGCCATTCCCTCACCTGATGTGGTGGCGCAACTGGAGCAAAATTCGCTGTTGGGTGAGGTTCTTGCAAGTGGTTTCAGGGCACTCAATGTAAACCCCCGCCTCAGTGAAGATGACCTTCGCTCCACCCTTGAAGGCGCAGGCCGCCAGGCCGCTCACAAACTTGAACGTTACCTCGCCGCTCTGGCGACCATCGCCTCAGCTGCACCGCTACTGGGCCTTTTGGGGACAGTCATTGGCATGATCGAAATTTTCGGTTCGCAGGCTGGCGGTGGTGCCGTCGGCAGTGCAACGGGCGGCAATCCTGCCCAACTGGCGCAGGGTATTTCGATTGCGCTATACAACACCGCCTTTGGCCTGATTGTGGCCATCCCTTCTCTCATTTTCTGGCGCTATTTCCGGGCAAGAGTGGACGGCCATCTGCTGACGATGGAACTGGCCTCCGAGCGCTTTGTGCGCCATCTCAATACCTTGAGAAAATAATTTCCACGCCGGCCACTTCGCCACCACACCAGGACACCTGCCATGAACTTTCGCCGGGGCTCGCGCGATGAACCCGAGATCAACCTGATCCCGTTTATCGACGTTTTGCTGGTGGTGCTGATCTTCCTGATGCTGTCCACCACCTACAGCAAGTTCACGGAGCTCCAGATCAAGCTGCCATTGGCCGACGCCGAGCAGCAGCGTGACTATCCCAAGGAGGTCATCGTGGCGGTCAGCAGCGATGGCCGCTACATGATCAACAAGGCGGCCGTAAGCGGCCGCAGCATTGAGGCGCTGGGTATAGCCCTCGTCCAGGCAGCCAAGGCCGGAAAAGACAGTGTGATCATCATCAGCGCGGACGCCAGCGCCACCCACCAGTCGGTCATTACGGTGATGGAGGCCGCGCGGCGCAGCGGCTTTACCCAGATTACGTTTGCCACGCAGAGCACCGCCCAGGCCGGTGTTCGCTAGTCATTTTTCAACACCGCGTTTACCTTGGCTCCTTCAGGTAACGTCAGCCAGCACATGAACAATGCCGTGCAGCAAGCCTGGCTGGGCCGGGGCTGGCTGGCGTGCCTGCTGTGGCCAGTCTCCAAAATCTATGGTTTGCTCACCGGTGTGCGGCGCCTGCTTTACCGCTCAGGCTTTTTCAGCTCCACACGGATGAACGTCCCGGTGCTCATCGTCGGCAATGTAGTGGCTGGCGGTGCGGGAAAAACACCGCTGGTAATGGCTCTGGTGAAACACTTTCAGGGCCAGGGTTTGAAGGTTGGAGTCGTTTCGCGCGGCTACGGACGGTCCGGGCAGCAGTGCCAGGAGGTGTTTGCCGACACCCCATTGCTTGAGTCCGGTGACGAGCCAGCCCTCATTAAAAAATCAACAAATGCTCCGGTATTTGTAGCACCCAAGCGTGTGGATGCAGCCAGGGCACTGCTCAATGCCCATCCAGAAACACAGGTTCTGCTATGTGACGATGGACTGCAGCATTACGCACTGAAACGCGATATCGAAATTGCCGTTTTTGACGATCGCGGTATAGGCAACGGATGGCTGTTGCCTGCCGGCCCCTTGCGCGAACCCTGGCCGGCAAGAAACGGCGGCGGCGTTGACATCGTTTTGCACACCGGGCGTGCACCAGCTTTCGAAGGATTCCGCTCGTCAAGGCAACTGGCCGACCACGCCGTAGCCATGGATGGCAGCAAGGTTTCGCTGAGCAGCTTGCGGGGACAGCCATTGGTGGCATTGGCCGCCATTGCCAATCCTGACGCCTTTTTTGACATGCTGAGATCATCCGGTTTGAGTCTTGACCGGACGATCAGCCTGCCGGATCACTACGACTTCTCGGGCTACCAGTTGGCCGTTCAAAAGGGCACGACGGTGCTGTGTACCGAGAAGGATGCGGTCAAGCTCTTCAGGCAGCCCGCCATGGCATCCATCCGCCTGCTCGCGGTTCCGCTGCAATTTGTGCCCGAGCCCACTTTCCTGTCCGCCGTGGATGCGCTGCTGGCCCCCCTGCTTTCTCAATTACCATCACGCCATGGACACTAAACTGCTCGAACTCCTGGTTTGCCCGGTCACAAAAGGGCCTCTCGAATATGACCGCGAGAAGCAAGAACTCATATCGAAAAGCGCCCGGCTGGCCTATCCCGTTCGCGATGGACTGCCCGTGATGCTGGAAACCGAGGCACGGACGCTGACTGACGAAGAACTCGGCCTGTGACTGTTGACTGAATTGCACTTGACTTCATTGGCATGAGTTTTACCGTTCTTATTCCCGCACGCCTGGCCTCCACCCGCCTGCCCAACAAACCCCTTGCAGACATTGGCGGCGCACCCATGGTGGTTCGCGTTGCGCAACGCGCATTAAAAAGCGGCGCCAGCCAGGTCGTGATCGCGACCGACAGCCAGGAAGTCATTGAAAAATGCGCTGACTTTGGCATCCGGGCGGTTTTGACCAGGGGCGATCATCCCAGCGGTAGCGACAGGCTTGCCGAGGCCTGTGACATCCTCGGCCTGTCCGACGATGCACTGGTGGTCAACGTGCAGGGAGATGAGCCCCTGATTGACCCCGGCCTGATTGATGCAGTCGCGTCGCTGCTCTCGGCCCGCCCCGATTGCGCCATGAGTACTGCGGCTCACGCCATTGAGGAACTGGCCGATGTGCAGAACCCCAATATCGTCAAGGTCGTGCTGGATGCACGCCAGACCGCGCTGTATTTCAGCCGCTCGCCGATTCCGGCCGCACGCGACTTTGCGGGCCAGGCGTGGTGGAAGTCCGGTAGTGCCTTGCCCAAACCGTTGCGCCATGTAGGCATCTATGCTTACCGCGTGGGATTTTTAAGGCTGTTTCCGACCTTGCCGCAAGCCCCTATGGAGCAGCTGGAGTCACTGGAGCAGCTCAGGGCCTTGTGGCATGGCCACCGCATCGCGGTGCACATCACCGACACGGCCCCGGGGATTGGCATTGATACACCGGAAGACCTGATCCAGGTTCGCAAACTATTCCCGTAGATCGCCATCCCGGGCAGCCTGTGTAAGCTGACATCAAGAGGTGCATGCTATCCTTGGAAAAACGGTTGCGGTGCTTCTGATTGGGTGTCAATCTCCCGGCATATGCCGCCGCCTCTCCGACTTGCCCGGCAACTGACGGGATGACTTGGCAAGCAATCCACTGAATTCATAAAAATACGAGGACATCCATGAGACTGATTTTGTTGGGCGCACCTGGTGCAGGCAAAGGAACCCAAGCTACTTTTATCTGCCAGAAATACAACATTCCGCAGATTTCGACAGGCGACATGCTGCGCGCAGCCGTCAAGGCCGGCACCCCGCTGGGGCTTGAAGCCAAAAAAATAATGGACTCCGGCGCCCTGGTGAGTGACGACCTGATCATCAACCTGGTCAAGGAGCGCATTGCACAGCCCGACTGCGACAAAGGTTTTCTGTTTGACGGTTTCCCGCGCACCATTCCCCAGGCAGACGCCATGAAGGCCGCTGGTGTCAAGCTGGACTATGTGCTTGAAATCGACGTTCCCTTTGAGGCCATCATCGAGCGCATGAGCGGCCGTCGCTCGCATACCGCATCCGGCCGTACCTACCATGTCAAATACAACCCGCCCAAAGTCGAGGGCAAGGATGATGTGACCGGCGAGCCCCTGATCCAGCGCGAGGACGACAAGGAAGAAACCGTACGCAAGCGGCTGGAGGTATACAGCGCCCAGACCCGCCCGCTGGTGGACTACTACTCCCGCTGGGCCAAGGCCGAGCCGGCGCTGGCCCCCGCCTACCGCGCCATCAGCGGCATGGGCACCGTTGACGAGATCACGGCAAGAGCTTTCGCAGCACTGGCAGCTTAAGCTGCGCCTTGCGCCATCAGGGCAAGCATCAGGGCGATGCGCGCCTTGACGGGGCTCAGGCCCCGTGAATCATCAAAAGCATCACCGGTTTTAGGCAACACCCGGCCATTGGCGCAGCGGCTTGCCCGGATGACACGAACGCCGGCGGCCTGCGCCTCCAGCAAGGCAGCTTCAAGATCGCGGTGCGCCGTTCCATTGCCCGTGCCCGCAAGCACCAGGCCCCGCACACCCTGGGCAACCAGAGCCTCCACCACGGCCCCGCCGACACCAGCGTAACTCATCACAATCTCCACCCTGGGCCACGGCCTCCCTGCAAATGCTATATTTTTAATAGCTGGTTGCGCACGTTCCACCTCGGCCATGGGCCAATTCCTCAATATTTTCAGCTGACCTTCCTCCACATAGGCCACAGGCCCGGCATCGCCCGAGCTAAATGCATCCAGCCTGTAGGTATGGGCCTTCTGGACATCCAGCGCGCCGTGGACCACACCTGCGCAAACCACCGTCACACCCTGCGCCCCGGCATGGCGTGCCACGGTGACCGCATCCAGCATGTTTTGCGGCCCATCCGGCGCAAGAGAGGTCGCTGGCCGCATGGCGCAGGTCAGCACAACAGCCTTGGCGGGGTTCAGCACTGACTGTAAAAAGAAGGCCGTCTCTTCGATCGTGTCCGTGCCGTGTGTCACCACCACGCCTTGCACATCGTCCCTCGCAAGGAAATAGCCAACCCGTTCAGCCAGCTGGCCCCACACCGCAAAAGTCATGTCCTTGCTGTCAAGCTGGGCAAGCTGCTCGGTTATCAGCTCGCCTGCCGCAGCCAGCGCAGGAATGGCCTGCACCAGTTCATCCACACCCACTTGCGCGGCGGTATAGCCGACGTTGTCAAAGGCATTGCCGGCACGGCCTGCAATGGTGCCCCCTGTCCCCAAAATCACGATCTTTTTACTTTGCATAACTGAATTGGTTTTGAATTGACTTGCGTTTCGCAAAAAACTGGATGAAAATACAGTTACTGGTTATTAACACAGCTTGATCGAGGCAATGCATACTGCTCCGACCTGTTTCGTTGCCAAGACCTCCAAGGAGTTTTCGCCATGAGCACTTTGAATCACTTTTCCGATATGCCATCTGAAGGCCCCAAACTCACAGCCCGCCAGCAGCAAATCCTGGAATTGATCCAAAGCGCCATCGCCCGTACCGGTGCGCCGCCCACCCGGGCCGAGATCGCCACCGAGCTGGGCTTTCGCTCAGCCAACGCCGCCGAAGAACACCTACAGGCGCTGGCACGCAAGGGTGTCATTGAACTGGTCAGCGGCACCTCACGCGGCATACGACTGCGCAGCGACACCCTGCGTACATTGAACGAATCACGCATCAAACAGTTTTCCCTGCCGTTGCAAAGCCTGGCCCAACTCGCCCTGCCTCTGGTGGGGCGAGTTGCTGCTGGCAGTCCCATTCTCGCGCAGGAGCACATTGAACAAACCTATTATTTTGAGAGCAGCCTGTTCCACAAGCAGCCCGACTACCTGCTGAAAGTCCGCGGCATGAGCATGCGGGATGTCGGCATCATGGACGGCGACCTGCTTGCCGTCAAACAGGCCAGCGAAGCCAAAAACGGGCAGATCGTTGTGGCTCGCCTTGGCGACGAGGTTACCGTCAAGCGCTTCCGTCGCACCAAAAACCTGATTGAGTTGTTGCCTGAAAACCCCGACTTCAAAACCATCGTGGTGGAACCCGGTGAACCCTTCGAACTGGAAGGCCTCGCCGTGGGCCTGATCCGCAACACGATGCTGATGTAACCGACCTGACTGCGCAGCAGGTGGCGGGCGTTTGGCTAACCGATTGGCCAACACCCTGCTGCAGCGGTCTTCTTGCGGCAGCATGGCCGCATCGCAATCCTGCCTGTGTAAACCTCTCTTAATCCGGAGCTCATCATGGGAATCAGCAGTTTTTCACCGAATCTTTCACGCATACCAGTACTTTCTGCTTTGCTCGCGCCATGGCAAGCCCTGCTTTCGCTGTTTGTGGCCCCACAAGCTGTTATTGCAAGCAGCAGAAATACCCGCCCTGCCAGTCAAAACATGCAGCTCTGCACAACAAGCGGCTTGCCGCGCCTGGCTGCAGCGAGGGCTACAGCAAAATCCTGCCGGGCCGCTGCCCCCCTCACCCGCTCAGCACCGAGCCGCCTGAGAATTGTGCGTGCATTTGAGGCCGGCATGGGACCGTCCTGTGCAGGCCGGATGGTGATTTCAGGCCGGATGGCGGATGTATGTGCAGAGCTGGACCGCATGGCACAGCGCGAATCGGTCGCACATTAAACCTGCGCATCCCATGGCGCCCGCGCGCTGTTCGGCATCCGGAATTCTTCCGCATTCCGGCCAGAGGACGTCATGTCACGTGATGCACCCGCCTGACCGCGCGGCAGCTCGCCTGCATCAGGTCAGCGCATCGTTGCAAATGCCCGTTCACCGTGAGCTGAAAACGTGCTGCCGGAGTGCGTCACTGATACGAAGGAATTCTCTTTTACCCGCAAATTAATGCCCATACCCCAGTGAGGCAAACCCGGAATTGAAAAACTTGCAGGCACAATATCGGCATGAATATTGTGATCCTCGACGACTACCAGGACGCAGTGCGAAAACTGGCCTGCGCCTCCAAGCTCGACGCCTACCCCGCAAAGGTCTATACAAACACCGTCAAAGGCATTGGCCAGCTATCGGTTCGGCTCAAGGATGCGGAAGTGATTGTGCTCATTCGCGAGCGCACGCACCTCAGCCGCCAATTGATCGAAAAACTGCCAAAACTCAAAATGGTCGCCCAGACCGGGCGGGTCGGCTCGCATGTTGATGTGGGAGCCTGCACTGAGCGCGGTGTTGTAGTGGCCGAGGGCGTCGGATCACCGACGGCGCCGGCAGAACTCGCATGGGCACTGATCATGGCGGCCATGCGGCGCATACCCCACTATGTCGCCCACCTGAAGCACGGCGCCTGGCAGCAGGCCGGACTGAAATCAGTGTCCATGCCGCCAAACTTCGGGCTCGGTTCCGTATTGAAAGGCAAAACCCTGGGCATATGGAGTTACGGAAAAATCGGGCAGCTTCTGGCGGGCTATGGCCGCGCCTTTGGCATGCGTGTCGTGATCTGGGGACGCGAGGCTTCGCTGGAGCGCGCACAGGCCGACGGATTCGAGGTCGCCAGCAACAAGAGCGAGTTTTTCGAGCAGAGCGACGTCCTCAGCCTGCACCTGCGTCTGAATGATGAGACCAGCGGCATCGTGACACTCGATGACCTTTCGCGCATGAAACCAACCGCACTGCTGGTCAACACATCGCGGGCAGAACTGATCGAACCAGACGCACTGATCGCAGCACTCAATCGTGGCCGTCCCGGACTGGCTGCAGTGGATGTGTTCGAGTCCGAGCCCATCCTGCAGGGGCACGCCCTGCTGAGGCTGGAAAACTGCATCTGCACACCGCACATAGGCTACGTGGAACAGGACAGCTACGAGATGTATTTCGGCGCCGCGTTTGACAACGTTGTCAATTTCATCAAGGGCACGCCGACGAACATCGTCAATCCGGGCGCCCTTCAGGTCCGGCGCTGAACGCGCAGCCCGCATGACTCCGGGCCTGCAGTGCCTCGGCAAAGCCTGTTGCATGCACCCGGATGTTGACGCAGTTTCAGGCTTTCGGTGAGCGTTTTGGCTGGTTCGCCTCTTTGACTGGCGAATCGAACGACTCGAAGTCAATCAAATTGCCAATGCCCGCAGCCGGGGCCTGAACTTCTGGCTGTGCCTTTGCGCTGGCAGGCGGGTCGACCGGAATATCCGCAGCAAATTGCGCAAAGAAATTGAAATCCGAGTCAGTCGTGCTTGTGGGTGGGTCTTCGCTTTCGCCGGCAATCTGGCTCAGGTCAAGGTCAAGGTTCAGCCCCGGCGAGGCGGCTGGTGGCAGCACAGACTCAAGTAGCGGCGGGCTCTCCAGGCTTTCGGGGTGCCTGTCCTCCACCACGCTGGCAGACAGCGGCTGAATCGACGTCGAGGCAAACTTCACGGTCCGGTCCTGGGCATACGCTGACTCCGGCAAATCAAATTTCATCATCCCCGAATCCGAACCAGCCCCGGGGTTGATGATTTCCCTTGCCACCGCGTACAGAAGCAGCAACTCTCGATAGGCCTCCACATCGAAAGCTTCGGCGCTGGTATCCGGCCTCCGGAAAATGGACTCCTCAATCACTTCGAGCACTTTGGGGGAGGGCCACAAGGCCTCAATGCGCGTCAAGGCGCCCTGGTAGGACTCAAGGCCGGAACTGGCGTCGGTGTAAAAATCAAATGCCGGTATCTTGGCGTTGAAGTGCTGGTTGAAGTTTTCACGTAAAGCTTCGTAATCGGCCCGGCGCTTGAGCTGGTGATAGAGGTTAAAGAGATCGAGATATACCAGCGCACTGGTCTGGTCGTTGTCGTCAATATGGCTGCGCAGCACTTCTATGGCCTGTTCGTGCTGGCCAAGGGATACAAAAAAGTCCGCCTGCTGCTGGACGTCAAACAACTCCTCGGCCTTGGCGGCCCGCGCCGGATTCGTCATGCTCAAGGCAAAGTCCGAGCGATCCCTTCGGGACAGCGGCGGCAATGAATCCAGTGGCGGCCGGGAAACAGGTCCGGCCACTGAAAAGCCGGACTCCTCCAGGCTGACATCCAGGTCCAGGTCCAGCGCGGTCCCTTTGGATTTTTTGGCCATCTTCCGGCTTTTCTCCGATACCTCGTCGTCCCCCGGTGCAGCGAAAATTCCGGCCCCAATCGCGCTATTGGCCCATCCCTTTTCATCGGGCCCGTTTTTACGCCACCAGGGTAAATCGTCAACACCGCTGTTCCGCGTCCATGTCCCCCGGCGCAAGAGATACGCCAGCGCGGCCACCGCCAATAGCAAAAGAGCCACCAGCGTATACACCAGCGCATTGGCATAACGCTCGGATTGGGCCTGCTTCAGCTGTCCGTCCAGTCCCTCAATGGACTGCCTGTTCTTCTGGGTTTGAACCTGCAGGCTGCGCACCGAATTTTCCAGCGACTGCAGTTTTTCGGCATCCCGCAGGATGTCCTGGGGCTGCGCCGTCAAGGCACGCCAGAGCGCCGCAGCGGCAGAACGCTCCTGCGGACTGGACGCGGGCACGCTGAGCAATTCGGCGGATGGCCGCAACTGGGGGTCCCTGTCAATCGTCAGGTCCAGCGGCTCCAGCTTGAGCCGTGCACTGCCCTTTTCTGCAGCCCTGGTGTCTTTGGCAGCCTGCCCCTTGCGCCTGGTCGTTTGTTTGACTTCCGGCGTCGCCGCACTGGACGCACTTCCGGGTTCAGCCTGCGCGGGCGCAGTCGCGGCGGTCCGGGCTTTTGTGCGGCGAGCCGGTTTGGCCGGGGCGGGATCGGCTATTTGCTGGCTTTGCAGCCCATTGTTTGCGACAACGGCGGCGGGCGATGCCGGGGTTGCCGGGGTTGCCGGGGTTGCCGTGGTTGCCGTGGGGCCAGGAACCCGTCCCGCCGCACCAGCGGCCTGCGGTAACACGGGCAGGTTGGCCACGTCCGATACCGGATCCGCCAGCATCACATAACGTCTTTCAATCTTCTGCTGGCAACCGACCCGGACGTAAAGGGTCACCACCGGCTCGTCTACCGGCACGGACGACCGGATGCGGATAACCGCATCCTGCGTGGCTGGCGATGTTTTTTCCGCGGATACCCGGACGCGCGACTTGTCCAGTTTGTTGTCCGCATAAAAAACATCGGCATCGATGCACAGGCTGGCCGGGTCTTCCTGTGCGTCGAGCACCGCCTGCACGGAAATATCCAGCGGCCGGCCTATCAGCGCGGCCCCGCGATGCCGTCCCAGCGACACGGCTGTGCTGCTGGCCGCAGCAAACAGCATCAGACAGCCAAGGACTGTTGCTCTTTTTTTCACAGCGGAGAATGTAAGTTCATGTGTCTGATTTTGGCACAGCCCATACATCGCTGTCCGTGCGTAATAATACTTTTCCATGAAACCCTTTTACAAAACCGTTGGCGTTGTTGGCACTGGTGCCATGGGACGCGGAATTGCACAAATCGCCGCGCAAGCCGGCAGCCTTGTCAAACTGTTTGATCTACAGCCTCAGGCAGGCGAAAAAGCGAAAGCCGCGCTGAGCGAACAGTGGGACAAACTGGTAGCCAAAAACCGGCTCGATCCGGCCCTGGCCGCCGACCACAAAGCCCGCGTCCTGACCCTGGACGCATTGGCCGGACTGGCCGACTGCGATCTGGTCATCGAGGCCGTTGTCGAGCGGCTGGATGTCAAGCAGTCACTGTTTGCCGAACTGGAAGCCCTGGTATCGCCGCAAGCCGTGCTGGCAACCAATACCTCGTCCTTGTCCGTAACCGCCATCGCGGCAAAACTGAAACACCCCGGGCGCTTCGCGGGCTACCACTTTTTCAACCCGGTTCCGCTGATGAAGGTGGTGGAAGTCATTGCCGGGCTGAAGACCAGCCCAACCGTCTGCAACAACCTGATGGACTATGCCCGCCAGATGGGGCACACACCGGTACTGGCGCAGGACACACCGGGTTTTATCGTCAACCATGCGGGTCGCGGCTACGGCACCGAAGCACTGCGCATCGTCAGCGAAGGCATTGCCGATTTCGCCACCATAGACCGTATCCTGCGCGACCAGGTCGGCTTCAAGCTCGGCCCTTTCGAACTGATGGACCTGACCGCACTTGATGTTTCGCACCCCGTCATGGAGTCCGTCTACCGCCAGTACTACGACGAAGCCCGTTATCGCCCCAGCGTGATCACTGCCCAGCGGCTGGCTGGCGGCATGCTTGGCCGCAAGACCGGTGAAGGTTTTTACCGCTACACCGACGGTGTGATGCAAACTACCGCCGAGGCCCCGGTCCCCGAGGTTGCTGAAATGCCGCCGGTCTGGGTATCGCCGCGCGCATCGCGGCGTTCGGAACTGCTTCAACTGCTCAAGGACCTGGGCGCCAAAATTGAAACCGGGCAATCCGCCTCGCCGCAGGCCCTGATGCTGGTGGCACCGCTGGGTTTTGACATCACTACCGTTGCGGTTGTCGAGCGGCTTGACCCGGCACGCACCGTCGGCATTGACATGCTGATCGACGATGCCGCCACCAAACGGCGCGTACTCGCCACCAACCCGGCCACACGCACCGACATGCGCAACGCGGCGCATGCCCTGTTCGCGCGCGACGGCAAGGCTGTCAGCGTGATACGCGACAGCGGCGGCTTTGTCACGCAGCGCGTGGTTGCCACCATAGTGAACATCGCCAGCGACATCTGCCAGCAAGGCATATGCAGCCCGAAAGACCTGGAAACCGCCGTCACGCTCGGTCTGGGTTACCCCATGGGCCCGCTGGCCATGGGCGACCGTTATGGCCCGACCAACATCCTGGAAGTGCTGTTCAACATGCAAACCGTCTATGGGGACCAGCGCTACCGCCCGTCCCCATGGCTGCGCCGCCGTGGAGCCATCGGCCTGAGCCTGATGCACGAAGAGGAATGAAACACCCCCGTTGGATGCTCACTTCGTGTCGCACCCTCCCCCCTCAAGGGGGCGGCGCCTGTGGCCTGGCAAAGCCAGTTCCACGGCCCCCACTTGAAAGGGGACCCAGTTGCTTATCCCTCATTTCGATGCATTGGAAACACTAAATGGCAGGCGCACTCAAAAGTACCAGTGAGGGCCAGACCCTCGTCCTGACAATCAGCAATCCCGAGTTCAAAAATGCGCTGGGGCCTGAGATCTATGCCGCCGGGGTTGAAGCCCTCAATGCCGCAGAAAACAATCCGGACATCCGCAGCGTGGTGATCACCGGTGAAGGCGCCGTGTTCTGCGCGGGCGGCAACCTGCAGCGCCTGCAGGCGAATCGCCGCGAGCTGCCTGAGGTACAGGCCCAAAGCATTGACGGCCTGCACAACTGGATTGATTCGATCCGCACCTATCCCAAACCGGTGATCGCAGCGGTTGAAGGCGCAGCGGCAGGCGCCGGCTTCTCGCTGGCACTGGCCTGTGACTTCTGCGTGGCGGCCGACAACGCCGTCTTTGTGATGTCCTACAGCACCGTGGCGCTGTCACCCGACGGCGGCGGTAGCTGGAGCCTGGCCCGAGCCCTGCCCCGCGCCCTGGCCAGCGAACTCCTGATGGCCGGCGAGCGCATCAGCGCCCAGCGGCTGCATGACTTTGGCCTGGTCAATCGGGTGACCGCCTCTGGCGCTGCCCTGCGCGATGCGTTCAAGCTCGCCGAACGCCTCAATGCCCGTGCGCCCAACGCACTGGCCAGCATCAAGGACCTGATCAACGATGCGCCCGGCAATACGCTGAGCCAGCAGCTCGCCAGCGAGCGCGACCACTTTGTCCGCAACCTGCACCATGCCAATGGCGGCGAAGGCATTTCGGCATTCCTGGAAAAGCGTACGCCGCAATACCGCTAGGCCGGCAAGGCCGGCAGCAGCCCACGCCCCGTGGGCGGACACCCATGCGACACCCCCGAAGCCTTGACATGGCCCGGGGGCCGTCCCCCAAGCGACAATGTTCATCTTGTCAGCCACTTCCCAGTCACACACAAGACAGCATATGGACGATCCTATTCTTACGATAGACGAACGTTCAGCGATCAATGATGGTCGCTGGTTTTCTTCCCTGTCCCCCTCATTGCGGCACGACATACTTCGATGCGCTTTTGTCCAACGTTTCAAGGATGGCGACCTCATTGCCGCGCGCGGCGACCCGCCGGAGCAATGGATTGCATGCGCCAAGGGCGCGGTGCGCGTGAGCTCCACCTCGATTTCGGGCAAGCAGATCACACTGACCTATGTGGAGCCGGGCATCTGGTTCGGCGACGTGGCGATCTTCGACGGCGACCGCCGCACGCACGACGCCTATGCACACGGCGAGACGACCGTCCTGTGCGTGGCCAAGGCCGATTTCAAAAAGATACTCGCCACGCATGTGGAGCTTTACGAAGCCATGCTGCGCCTGCACGCACGCCGCATACGCCAGCTCTACGGCCTGGTGGAAGACCTCAACACCCTGCCGCTGCGGGCCCGGCTCGCCAAACAGCTGCTGCACCTGGTGCGCAGCTATGGCGTTGCCAGCCTGAGCGACGGGCGCGAAGTGCGCATAGGACTGCAACTGGCGCAGGAGGAACTGGCCCAGTTGTTGGGCGCATCACGCCAGCGTGTGAACCAGGAACTCAAGGCCATGGAGCGAGAGGAAGCCATTCGTATCGAGCCCGGCGGCCTGGTCGTGCGAAACCGCGAAACGCTGCTGCGCATTTCTGAAGCTGACACTGAAAAATAAACCATGACCAACTTTGACCATTTCCTCGGCACCCGCGAAGTGTCCGGCCAGCATGCATTTGACGTCAATGCACTGAGTGCCTATCTTGAGAAAAACCTGCCAGGTTTTCAGGGGCCGCTGACCGTGGAAATGTTCAAGGGCGGCCAGTCCAACCCGACCTACAAACTGCTCACGCCGGCATGCGCCTACGTGATGCGCGCCAAGCCGGGCCCCGTGGCCAAACTGCTGCCGTCGGCACATGCAGTCGAGCGCGAGTTCAAGGTCATGAGCGGACTGCAGGGCACCGATGTGCCGGTGGCCAAAATGTATTGCCTGTGTGAAGACGAAACCGTGATCGGCCGTGCCTTTTACGTGATGGAATTCGTCGCCGGCCGCGTGCTGTGGGACCAGGCCCTGCCCGGCATGAGCAAACCCCAGCGCGGCGAGATCTACAACGAGATGAACCGCGTGATCTCGGCCCTGCACAAGGTGAAGTTTGCCGAACGCGGCCTGGCCGACTACGGCAAACCCGGCAATTATTTCGAGCGCCAGATCGGCCGCTGGAGCAAGCAGTACGTCGCCTCCATCACCAAACCCATCCCCGAGATGGACAAGCTGATGCAATGGCTGCCGGCCAACATGCCCGCCAGCGCCCGCGATGAAAGCATGGTCTCCATCGTGCACGGCGACTTCCGTCTGGACAACCTGATGTTCCACCCGACCGAGCCGCGTGTGCTGGCCGTGCTGGACTGGGAACTCTCCACTTTGGGCCATCCGCTGGCCGACTTCGCGTACCACTGCATGGGCTGGCATATTTCACCCGGCGCCTTTCGCGGCATTGGCGGGCTGGACCTGCCGGGTCTCGGCATTCCTTCGGAGGCCGATTACATCCGGCTGTACTGCGAGCGCACAGGCCTTGCAACGCCTGAGGCGCTCAAGGCCGACTGGGACTTCTACCTGGCCTACAACCTGTTTCGCC
This sequence comes from Polaromonas aquatica, assembly GCF_042659145.1. Taxonomy (NCBI): domain Bacteria; kingdom Pseudomonadati; phylum Pseudomonadota; class Betaproteobacteria; order Burkholderiales; family Comamonadaceae; genus Polaromonas; species Polaromonas aquatica. Next base: position 81,167 of record NZ_JBHSRS010000002.1, on the reverse strand, counting down.
TGGCCGCGATTTTGCAGGGCATTGCCAAACGGGTTGAAGCCGGCACGGCCTCCAGCGCGCAGGCTGTCACCTCCGCAGCCGGCGCACCGGTGCTGGCAAAGATGGCCTGGGACTTTGCGCTTAAAAGCCGGGGTTGATCCACGCCCTCCACACACGCCCCGGAGCATTCATGGACTTCAACTACACCCCCAAAGTACAGGAACTCCAGGCGCGCCTGCTGGCGTTCATGGACGCGCACATCTACCCCAATGAAGCCCGTTTCTTCAGGGAAATCGCAGAGAACCGCGCCAGGGGCAACGCCTGGATACCTACCACCCTGATTGAAGAGCTCAAGCCCAAGGCCCGCGCAGCCGGTTTGTGGAACCTGTTTTTGCCGCACTCCCCGCGCGCACCTGAAGGCCTGTCCAACCTCGAATACGCGCCGCTGTGCGAAATCATGGGCCGTGTGCCCTTTGCCGCCGAAGTGTTCAACTGCTCGGCACCCGATACCGGCAACATGGAGACCATTGCCCGCTACGGATCGGAAGCCAACCAGGATCAGTGGCTGGACCCGCTGCTGCGCGGCGACATCCGCTCGGCCTTCCTGATGACGGAGCCCGAAGTGGCCTCATCGGATGCGACCAATGTCCAGTGCAGCATCGTGCGTGACGGTGACGACTACGTCATCAACGGCCTGAAATGGTGGTCGTCAGGCGCGGGCGATCCGCGCTGCGCCATCTACATCGTCATGGGCAAGACCAACCCTGACGCCGGCCGCCACGAGCAGCAGTCCATGGTACTGGTGCCGGCCAACACACCGGGAATCACCGTCATCCGCCCGCTCAGCGTCTTCGGCTACGACGACGCGCCGCACGGCCACATGGAAGTGCGACTGACCAATGTGCGCGTGCCCGCCAGCAACCTGTTGCTCGGCGAAGGCCGCGGTTTCGAGATCGCCCAGGGGCGCCTCGGCCCCGGGCGCATTCACCACTGCATGCGCACCATAGGCAGCGCCGAGCGTGCACTTGAACTGATGTGCAAACGCCTGAACAGCCGCGTGGCCTTCGGCAAACCGATTGCGCGCCAGTCCGTCTGGGAGGAGCGCATTGCCGAATCCCGCTGCATGATCGAGCAGGCGCGCCTGCTGACACTCAAGGCCGCCTACATGATGGACACCGTGGGCAACAAGGTCGCCAGGGCTGAAATCGCCATGATCAAGGTCGTCGGCCCCAGCATGGCCTGCAAGATCATCGACTGGGCCATACAGGCCCACGGCGCGGGCGGTGTGTCGGAAGACTTCCCGCTGGCCTATGCCTATGCCAGCCAGCGCACCCTGCGCCTGGCCGATGGCCCGGATGAAGTGCACCGCGCCTCGCTGGCCAAGCTGGAGCTGGCCAAACACCTGCTGATACCCGGCGAAGTAGAAATGCCGGTGACCCGCGGCAGCTGAGCCGCACAACCAGGACGCTATCAAATCAATAGCTGATCGCGCGCTCAGGACGGTGGCCAGAGGCATAAATCATCATAAAAACTGGCCGTTTTTCCTGTTTTTATGCCCCCAGGCGGCCCCAGGCAAGCTTAAACAGCACTGCCGGCTGCGCCCGTTGCCCGGCCCGTAAACGGCGTCCCCGATGCGCGCTCAAACAACACAGCCAGTTTCTCGGCAAGCGGCGTCAGGGGCATGGCGCTGCGCCTGATGAGCACAATGTCAGGGCCATCCAGCGCCTCCCCGACCCGGATCTCCTGCAGCGAATCCCTGAATATCGGGCTGTTGATCCACTGCTGCGGCAGGAAAGCCAGCGCGTCGCTGGAGGTCAGCAGCGCCACGATGGGCAAGGTCGTCATGGTCTCGGTGACAGACCTGGGCGCAGGCAAGCCGTGCGCAGAGAACTGTTCCTCAAATTCGACTTCAACCGGCTGCCTCACGCCGGTCATGATCCATTCGGCATTAATCAGTTCACGCAGGCTGCGCGCATGCGCCAGCGGGTGCCCCTTTCTTCCGACGACGACCCGCTGGTTGCGAAACAGCAACTGCAGTGTGTAGAACTTGTCCAGCTCGCCCACCGGACGCGGCCCCACATAAAAGTCCAGGCTACCGTCTTTCAGCTGCGGTTCCAGCGCCGGGAAAAGGCCTTCCACCAGGCTGAGCCGCGCATCCGGAAAGCTCTTTCGAAACGACGGGTAGACCTCGGGCACCAGCGACAGGAACACCGCGCTGGACAAACCGGCATTGACCGTGCCTTCGCCCTTGCCCTTGATCTGCTCGATTTCCTGCCGGCCGCGCTCCACATCCAGCAATACCGAACGGGCCCGCACCACGAATGACTGCCCGTACACGTTGAGCGACACGCCCTTGCCGTGCCGCTCCAGCAAAGGAACACCAAGTTCCTTTTCCAGGTCGCGCAGGCCGCGCGTGATGGCCGGCTGCGCCAGCCCTTGCGCGCGCGCGGCTCCACGAATGCTGCCGGCGTCAGCCACCGCTACCAGGTTGCGTAAATGATGCAGCTTCATAAGTGATGCTTAACAGGTATCAAATTGAAGATTTTGCACTCTTTTTGTTTTCTTAGAGCGCATCTACAGTCACACTCCAGCCATTCACAACACTCTGGAGACAACATGAAACATCGATTTACCGCCATCCTGGCAGGCCTCGGCCTGGCTCTGGCCGCCAGCCAGGCCCTGGCACAGACCTTCCCCAGCCAGTCCGTGCGCATCATCTCCCCCTTCCCGGCAGGTAGCGGCCCCGACGCCATCGCCCGCATCGTCGGTGAGAAGCTGGGCGCAAGCTGGAAGCAGCCGGTGGTGGTTGATGCCCGCCCTGGCGCCAATGGCTTTCTGGCAGCCAACGCCGTCAAGCAGGCAGCCCCCACAGGTTACGACCTGCTGCTGGCCGACGTAGGCCACCTGGCCATCAGCCCGTCGCTGTTCAGGAAACTGCCTTACGACCCCAAAAAGGACTACGTGCCGGTCGGCGGGGTCTACAAAACCTCGTTTTTCATCGCCGTCGGCGTCAACAGCCCCATCAAGTCCGTCAAGGACCTGATCTCCGCTGCGTCCACGCCGGGCAGGGTCACCTACGCATCCAATTCCGTAGGCGGCCCGCTGCACCTGGGCGCGGCCCAGATCGAAGCCGCTACCGGGACAAAGATGGTTCATGTGCCCTTCAAGGAAATATCGCAGCTGTACGCCGCCGTGGCCACCGGGGAAGTAGACTGGGCCCTGGGCAGCATTGCCAGCGCCGGCCCCCTGCTGCGGGCCGGCAAGCTGCGTTTTATCGCCATCGTTGACACGGTGCGCTCCAGCAACCTTCCGGACATCCCGACCTTTGAACAATCGGGTGGACCCAAACCCCTGGTGGCCAACACATGGGTAGCCCTGATGGCCCCCAAGGGCACGCCAGCCGCAGTTACAGGCACGCTGAACCGCAGCCTCAACGAGGCGCTCAAGCAGGCCGATGTGGTTGAGAAGTTTTCAGGCTTCGGATTTGTGCCATGGCAAACCACACCAGCCGATGTATCAAAAGTCATTGACGTGGATACCGTGTCGTATGCCGAGATGGTCAAACGTACTGGCGCCAGCGCAGATTAAGGTCAAACCGGGAATGAAAACGACCGACGTTGCCATTGTGGGCGGTGGCCCTGCAGGCCTGATGCTGGCCATTGAACTGGGCTGCCGTGGGGTGGATTGCGTGGTGCTGGAAGAGGACGTTGCAGCGCCCGATTTTCCCAAGGCCAACGCCACATCCTCCCGCACCATGGAGCACTACCGGCGCCGCGGTTTTGCGCAGAAGATCCGCGCCCTGGGCCTGGTCCCGGACCACCCGCAGGACGTCGTGTACTGCACCACCCTGGCCGGCAGGGAGCTGACACGCTTTTCCATTCCGTCCCGCGCCGAGGCACTCAATCGCTCCTCGTTTGGCGACTACGGTGAAGAGTCCTGGCCAACGCCGGAGCTGCCGCACCGCAGCCAGCAGATGTTCATTGAACCCGTGCTGCGCGAGCAGGCGCAGCAATACGAGTCGGTGAAACTGATGCTTGGCTGGCAGGCCAGCACTGTTTCACAGGAGGAGCAGCGCGTCACCATCCAGGCACGCCACACGGTGAACGGCGAGCAGATGGAACTCACAGCGCGCTACGTCGTGGGCTGTGACGGGCCACGCAGCCTGGTGCGTAAAACCTGCGGCATACGCTACAGCGGCCAGAGCGAGGAGGCACGCGACTTCTTCGGCGGGCAAATGCTGTCGGTGTTTTTCAGCTCGCAAACCCTCTACCAGGTATTGGGTAAAAAACGCGCCTGGCAATACTGGGCCGTCAATGCCGTTCAGCGCGGCCTGCTGATCGCCATTGACGGCATCGACAAGTTCCTGTTCTGCATACAGTTGCAGCCAGGGCAAACGCCCGAATCCGTGGACTTCAAACCGGCCATGTTCGCCGCCATGGGCGCGCCCTTCGATTTTGAACTGATCGCCGTCGCGCCCTGGCAAGCCGGCTTCACCCTGGTTGCCGACAGTTTCTCAAAAGGCCGCGCATTTATAGCCGGCGATGCAGCGCATCTTTTCACGCCAACCGGCGGCATGGGCTACAACACCAGCGTGGACGACGCCGTCAACCTGGGCTGGAAACTCGCCGCCGTTGTGCAGGGATGGGCTTCCGAAAAACTGCTTGATTCCTATGAAGCCGAACGCAAACCCATAGGCCACAGAAACACGGCCTTCGCCCGCTCCATGGCCGACAGCATAGGCAGCATCAAGGTCCCGGCCAATGTGGATGAAGACGGCGCCGACGCCGCGCTGGTGCGTGAAAAATTGGGTCATGCCCTGAGCCAGCATGTGCGCAACGAGTTCAACATTCCCGGCCTGCAGCTTGGCCTGCGTTATGAGGGCAGCCCCATCGTGGCCCGCGAGCCTGAAGCGCCCACGGCGGACCAGCCCAATAACTACATCCCTTCGGCCAGGCCGGGCGCACGTGCGCCGCATATCTGGCTCGATGGAAAATCCATCTTCGACCTGTTTGGCCGTGACTACACCCTGCTGTGTTTTACCGGCAAGGGCCGGGCAGCGGCGCAGGCTGACGGCGCACGCTGGCAAGAGGCCGCAGCCGCCATGGGCGTGCCGCTGGAAGTGCTGTACTGCGACAGCGCAGAGGCGCATGCCCTGTATGGCGCGGATCGCGTGCTGGTTCGCCCCGACCACCATATCGCATGGCGCGGCGACGCAGGCGCAGATGCCGCGGGCCTGCTGGCCATGGCCTGTGCACGCAAGGTCCATACGGGCCAGCAGCTCAACGCCGCCTGACACATCCCCATCAAATCACTACAGAAAGAACACCAACATGCAATTCCTCAATTTCAGGCAAGGCCTACAACAGGGCCTGGCGGTCGGCGACGGCAAGACCTTTACCGGGCTGCTGGCAAGCGACGCCGGTTATCCCGGCTCATTGCAGTCGCTGGTCAAGCAGGGACCGGACGCTTTCGCAAAAGCCGCAGAGGCCCTGCGCAAGGGCGCTGCGATTGATCTTGCAAAAATCGACTACCTGCCGCCCTTCGACAACCCCGGCCGGATTTTCTGCATAGGCCTGAACTATGTGGACCATTCCGTCGAAAGCGGTTTTGAGATCCCCACCTACCCGGCCATCTTCTCGCGCTTTAACGACAGCATGATGGGCCACGGCGCGCCCATCATCCGGCCCAAAGTTTCCACGCAGTTGGACTACGAAGGCGAGCTGGTTGCCGTTATCGGAAAACCCGGCCGCTACATCAGCAAAGAGAAGGCGCTTGAGCACGTCGCCGGTTATTCCATCTTCAACGACGCATCCATACGCGACTACCAGCGCAAGTCTGCACAGTGGACGATCGGCAAAAACTTTGACGACACCGGCGCCTTCGGCCCCTTCTTTGTCACCAGCGATGAATTGCCGCCAGGCGCCACGGGCCTGAAAATCCAGACCCGGCTGAACGGCGCTGTTGTGCAGGATGCATCCACATCCTCCCTGATTTTTGACGTGGCCACGCTGGTCCATTTGCTCAGCGAGGCGGTTTGCCTGCAACCCGGCGACGTCATCGTTACAGGCACACCTTCAGGTGTAGGCGTTGCCCGCAAACCGCAACTATTCATGAAACACGGCGACGTGTGTGAGGTCGAAATTGAAGGCCTGGGGATTCTGAGCAACCTAGTGGCGGACGAGCAATGAGCCCCGCAGCTGTCCCGGCCAACACGACGTCGCGGCGCGCCGGCGTGATGGCCGTCCATTCGGTGGACCGGGTCGTGTTCAGCGTGCCCGAAATAGCAGCAGCCGAGAAGTTCTACACCGCCTTCGGGCTGGAAGTAAAACGCTCAGGCCAGCAGGTCGACCTTTACACCCATGGTCACCCGCACTGCTGGATGAGCGTATTTGCAAACGGGCAGGCCAAGGCGCTGCAATACATACGCTTTGGCATTTACGCAGAAGACATTGACGCTTTCCGGCAAAAGATTGAAGCCCTGGGCATCGCCTGCGAGCCGCATCCGCTGAGCTCTGGTGACGGACTGTGGCTGCGTTCCCCGGACGGCGTCGCCATGCAATTCATCGTGGCAGACAAGGTATCGCCCAGCGCGAAAACCCCCTCTGCCCCGGCCCGGCCCGAAGCGCGGCGCGAAGCCATGGCACCAGCACGCAGCCGGTCTGCCAAAGTCTTTCCGCGCTGGCTGTCGCATGTGCTGTTGTTCACGCCCGACGTCTCACGCATGCTGGCCTTCTGCGAGGAAGTGCTTGGCCTACGCCTGTCGGACCGATCCGGCGACCTGGTCGCCTTCATGCACACGCCGCACGGCAGCGACCACCATCTGCTGGCCTTTGTCAAATCAGACGGTGCCGGACTGCACCACACCAGTTGGGACGTCGGCAGCCTGGACGAGGTTGGCGAAGGCAGCGAGCAGTTGCGCATCGCCGGTTTCACCGAAGGCTGGGGCGTGGGCCGCCATGTGCTGGGCTCCAACTACTTTTACTACGCGCGCGACCCCTGGGGAAGTTTTGCGGAGTACTCCTTTGACATCGACTTTGTGTCACCGGCAAAGGATTGGGTGTCCGGCGACTATGCACCCGAAGATTCGTTTTACCTCTGGGGCCCTGCCGTGCCGGAATGGTTTGTGGTCAATACCGAGCACACAGCGCCGGCGTGAGCGCACAGGTTCAGGGTGGCGCCGACAGACCCAGTTCGTGCTCCCACAAGGCCCAGGCACGGCCTATCTGGGCATCATTGCTGGCCGCAGCCAGCGCACCCTCGGTCTCGGTCAGGTAAGTGACCGTCCCGAGTTTCATGGCTTCGGCCTGCAGCCTGGCGTTGACCTCGGTATAGACGGCACGGTAGACCGCCTGCTCAAGCGAGCTACCCGCCACCGTACTGCCATTGCCGCGCATCAACACACAGGCGCAATTGCCCATGGCGCTTGCCAATGCCTTGCCCAGTTCGGGGCTGCGTATCAGCAGGTCACTCTCACCGGCACTGTCACGAATCTCGAAATGCGCCGATCCGCTGCCGAGAAAGCCCGACATATGAAACACAGGCCGCAGGCGCTGACCCGTGATGCCAAAAGGAATGACGCTGGGTGAATGGCTGTGCACCACGGCAACAACGTCCGGCCGTACGCGGTAAATCTCGCTGTGGATAAAACGTTCGAGGTACGGATTGCCCTGCACTTCGCCCAGGGGCTCGCCCTGCAGGTCGTAGCAACCGATGTCGCTTTCAACCACCAGCGCAGGCGCGCGGCTGCGCGACAGCAGGAATACGCCGGGCGCGCTGTTGTGGCGCACGCTGACGTGGCCAAAACCATCAACCACGCCCCGGGCGTAGAGGATGCGGTTGGCCAGCACCAGTTGCCGGACCAGCGCAGGATCGGGTGCGGCGGGCCAGCTCATGATGCGGCCGGCAGGGGCGTGGCCTGCACCAGTTGCAGCACCCAGCCCGAAGCGCCGTGTTCCCATACCGCCAGATAGGTGCTGGCGATATTGCGGCGCTGGCTATTGCTGCCCGATACGGTGGCCCGCATGCCAGCCGTAACCAGCCCGGCCATACCGATCACACGCGCCACTGGCGTTATGAACTCCAGCGACTCATAAAGCAAAACGCCGGTGGAGATTTTTTGCAGATAACTCTGCTTGCTGTCCTTGCCGCCGCTGGAATGGACATAGACCAAACCATCCGACAACAGCGCATCCAGCTTTGCGGTGTCATTCGCCAGCATCGCCAGGCGCCTGGCTTCTTCGGCTGCAAGCAGGCCTTGTTCGTCCGGGCTTGCCATGGCTTAAAACCTCGTCGCGTCAGCGGCAATGCTGTTGACCAGCACACCAACCTTGCCGACTTCGACCTCGACCTTGTCGCCGGGCTTCATCCAGACCGGCGGCACACGTTTTGCGCCCACACCGCCCGGCGTGCCGGTCACGATCACGTCGCCCGGCTGCAGCGATGTGAAGGTCGAGATGTATTCAATCAGCACCGGGATGCTGAAAATCATGGCAGCAGTCGTGGTGCGCTGCATGACCCGGCCGTTCAGGCGTGTCTCCAGCGTCAGTTCTTCACCATCGGCAATCTCGTCGCGCGTGACCATCCACGGGCCAAACGCGCCGGTGCCTGTGAAATTTTTTCCCGCGGTGAATTGCAGGGTGTGTTTTTGCCAGTCGCGGACCGAGCCGTCGTTATACGCGCTGTAACCAGCCACGTAATTCCATGCATCCGCTTCGGCGATACGGCGCCCTGCCTTCCCGATGACGACGGCTATCTCGCCTTCGTAGTCCAGCTGGGTTGATTCTGCTGGCATGAGGATGGGTTGCTGGTGGCCGGCCTGCGACTCCCCCACACGCATGAAAAGCAGCGGGAACCTGGTCGGATCGCGACCGGTCTCAACACGGTGCTCTTCATAGTTGTGGCCAACGCAGAAGATTTTTCCGGGCTCCGGGATCACCGGCAGGAACTCAACCTGGTCCAGCAGAATCCTTGCGGCACTGTTGGCCGATGCGGCGATTTCCTGGAGTTTTTCCGCCCGCAGCGCGCTGAGCAGGGTCGGGTACTGGCTGCTGTTCAATGGCAGAACTACACCCTCGTTGACCACGCCCCAGCGTGATTTTTTCTGATGGCTAAAGCTGATGATTTTCATGGCGTCTTTCGTTTAAAAATTTCAGAAGGAAAGTGTTGGCGTATGACGTGCGTATTGCGCCAGCAGGCCCTGCACACGAACCTTGCTGTCTCTGCTGCGATTGTCCACATAGCCCAGCACATAGCGGTCAGGTCCGAGCAGCACGGCGTCAGCCGCTGCGCTGCGAATGATTTTTTCCAGCGTGCCGTCGCGGTCGCGCAGCACGGTATCGGGTGATCGCGCCGCATGGTTCTGCGTGATGAAATCGTCGCCTTGTGAAATCACCCTGTTTGCTATCTTTTCAGGAGCTGGTTGCGCCCATATTCAGGCGGCCAAGGCCCGATTGAATGCTTTATTCAGAGCGAAATATCGGTTGTCAGGCCCGCAACAGCCGATTCGCAGGCGCTGGTGAAGATCAGCGCTGCGTGCTCCAGCGTGGGTATGTTCGCCGGCGTGTACTGCATGCGCAAATAGCCCTTGCCGCGCAGCAGCATCAGCATGAACGGCACCTGCTTGTCCGGCGCGGGCTCCGGCCACAGCATCAGCAATTCGGCCAGATTCAGGTCCAGCCATGCCAGGGCGTGCTCGCGCTGGTCAGCCAGTACCGAATAACGGTCCCAAAAGACCCTCGGCAAACTGTCCCAGCCGACTTCAGGGTACATCGCCAGCCAACGCATTTCCTCGGGCAGGCTGGGATCGGCCGTGGTTTGCAGCGTGTCCGTGTACATCTGGTAGGCCTTTTTCTCAAGCGCTTCCTTCAGCGGCCGGTTCATGATCAGGACCGATACATCGTCATTGATCCTGAGCTCGGCACGCGCACGCAGCTCTTCGCCGCGGATGTAGTCGCGCGAGGAGCGGCCGCGCTCCATTTTCCAGGACTTGCCGGACACCTGGCCCGTCATTGAAAAGCCCTTGCCTTCGCCAAAACCAGTAAATGAAAACCCCTGCGCGCTTGCCCATTCGGAGACAGCGTCCGGCAGGCCGGCGGCTTTTACGTCTGGCGCCGCGTCAGGCTTGTCCTGGGCACTGAAGACCTTTTTGAGTCGATCAAACATGGTTTGGGGTTTTCTCTTAAAGTGCGACAAACATCATAGTGGTTAGCAAAGGAAAAACCAGTGATCAAAGTTTATTCATGGCCCACACCCAACGGCCACAAGGTCCATGTCATGCTGGAGGAATGCGGCCTGCGCCTGGGGCGCGACTGGGAGGTATTTCCGGTCAACATAGGCGCCGGGGACCAGTTCAAACCCGAGTTCCTCGCCATCAGCCCGAACAACAAGATCCCGGCGCTGGTGGACCCGGACGGGCCGGACGGCAAACCGATTGCCCTTTTTGAATCAGGTGCGATCCTGCTTTACCTGGCCGCCAAAACCGGCAAGCTGCTGCCGAAAACCGATCGCCTGAAATTCCAGGTGCTGCAATGGCTGATGTTCCAGATGGGCGGCGTCGGCCCCATGCTGGGCCAGGCCCATCACTTCCGCATGTACGCGCCGGAAAAAATCGGTTATGCCGTTGATCGTTACACCAATGAAGCCAAACGGCTCTATGCCGTGATGGACAAACAGCTTGCAAGCAGCAAATTCATCGCCTGCAACCAATACACGGTTGCAGATGTGGCCATCTTCCCCTGGCTGCGCAGCTGGGAAAACCAGGGCATTGACTGGGCCGACTACCCACATTTGAAAAAATGGTTTGACCTTGTGGGCGCGCGCCCGGCGGTGCAACGCGGTGTCAAGGTGCTGGCCGATTTGCGAAAACCCCTGACCGGCGACAAGGAACGCGACATCCTGTTTGGCAAAACACAGTATGGGCAGCACGGAAAACGTTAATTTTTTTGAACCCATACGCAAACAGCGGCTTTTGTTCGGGCTATAATAATTGACTTGTCGGAGTGTGGCGCAGTCTGGTAGCGCACCTGGTTTGGGACCAGGGGGTCCAAGGTTCGAATCCTTGTACTCCGACCATGAATCCATTAAAAAAGCTCACTATGTGGGCTTTTTTTATATCTGTCCGTAGCTCAGTTGGATAGAGCATCAGCCTTCTAAGCTGAGGGTCGGGGGTTCGATCCCCTCCGGACAGGCCAGGCAACCGTGCCAGGCACAGGGTTTCCGCCCATCAAAACACTCCTTCTGTCCATGCCACTCAGGCCTGCCGTCGGCATTTCTGCGCCTGGCGCCGCAAAGCGCTTCACAATCGAATGCACAAATTCAACAGGAGAGCGCTATGGCCGCGAAGATCGTCAGACTGGGCACAGCCAGAAGCAAGGACGAAGGTTTGCGTATAGGCACTGTCCGCAGGCCGCCGCGTGGCGTGCCCAAGGCGGAGTTTGCGTCGCAGGACTGGTATGACGTCTGGTACCCGAATCTGGCGCCCAGCCTGGAGACCATGAAGCTGGGCCAGTCCGTGGAGTCGGACAAGGACTGGGCGGTTTTCAGCAAAAAGTACCGCAGCGAGATGAACGAGCCCGATGCCAGCCACAGCCTGGACTTGCTGGCTGCGCTGTCACACCAGGCGAATTTCGCCATGGGTTGTTATTGCGAGAATGAAAACCGCTGCCACCGTTCGCTGCTCAGAAGCCTGCTCAGCGATCGGGGGGCCATTATCAGTTGACCACCTGATTAGAGTTTTACGTACTCGTACTCAATCGGGTTGGCATTGATGCCGCGATCCGGCGGCGCAATCCAGGCAGCCATCTTGCCCGGCTCGGTGACGCGGCTCATCAGGCTTTTCACAAAAGCCGTGTCTTCCGGTGTCGGCAGCCACTGGTCTTTTTTCGCTTCAAACTCAGCGGCACTGATGGGGACGCCTTGCGGGTCCGTATTGGCACCGGCCCAGACGCCGACCTGCCGGCGAAAGCGCGTTGAAGGCAGGCTCAATTCAAAGTCAACACCCGCGCGTTTGATGCCCATGTTCCAGCGTGTCACGCCGATATTACAGTCCTTGACGTATTCCATGCGGGTGATTTCGTTCATGCCGTTGCGGGTTGAAATCGTCTCGCTCTTCATGCCGCCCTTGCCGTCCGGCACCTGGATGCTCATTTCGCTTTCCAGCTCGACGTGGTCGGCAAACTTGGCCTCGTCGGGCCGGCCCTTGATGCCGTTGCTGAAGTAATTGGCGGCGTTGCTCGACGCTTCCGAACCAAACAGGTCCAGCGAGGAGGTGAACCAGAAGTTCATGAATTTCTGTATGGTCGGCAAATCGATCACGCCGGCCTTGCGCAAGGTGGCCGGGTCTTGCGTGTCCAGCTCCTTCATGACTTCCAGCGTGCGTTTGATGACACGGCCAATGCCGGTTTCGCCTACAAACATGTGGTGCGCTTCTTCAGTCAGCATAAAACGTGTGGTGCGGGCCAGCGGGTCGAATGCCGATTCGGCAAACGATTTCAGCTGGAACTTGCCGTCACGGTCGGTGAAGTAGGTGAACATGAAGAAGGACAGCCAGTTGTCCATGGGCTCGTTGAAGGTGCCCAGGATGCGCGGCTTGTCAGCATCGCCACTGTGGCGCATCAGCAGTTCTTCGGCCTCTTCGCGGCCATCGCGGCCAAAGTGCGCGTGCAGCAGGTAGACCATGGCCCAGAGGTGGCGCCCTTCTTCGACGTTGACCTGGAACAGGTTGCGCAGGTCGTACAAAGAAGGCGCGGTATGGCCCAGCAGGCGCTGCTGCTCGACGGATGCAGGCTCGGTGTCGCCCTGCGTGACGATCAGGCGGCGAAAGGTGCTGCGGTACTCGCCGGGCACGTCCTGCCAGACGTCCTGGCCCATGTGGTCGCCAAAGCCTATCTTGCGGCCCTCTTCCTTGTCGGCCAGGAAAATGCCCCAACGGTAATCCGGCATGGGCGTGTAGCCGTAGCTGGCCCAGCCCGAAGCGTCCACGCCGACGGCCGTGCGCAAATAAACTTCCTTGGCCTTAAAGTCGCTGGGGCCCATTTCTTCCCACCAGTTCAGGAAGGCGGGTTGCCAGTGTTCCAGCGCGCGCTGGAGCTGGCGGTTTTCGCCCAGGTAAACGTTATTGGGAATCAGGGCTTGCAGGTCTATGGTGCTCATGATGTTTCCTTAAGATGTATCCGTTCGCACTGAGCTTGTCGAAGTGTCCGTGCAACAGGTACATCGGAGAAAGGCTTCGACAGGCTCAGCCCGAACGGTGGATTGATGCTTTAAATGCGCTTCCAATCGAATTTCGCTTTTTTGCCCGTGCCGAAAAGTTTGAGGGCACCGTCTTCACCTACCGCATTCGGCCGGATGAAAATCCAGTTCTGCCAGGCCGACAGGCGGCCAAAGATGCGCGTTTCCATGGTTTCCTTGCCGGGAAAACGCAGCGAAGCTTCCATGCCCGTCATCGCGTCCGGCGACAGGCTGGCACGTTCTTCCAGCATGATGCGGATCTCGTCTTCCCAGTCGATGTCGTCCGGCGTCAGCGTGACAAGACCGAGCGCCAGGGCCTGGTCGGCGCGCAAGGGGCTGTCACCTAGGTTTTTGAGTTGCGTGATGGTTGCGTCGTCTTCGCAGAAGCGGGTTTGCAGGCGCGTCAGGCCGTTGACCGCCGGGAACCAGCCAAAGTTGGCGGCGCTCAGTTGCAGCGCTGGCGCGGCGTCGGGCGAATCCGGCAGGTCCAGCATGTAAATACGGTCGCAGGCCAGGGCCAGCTCGTAGAACGTGCCGGCAAAACACGAACCCGAATCCACCAGCGCGATCAGCGAGCGGCTGGTCACGTCCAGTCGCGCCAGCGTACGGCGCAAGGCGCCCGTGGTTTCTTTTACCAGCCAGTGGTCTTTCAGCTTGGCCAGCACCTCGTCCATGCGGATGATCTGGCCGGTATCGCCCTGCGTCCTGATGACCCAGGTGCCGACTTCAAGTTCGTTGGTGCGCAGGTTCAGGATCGCGTCATCGAGTTCACGCTGCATCCGGAGCGGGTACCAGGCGGCGCCAGCGGCTTCAATCGCGACGGGTGTGGACTCAATCGCTGCGGCAGGCGCCTTGACGGTGATCGTGGCGATGCGGCTGGTCCGGTCAACGGCGGCATCGACCGTGCTGTAGTGGTAGCCGGCATCGTCTATCAGCGGCTTCAGGGCCGTCAATTCAATGCCTTTTGAGCCTGCAGCCCTTGTCGATTGCGCGCGGAGCGCTTCTATTTCAGTAGCAAGCAGCTGGCTGAACTGTTGCGGCTTGGCGTGCTCGTCAATCAGCTTCCAGTCCCTGGCGCGGTCGGCGCGTACGCCTTCAGACGTGGTGCAGAAGATGTCGGCCAGGTCGCGGCGCACCTTGCGTTTGTCGGTCACGCGGGTCAGGCCGCCGGTGCCGGGCAGCACGCCTAGCAGCGGGACTTCCGGCAGGCTGACGGTGGAAGATCGGTCGTCCACCATGATGATGCGGTCGCAGGCCAGTGCCAGTTCGTAGCCGCCGCCGGCGCAGGCACCGGTGACTGATGCGATGGCTTTCAGGCCGTCATGGCGCGAGGAGTCTTCCAGGCCGTTACGGGTTTCGTTGGTGAACTTGCAGAAGTTGACCTTCCAGCCGTGGGTGGACAGGCCCAGCATGTAGATGTTGGCGCCGGAGCACCAGATTTTTTCCTTGCCGGATTCAAACACCACCACCTTGACAGCCGGGTGTTCAAAACGGATGCGGTTGATCGCGTCGTGCAGCTCGATGTCCACGCCCAGGTCGTAGCTGTTGAGCTTGAGTTTGTAGCCGGGCTTGATGCCGCCGTCTTCATTGATGTCTAGCTTGAGGCGCGCAACGTCGCCGTCCACGCTCAAGGTCCAGTGCTGGTATTTGGCCGGGTGCGTGGCGAAACTCACCATCTCGCGCTCCTGGCCTTCAATGACCTGTTTGAATAACAGCGGTTCAGTCATGGCATTCATGTTGTCTCCTTGGGGTTTCCGGTTGAAGGGACGGCCCGTTTCAGGTCCGTCAGGCTTTGCTTGAGGGTGCGTGCCGCCGTGTCCACCACCGCGTCGGCACGCGCATACAGGGCTTCACGGCTGGACAGGATGCGGCGCAGGTCTTCCATCGCTTCGCTGGTCGCGCCGTGTGTGGTGTTGAAGGGCCGCATGTCGCCCTGCGCGACAACGCGGGCCATGTGTTCTTCGGGGCTGGCCTTGAGCCAGACGCAGTAAAAACGGCTTTGCAGCAGGTCAAAGGTTTCACGCTCGCTGACAATGCTGCCGCCCGTGGTCATGACAACACCATCGGGGTGGTCTTCGGCAATGCGGAACAGTGCGCGCCGTTCGTAACGGCGGTAACCGGCCTGGCCGTGCAGCAGCAGGATTTCGTTCATGCTGGTGCCGGCTTCGCGCTCGATTTCACGGTCAAGCTCGATAAAGGGCACACCGCGCTCGGCCGCCAGTTGCGAGCCGAGGGTGGACTTGCCGGCACCACGCAGGCCGATCAGCGCCACGCGCCGCTCGCGCCCAAAAGAGTCGCTCAAGCCAAAAGTGCTGCCCAGAAGGCCATAAGCCTGGTCGAGCTGACTATCGTCAAGGCGCGCCAGCAGGCCCTGGACACGCGCCAGCGCCGGACGCGGGGCGTCCTGCAACAGCTCAAGAATGGAGATATTCAGCGCCCTGGCGGCGGCTTCAAGGGAGTTGATGGAAACATTGCCCTTGCCCGACTCCACGTCGGCCAGGAAACGCTCGCTCAAACCCGAATCGGATGCCAGCGCCTTGCGGGTCATGCCGCGGCGGGCACGCCAGGCGCGGACGCGGGCACCCAATTCGCTGAGCGTGGCTTTCGATTCCTGATCAGACATGGTTTCCAAGGAACACCTGCTTTGAAAATTTAAACGCCGGGCCGGGATGGACTTTGCGTTTTATTTAAATTGCAGTATACTTCAGCTTAATTCGATGTCAAGCAGTTTATTGCATCTTTTCTTGGAGGTATCTGATGAAGCTCAAAATCCTTGTAGGAACCATGACCAGCACCGCTGACTATGTAGCACAGGCCATACAGATGGACTGCGCCGATCTGGTGAGCGATATCGAGGTTCAGCTGATGGATGGCCTGGATATCAGCGTCTTTGATGCCGAAAAGGCAAAAGATGCGATATACCTCATTTGCAGCTCGACTTACGGGTCCGGAGATGTGCCCGACAATGCCCGCGCCCTGTACGAATCCCTGAGCGCACAACCGCAGTTTCTGGGCCATGTCCGCTACGGCGTGATCGCGCTGGGTGACCGCACTTATATGCAGACCTTCTGCTTTGGCGGCAAGAAGTTCGACGAGCGCCTGCAGGACCTGGGTGCCCAGCGTATCGGCGAGGTCTGGTGCCACGATGCCAGCAGCGGCACCATGCCCGAAACCGAGGGCACGGAATGGTGCCGCCAGTGGCTTGCCGAAGCCCTGGAAGCCACGGCCAGCCATCCCGTGGCCGCCTGAAACGCACTGAATCTATAAGAAAAGTAGCCAGGGCGCCCGGTTGGCAGGCGCAGGCAGCTATCAAAACAAGAGCGTCGCAGCAGCGATCACCGGAGACAACCATGCAACTGAGCAGCGCCGACCATGGGTCAAGCCCGCCTCTCGTGACCATCCCTCGCGACTACAACGCCGCGCATGACCTGCTGGCCCGCAACGCCCAGCGCGCCGGCAAGATCGCTTTTATCGATGCCGTCAGCGGCGAACAGCTGAGCTACGGCGAACTGACGGACCAGTCGCACCGCTTTGCCAACGCCCTGCGCGCCCAGGGTTTTGCCCCCGAGAGCCGCATCCTGCTGGCCATGCTGGACACACCGCAATGGCCCGTGGTGTTTTTAGGCTGCATATTGGCCGGTGTGGTGCCGGTAGCCGTCAACACCTTGCTGACCACGCAGGACTTTGAGTTCATGCTGCGCGACTCGCGCGCACAAGGCCTGGTGGTGTCCAGCGCCCTGCTGCCCGCCTTTGAGCCGCTGCTGGGCAAGGTTGAGACCTTAAAAACGGTCATCGTGGCCGGAGTTGACGATCTGCCCGAAAATTCTTCATCAAATCAGGCCCTGGCCGCCTTGATACGCGCGCAGCCAGCTACAAAAACGATAGCAGACACCTGTGCCGACGATGCCTGCTTCTGGCTGTACTCCAGCGGTTCGACCGGCACGCCCAAAGGCACGGTACACCTGCACAGCCACCTGCTCCAGACCGCGGAGTTGTACGGCCGTGGCGTGCTGGGCATCCAGGAATCCGACGTGGTCTATTCGGCCGCCAAACTGTTTTTTGCCTACGGCCTTGGCAATGCGCTGACATTTCCCATGAGCGTGGGTGCCACCACGGTGCTGCTGCCCGCCCGCCCCACGCCCGCTGACGTGTTTGGCATCCTCAAAAAACACCAGCCCACCATTTTTTACGGCGTGCCCACGCTTTATGCAGCATTGCTCGCAGACCCGGCGCGCCCTGAAAAAGGGGAACTGAGCCTGCGCGTCTGCACCAGCGCAGGCGAGGCCCTGCCCGCCGAGATCGGCAAAAAATGGACGGCGCAATACAACTGCGAAATCCTCGATGGCATAGGTTCGACCGAGATGCTGCACATCTTTTTGAGCAACCGCCCCGGCCAGGTGCGTTACGGCACCACTGGCCAGGCCGTGCCCGGTTATGCACTGCGCATCGTGGCTGACGACGGCAGCGAATGCGGCGCAGGCGAAATCGGCGAGTTGCAGATCAACGGCCCCAGCGCCGCGCTGATGTACTGGAACAACCGCGCAAAAACCAAGGCCACCTTTGCCGGCGAGTGGACCAGGAGCGGCGACAAATACATACGCGATGCCGACGGCTACTACACCTACGGCGGCCGCAGTGACGACATGCTCAAGGTAGGCGGCATTTACGTGTCGCCCTTTGAGGTCGAGGCCTGCCTGATGACACATCCCGCTGTGCTGGAAGTCGCCGTCATAGGTGCCATGGACGCCGACGAACTGGTCAAGCCCAAGGCTTATGTGGTGTTCAAGTCCGGCCAGGCCGCCACCATGGAAGAACTCAAGGCCCACGTCAAGCTGCAGCTGGCGCCCTACAAATACCCGCGCTGGATTGAATTTGTGACCGAGCTGCCGAAAACGGCGACGGGAAAGATCCAGCGTTTCAGGCTGCGCCAAAAACAGGAACGGTAACCGCGGCTGGCCGGCAGCCGCTTACCGTGCCTGGTGCCTGCTTATTTCTTCGTGACCAGCGGGCAGGTGGATTTGGACAGGGGCTGAAAAGCCTCGTCGCCCGGAATCGTCGCCAGCACCTTGTAGTAATCCCATGGGTACTTTGACTCAGCCGGTGTTTTCACCTGCACCAGGTACATGTCATGAACCATGCGGCCGTCTTCGCGGATGGTGCCGTTTTTGGCAAAAAAGTCATTGACCTTCAGGCTTTTCATTTTGGCCATGACCGCAGGTGCGGCATCCGTTCCGGCCTCCTTGACCGAGCGCAGGTAATGCAGGGTTGACGAGTAATTCGCCGCCTGGATCGCCGTCGGCATTTTTTTCATGCGGTCAAAATAGCGGCGCGACCACTGGCGTGTCTGCTCGTTCAGGTCCCAGTAAAAGGCCTCCGTCAGTTGCAAGCCCTGCGCGGCTTTCAGGCCCATGCCGTGAATGTCGGTGATAAAAACGGCCAGCCCGGCCAGGTTCTGTTTCGCAGGGTCTATGCCGAACTCCTGCGCCGACTTGACGGCATTGATGGTGTCGCTTCCGCCATTGGCCAGGCCTATGATTTTGGCGCCCGAGGCCTTGGCGCTCAGGATGAATGAGGAAAAATCGCTGGCATTGAACGGATGGCGCGACGAGCCAATCACCTTGCCGCCGCTGCTGTTGATCACATCCGTCACGTCGCGCTCACTCTGGTGGCCGAAGGCGTAATCTGCTGTCAGGAAATACCATGTGTTGCCGCCCTTTTTGATGATGGCCTTGGCTGTGCCGTTGGCCATGGCGTAGGTGTCCCAGGCGTACTGGATGCTGTTGGGCGTGCAGTTCTCATTGGTGATGCGCGTGGCGCCCGCGCCGTTGACAATGGCAATACGGTTTTTCTGCCTGGCAATGTCGATCACGGCCAGCGCCGCTGCCGAATTGGTCAGGTCGGTGACCATGTCGACCTTTTGCACGTCAAACCATTCACGGGCCCTGTTGGAGGCCACGTCCGGCTTGTTCTGGTGGTCGACCTCCAGCACCTCGACAGGCTTGCCCAGCACCTTGCCGCCAAAATCCTCGACCGCCATCCTGACGGCCATCGCAGACCCTTTGCCCGAGAGGTCCGACAGCGCGCCGCCCATGTCGGTCATGACGCCTATGCGCACTACATCGTCTGAAATGCCCTGTGCCTGGGCGCCCATTGAAAACAGCAGGCCGGCCAGTGCGGCGGCCAGCGGAGTGCGGATATGTTTCATTTGTCTTGTCTCCTTTTGAATATTGGTGGCCGAAGGGTTCTTCCGGCCGTCGTGCGTTGGCTGAAATGCCTGAATGCACGGGTGTCAGATCACACTCTTGGTCAGGCCTCCGTCTATGCAGATGTTCTGTCCGGTGATGTAGGCCGCGCGTGTGGACGCCAGAAAGGCACACATCGCACCGAAATCGTCCGCCGTGCCCAGCCGCTGCATGGGGATGCCTTCCGCCATCTGCAGGCGAACCGCGCTTTCGGTATGGCCAAAACGTTTTGACCGGTCTGTGATCACGCGCTGCAGCGCGCCGGTATCCATCAGGCCCGGCAATAGCCCGTTGACCGTGATGCCGCTGGCCGCCACTTCTCGCGCCAGCGCGCCCATGGCGCCCGTCAGGCCTATGCGCAAGCTGTTGGACAGCGCCATGTTCGGGTACAGCTCCTTGACCACAAAGGACGTGATGTTGATGATGCGGCCGTATTTTTGCGCCCGCATGTGCGGCAGGCAGCGTCGCACAATCTCCAGGGGCCCCAGCACGTTGACCTCGTAACTGCGCCGCCACAGCGCGGCATCGGTTTCTTCAAACGGTGCAGGCGGCGGGCCGCCGGCATTGGTGACAACGATGGTGGGCAGGCCGGTTTTTTCGACTTCGGCCATCAGCGCGGCTCTTTGCGCTTCATCGCCGATGTCGCCGGCAACAAAAACACCACCCGGCAGTTGCGCTGCCGCGGCCATGCCGTGCGCCCTGTCGCGCCCATTGATGATGACGCGCACACCGGCCTCGGCCAGGGCCTGCGCGCAGGACCAGCCCAGGCCCCGCGTGCCGCCCAGCACAAGCGCCGTTTGCCCCTGTATGCCGAGTTCCATCACAACCCCTAGATCGGGCAGGAAGGATCGAACTTCGGCTCTCGCCGGCCGCGCAGCGAAGCGATGCCTTCGTGGACATCGGGGCCCGAGAAGCCCATGAACTCAAGCGCCAGCGAAGCATCAAAAGTCGGCCCGGCCAACCGCAGCCAGTTGTTCAGGGCGTATTTGGTCCAGCGAATGGCGGTTGACGAGCCCTTGGCCAGTTTCTCGGCCACTTCAAACGCCTTTGGCAGCAAATCGGCCTCATCGACCGTCAACGACACCAGGCCTATGCGCTCGGCCTCCTCGCCGGACACCGCTTCGCAAAGCAAAAGGTAGTACTTGGCCTTGGCCATGCCGCAAAGCAGCGGCCAGACAATGGCTGCATGGTCGCCAGCGGCAACGCCCAGCCGTGTGTGGCCGTCAATGATGCGCGCGGTTTTTGAGGCAATCGAGATGTCAGCCAGCAAGCCCGCCACCAGGCCCGCACCTACGGCCGGGCCGTGCATGGCCGAGACAATCGGCTTGGAGCAGTTGATGACGTTGTAGACCAGGTCGCGGGCCTCTTTCCAGACGCGGGCGCGCACGTTGAAATCGTTGGCCATGTCCTCGACCAGGCCCAGGTCGCCACCGGCGGAAAAGCCCTTGCCTTCACCCCGGATGATCACCACACGGGTGTCCGGGTCCTTGTCGACATCCATCCAGATGCTTGACAGTTCGCGGTGCAGGTTGTGGTCGGCCGTCGACAATTTTCCGTTGGCGCTTTGCGAGGCGCCCATGATGACTTCGAGGATGCCGTGTTCGTGCCGCTTCAGCGTCAGGGCCTTGTAGTGGGAGTACAGCGCTTCGTTTTGCATGAAATATCCTTTTAAAAAATTGATCGGTACCGGCTTAAATCTTCTTGCGGCCCTGCCAGTAAGGCTCCTTGAGGAGGTTCTTCTGGATCTTGCCTATCGGTGTTTTTGGAAAGCTGTCCACAAACTTCACCAGGCGCGGACGCTTGAGCCTGGCCAGTTTTGCTTCGCATTGCGCCACCACGGTCGCCTCGTCCAGCGTGCAGCCGTCCTTGAGCAGCAGGTAAGCCGCCGGGACCTCGCCCCATTTGTCATCGGGAATGCCGAAAACGGCGCACTCGGCCACCTCGGGCAACTGGTAAATGACCTGCTCGATTTCCTTCGGGTAGACGTTTTCGCCGCCGGAGATCAGCATGTCCTTGGCGCGGTCTATCAGCGTGATGAACCCGTCCGCATCCATCACCCCTACGTCGCCGGTCAAACCCCAGCCGTTACCGAGTTTGAAGAACTGCGCGGTCTGCTCGGGTTCATTGCAGTAACCCATCATGACGTTCTCGCCGCGCGATGCCACCTCACCCATTTCACCGACGGCAGCAGGGCTGCCATCCGGACGCAGGATAGCGACATCCACGTTGTAGGGCTGGCGCCCGACACTGCCGAGCTTTTCGGGCAGGTAGGCCGGAGGCAGGGCCGCGATGACACCCATTTCCGACTGGCCGTAAATCTGTGTCAGGCGCAGGTCCGGCAGGCGCCGCATCAGCTCCTTCTGGACCCAGTCCGGCATGGGCGCGCCTGCAAATGCGAGTTTGTTCCAGCTCGCCAGCTTCCTGGATTCGAGTTCCGGGTGGGTTGAAAGCGTGTTCGCCTGGGTCGGCACCATGAAGGCCGCACTGACCTGCTCGGCCTCAACCGCAGCCATGAAACCATCGGCAGACCATGGCGTGACAAACACGGTGGTGGCGCCGACCAGCATGGCTGGCTGGAACATGATGTTGAGCGCGGCAACGTGAAACAGCGGCGTGACGATGGCCACCACGTCGCTGTCGGTAAGACGCTCCTCCAGCGCCACCGTATGCGCCGTGATGTCGCGCGCCCGGTGATTCATCATCACGCCCTTGGGGCGGCCGGTGGTGCCTCCGGTATAGGTCATGCAGAACGCATCGCGCTCGTCGAGCTGCACACCTGCACAGGTTCCCTCGTGCCCCTCGATGAAACCCGAGAACGTTACGGCATTTGCCACTGCCTGCTGCTCGCCTATGGAAATGAAATGCCTGATCTGCGGGCACTCCTTCTGAACGGCTGCCACCTTGTCCGCGAACTGGGCATCGAATATCAGCACCTGCGTGTCCGACTTGTTGAGCACCCAGCCCAATTCTTCGGGCGCATACAGCACCGACACGTTGTTCAGCACATAACCCGTTCGCGCCACGCCAAAAAAAACACTGCCGTACTCGGGCAGGTTGCGCGAGAGCATGGCCACTTTTGAGCCCTTGTCCAGCCCCAGCGCCAGCAACGCCCGGGCCAGGCTGTTGGCGCTTTCGTCGAGCGCGCGGTAACTCACGCATGCACGCCTGTCGGGGCCACGATAAATGATGGCAGCCTTATCGGGGAATCGCTGCGCGGAACGCCTCAGCATGTCACCAGTCAACATTGTTGTTTTTCCGATATGTGAAAATAATTTCCACAAATCATAAACAACGTAGAATTCGCATGTCAAGGGGGATTGCCTGTAGCCCATGCCTTACAGTCGCATCTTCATTTCCAACCAATCGCGGAGTCAGCGCATGGAAAAACCTTTGCAGGCGGGGGTTCAGTCACTGGAAAACGGCCTGGACCTCATGCTCATCGTTGGCCACAACCGGCGGCCCATGAAGATCACCGATATTGCCGAGCAGGCCGGCATCTCACCCGGCAAGGCGCACCGCTACCTCGTGAGTTTCATGCGCGCCGGCTTCATCACACAGGACCCGGAAACCGGCCTCTACGGCATGGGCCCGGTGGCGCTGGAGTTCAGCCTGTCCTGCCTTGCCACCATAGAACCCATCTCCCTGGCAAGCCGCGAAGCGGAACAGCTGTGCGTGGCCACCGGGCATACCGTGGCCGTCTCCGTCTGGGGCAGTTTTGGCCCCACGGTCGTTCGCTGGGAGCAGCCGGCGCGGCCCATCATGGTCAACGTCGGGCTGGGCTCGGTCTTCCCCCTGTACCGCTCGGCCACCGGCCGGGTGTTCGCCGCCTTCATGGCGCCGGACCTGATCAAGGCCTACCTAGCCGGTACCGACAAAAAAAATCCGCGCGACGCCGACCTCAACGAGACCGTCGAGCAGGTCCGCCAGCGCGGCCTGGCCCGCGCAGAAGGCGATTTCATGGATGGCATGAGCGCCTTTGCGGCACCGGTGTTTGATGACCGCGGGCGGCTTGTCCTGACCCTGACCGTACTCGGGTACAAGGCCGGCTTCGACCACCGCTGGAGCAGCCCCATTGCAGAGGCCCTGCGGCAATCGGCGCAGCGCGTGTCACAAATGCTCGGTCACCAGCATGAGCGGCTGACGCAACGCAACAGTACCGAAGCAGCAGGCGCGCGGGCCAGGAATGCATGAGCAGACCGCGCCAGGCCAGGCAGCAGCGATGACTCACGCCAGCTTTACTTTAAATATAAACAATTCAACCCTCAAGGTCGGGTTTTTCACTAGGAAAAACCACCCTGCCCGCCGTTACCATCGGCCCATACGTTTTTAGCCTTACCAAAGGAGTTTTCAATGTCCTCAAACACCTCGTCATCAGCACCTTCGCGCCGATTGATCCTGACCCGCAGTGCCGCCCTTGTGGGTGCGGCCTCGACCGGCCTTCTGCTGCCCGAAATAGTGCGCGCGCAGTCCGGCAAGGTACGTGTCGGCTTCATGCTGCCTTACACCGGTACTTTTTCCCAGCTTGGCGTGGCCATTGAAAACGGCTTTCGCATGGCCATCAATGAACAGGGCGGCAAACTGGGCGGCCGCGAGATCGAATACTTCAAGGTCGATGACGAGTCCGAGCCTTCCAAAGGCATCGAGAACGCCACCAAGCTGGTGCAGCGCGACAAGGTTGACGTGATCGTCGGCACCGTCCACTCCGGCGTGCAGATGGGCATCCAGAAAGTCGCGCGCGACACCGGCGTGCTGAGCCTGATCCCCAATGCCGGCGTGCATGCCGCCACGCGCTCCCTGTGCGCGCCCAACGTGTTTCGCACCTCGTTTACCAATTCCCAGCCCACCCTGGCGCTCGGCAAGGCCATGATGGACAAGGGCCACAAGCGGGCCGTCTGGATCAGCTGGAAGTACGCAGCCGGCGACGAGGCTTTTGAGGGCTTCCGCGACAGCTACACCAAGGCCGGCGGCACCATCATCAAGGAGCTCGGCCTGCCTTTCCCCAATGTTGAGTTCCAGGCCCTGCTGACTGAAATTGCCGCACTGAAATCTGACGCTGTCGCCTGCATGTTTGCAGGTGGCGGTGCAGCCAAGTTCATCAAGGACTACGCTGCGGCAGGCCTCAAGGGCAAGATCCCCTTGTACGGCTCCGGCTTCCTGACGGAAGGTGTGCTTGATGCAGCCGGCCCGGCCGCCGATGGCATCATCACGACCCTGCATTACAGCGACTCGCTGGACACGCCGCGCAACAAGAAATTCCGCCTTGACTACGCCAAAGCATTCAAGATTCAACCGGATGTGTATGCTGTGCAGGGTTACGACACCGGCCTGCTGCTGATCCAGGGCGCCAATGCAGTCAAGGGTGACCTCAACAGCAAACCCGCGCTGTACAAGGCCATGGAAGGCGCCGTCAT
Organism: Polaromonas aquatica; assembly: GCF_042659145.1. Classification (NCBI taxonomy): domain Bacteria; kingdom Pseudomonadati; phylum Pseudomonadota; class Betaproteobacteria; order Burkholderiales; family Comamonadaceae; genus Polaromonas; species Polaromonas aquatica. Next base: position 56,308 of record NZ_JBHSRS010000002.1, on the reverse strand, counting down.
CGACAGCCCACGCGGTAAATGGACCATGAGCAAGGCACACAACCCGGTGCAGGACATGTACCTGCGCGTGGTTGAAAAAGGCGAAAACAAGGTCGTCGGCGTGGCCGCAAAAGCGCTGGCCGACAGCGGTGCCGGCTGCAAGATGGGCTAAGCTCCGGAAGCTGACCCAAAAAGGGAGGTTTTCGGACCTCCCTTTTTTTTGGACACCATCCCCTTGCCTGGTACGACCCGTGCGAACGGGCCCTCTCCAAATAAATATCAACCCGTTCTGACCTCAATGGATTTAGCCAACTTTCTCATCCAGTTGCTCAACAGCGTGCAGTACGGCCTGCTGCTGTTCATGCTGGCCGCAGGGCTCACGCTGATCTTCGGCATCATGGGCGTGGTCAATCTCGCGCATGGCAGTTTTTACATGCTCGGAGCCTACCTCGCATGGTCGCTCAGCACGCAGTTCGGCAGCCTCACGCTGGCCATCATCGGCGGCGCGGTGCTGTCGGTCATCTTTGGCCTGGCGCTGGAGTGGCTGCTGTTCCGCCATTTCTACAAACGCGATCACCTCGACCAGGTGCTGCTTACCTTCGGCCTGATCTACATCTTTGAGGAGCTGCGCTCCATACTCTGGGGCGACGACGTCCACGGCGTGACGATTCCCGATGTGCTCGGGGCGTCGATTCCACTGACCGAAAACCTGTCCTACCCGGTTTACCGCCTTTTCATGTCGGGCGTTTGCATTGCGCTGGCGCTGGGCCTTTACCTCCTGATTTCAAAAACCCGGCTGGGCATGAAGATACGCGCGGGCGCCTTCAACCGCGACATGGCCGAGTCCCTGGGCATCAACATCAAGCTGATCCATGCGGTGGTATTTGCGCTGGGCGTGGGGCTTGCGGCCGTCGCCGGCATGATTGCCGCACCGGTGGCCAGTGTCTACCCGAACATGGGATCGCAGGTCCTCATCATGTGTTTTGTGGTGGTGGTGATAGGCGGCATAGGCTCTGTACGCGGCGCGCTGATTGCCGCGCTGCTGGTCGGCCTGGTCGATACCTTTGGCAAGGTGCTTCTGCCGTCCATGGCCGGCATGCTGGTGTATATGTTGATGGCGGCCGTGCTGCTGTGGAAACCCGAAGGTTTGTTTAAGCAATGAGCACGGTTAAAGCAAATCTCGAAACCCTGCCGCGTGGCGTGCAGGTCGCACTTGGCCTCGGCCTGATCGCGCTGGCCGCCTTCCCCTTTGTCGGCACCGACTTCTATGTCCAGATGGTCACGCGCATGATGATCATGGCGATTTTTGCCATGAGCCTGGACCTGCTGCAAGGCGTCACCGGCCTGGTGTCGCTGGGCCATGCGGCCTACTTTGGCCTGGCAGGTTATGCGCTCGCCTTTCTCACACCGCAAGGCGATGCCGTAAGCCTGTGGTGGACCCTGCCCCTGGCCGTGCTGGCTGCGGGCCTGGCCGCGCTCATCATCGGCTTTTTTGTCGTGCGCACCCACGGCATTTATTTCATCATGGTCACCATGGCGTTTGCGCAAATGGTGTTTTACCTGTTCTTCGACAACAAGGCGCTGGGCGGCTCCGACGGGCTCTACGTCAACTTCAAGCCCAGCGCGGCCCTCTTCGGCTGGGTGCCGTTTGACCTGGACAACAAACTCACGCTGTATTACTTCACCCTCGCCGCCCTGCTGCTGGTGTATGCCTTCTTGCGCCGCCTGCTGTGGAGCCCGTTTGGCCGGGCCCTCGCGGGCATCCGTGTCAACGAACACCGCATGCGTGCCATGGGCTTTGGCGTCTTTGCATACAAGCTTTCAGCTTTCACACTGGCTGGCGCGCTGGCCGGGCTGGCAGGTTATTTGTGGGGTGTGCAGACCGGCTATATCAACCCCGAGCTCATGGGTTTCCAGATGAGCGCGCACGCCATCATGATGGTGATCCTGGGCGGCATGGGCAACTTCGCCGGTGCGATCGTGGGCGCCTTTGGTTTTGAATACCTGCTGCATGTCTTCAAGGACCTGCCGCAGGTCGGCAACGTCAACCTGGGCAAACACTGGCAGCTCTGGATGGGCCTGTTCATCGTGCTGCTGGTCACGTTTGCGCCGCGCGGCATTTTGGGCATTGCTGAAAAACTCATGAAGCGCAAAGACAAAACGGAGGCTGGCCATGACTGAAGTCCTGCTCAGCGCCAAAAACCTTACCAAACGCTTCGGTGGTCTTGCGGCCGTGAACGACGTTTCTATTGACCTGCTGCGCAACCACATCCATGCGGTTATCGGCCCCAATGGCGCAGGCAAATCCACCCTCACCAACCTCCTATCGGGCGACCTGCCGCCAAGCTCTGGCAGTGTGACCTTGGGAAAACTCGATGTGACCGGCTGGACGCCCGAAAAAATCTCCGGCCAGGGCCTGGGCCGCAGCTACCAGAAGACCAATATCTTTTTGCCGTTCAGCGTCTGGGAAAACGTGCGGCTTGCCGGGCAGTCGCGCCAGCCTTTTGCGATGCGCTGGCTGAACCGCGCAAGGCAGTTTGCATCCATCAATGAACGCGCAGAAAAAGCCCTGGAGCTGGCTGGCCTGACCTATCGCAAAGACAGCATTGCCGGCACCATCAGCCATGGCGAGCAGCGCCAGCTCGAAATCGCCATGACGCTGGCCACCGAACCGCAGGTGCTGCTGCTCGACGAGCCGCTGGCCGGCATGGGCACCGCAGAGGCTGAACGCATGGTCGCCCTGCTGCAGAACATTAAAAAGAACCACGGCATCCTGCTGGTGGAGCACGACATGGACGCTGTATTCACCCTGGCCGACAGGCTCACCGTCATGGTCAATGGCCAGGTGATTGCCAGCGGCACCCCGGCAGAAATACGCGCTGATGCAGGGGTGCAGGCTGCCTACCTCGGGGAGGAACACGCATGAGCGCGCAACTGCTGATCGACGCGAAAGCGATCAACACCTATTACGGCGCCAGCCATATCCTGCGCGGCATCAACTTTTCCGTCGCACGCGCTGAAACCATTGGCCTCATGGGCCGCAACGGCATGGGCAAAAGCACGCTGCTCAAAAGCATCATGGGCCTGGTCAAACCGCGCTCCGGCTCCATAGACATCGCCGGCAAGCCGATGATGGGCGCGGCTCCTTATGAAATTGCAAGACTGGGCATTGCCTATGTGCCCGAGGGCCGGGGCATCTTCGGCAACCTCAGCGTGGTCGAAAACCTGAAAATGGCCGCCCGCGCAGGAACACGCGGCCAGCGCGACTGGACTTACGAACGCGTGCTGGACACTTTCCCGCGCCTGAAGGAGCGCCTGGGCCACGGCGGGCAGCAGCTCAGCGGCGGCGAGCAGCAGATGCTGACGATTGGCCGTGCGCTCATGACCAACCCGGACGTGCTGATTCTCGACGAAGCCACCGAAGGCCTGGCGCCGCTGATTGCGCGCGACATATGGAGGATCTGCGCGCTGATTCGCGAGAGCGGCATCAGCAGTGTCATCGTGGACAAAAACTGGAAACACGTCACGCAGATCACCGACCGCAACGTGATCCTGGTCAAGGGTGAGGTGGTGTTTGAAGGCAGCTCGCCGGAGCTGCATTCAAAACCGGAACTGCTGCAGCAATATCTGGGCGTTTAAGACAGCGCGGCGCTTAGAGCCTGTTCGTAAACAGGCTCTTAAAGCAAAGGCCGCAGCTCACGCGCTGCGTCCAGCAGCAGCGGCAACAAATCTCGCTGCATGGCCGCCGGCTCCAGCCGCTCCTGCGCCGTCACCACGTTCAGCGCCGCCACCGTTGCACCGCGCATATTGCGCAGCGGCACGGCCAGCGCAAACACACCCAGTTCATGTTCCTGCATTGCAACGCAGTAGTCCTGCTTTCGGGCTTGCGCGACCAGCGCGCGCAATGTCCTGCCGTCGGTGACGGTATGGGGCGTCAGGCGCGGCAACTCGCGCGCTTTCATCCAGCTTGAAAACCCGTCGCGCGGCAGGCATGCCAGCAACATGCGGCCCGTGGATGTGGCATGCGCCGGCAGCCGAGCCCCCAGGTGCAGGCCATAAGCCAGCACGCGCGGCGCGGCGGGCTGCGGTTTGTCGGGGTAGCTTGAGCCCGAGCCCACGCTGCGCGCCACGATCACCACCTGGTCGGCATCCAGCACCACGGCTGAAAACGACTGCTGGGTCTGGGCGGCCAGCCGGTTCAGGGTGGGCTGCAGCACACGCGGCAAGCGCGCCGAGGCCAGGTAGCTGCCCGAGAACCGCAGCACCTTGGGTGAAAGCCAGTAGTAGCCGTCCTCGCTCTCCAGGTAGCCCAGGTGCGCCAGGGTCAGCAAATGGCGGCGAGCCGCAGCGCGCGTAATGCCTGCGCGCTGCGCCGCCAGCGTGGCGTTGAGCCGCTGGCGTTCGGTGTCAAAACTCTCCAGCACGGCCATGCCCTTGGCCATGCCTTCAATGAAATCGGCTTTTGCTATGTCCATTTTTTCCCTCGCCGCACCTGGCTGGTTGCGCGATTATCGCACTCAAAAGCCAATCATCGCACATTCATGTGAAGGATGGCTGGTAAACCGCCTGGCCAAAGACTACGCTGTGGGATTGACATTTCAGACGTACCGGAGACACCCATGCGCACCCAGGTCGCCATCATCGGAGCAGGCCCGTCCGGCCTTTTGCTCGGGGCCCTGCTTCACAAGGCAGGCATAGACAACATCATCATCGAGCGGCAAAGCGGCGACTATGTGCTGAACCGCATACGCGCCGGCATCCTGGAGCAGATCACCGTGGACCTGCTCACCGAGGTGGGCGCCGGTGACCGGCTCAAGGCCGAAGGCATTGTCCACCGCGAGATCGACATCGGCTTCAAAAACCAGCGCCACTCGATTGACGTGCAAGGCCTGACCGGCGGCAAGGTCGTTACCGCTTACGGCCAGACCGAGCTCACGCGCGACCTGATGGACGCACGCCGGGCCGCGGGCCTGACCACGGTGTACGAGGCCGGTGAAGTCAGCATCCATGACTTTGACAGCGCCCAACCCAAGGTCCGCTATGTCAAGGATGGCCAGCACCATGAACTGGCCTGCGACTTTATCGCCGGCTGCGACGGTTTTCACGGTGTATGCCGGGCCAGCGTGCCGGCCGGCTCGATCACCGAGTTCGAGCGCACCTACCCTTTCGGCTGGCTGGGCATCCTGGCCGACGTGCCGCCGGTCTCGCCGCACGCCATTGTTTACGCCAACAGCGAACGTGGTTTTGCGCTGTGCTCCATGCGCAGCCTGACGCGCAGCCGCTACTACGTGCAGTGCCCGATAGACGACAAGGTCGAACAGTGGAGCGACGACACCTTCTGGGACGAAATCCGCCGCCGTGTGGACCCGGAGCTGGCCGAACGCATCATCACCGGCCCGTCGATTGAAAAAAGCATCGCACCGCTGCGCAGTTTTGTCGCCGAACCCATGCGCTTTGGAACCCTCTTCCTCGCTGGTGATGCAGCGCACATCGTGCCACCCACGGGAGCAAAGGGACTGAACCTGGCCGCATCGGATGTCAAATACCTGTCCAGCGCATTCATTGAGCATTACATCGGTAAAACCGATGCGGGCATAGACAGCTACTCCGAACGCTGCCTGCGCCGCGTCTGGCGTGCAGAACGTTTCTCCTGGTGGCTGACTTCGCTGCTGCACCGCTTCCCCGACACCGGCGGGTTTGGCCAGAAAATCCAGGAAGCTGAGCTGGAGTACCTGGTGAATTCAAAGGCTGCGTCTACTTCGTTGGCTGAGAACTATGTGGGTTTGCCGCTGTAACTGATCTTTAGTGAAGCAATCGGGTTGTAGCCTTCTAATAATGTGCGCAGCCAGCTATTGAATTTGTAGCGCGTTGCCCTTCACTACCAGGCCGGGTCTCGCCCCGGCGGGCGAGTTACCTTTCTTTGTCTCGCCAAAGAAACCTAACGGAAAGAAAGGCGACCCGCAGTCTGGGTCCCTTCACTTCGTTACGGGCAACCTGCGCTGCTCGATTCCGGCGGCGGTCCAAACAACTCGCCTTCGGCTCAAACAAGTTTGGCCCGACCTTCCGCCTCCATCTGCGCTGCTCGGCCCAGCCAGGACGGGTTTAAAGAAAGAGAACGGAATCGGGTTCGGGGAGCAGAACGCGATGCGTTCTGCGGAGTCCGGCCCCGTATCTGTTCCCGCTCCCGCAGTGCCGTCCTGGCAGGGCTGAGCAGCACAGGAGGAGACGGATCAAAATTTCAGATGTCCGAAGGCTGCGCAGCAGACAAGTTTCTGAAATTTCCGGCTCATCCGAGCAGCGCAAGGAACCGCAACGCGGCCCTGACTGCGGCTCGCCTTTTCTTTGCTTACTTTCTTTTGGCGAAGCAAAAGAAAGTAACTAGCCGCCGGGCTACCCCCGGCCTGCCCGTGAAGGGCAACACACCCAAAACAGCGAAGGCTTCGACAAACTAAGCCCGAACGGAGCGGCATAACGGAAAAAATCAATAAATCCGGTCGCCCTGACAGCGCAGCAGCATCACGACGCAGGAACGCTAAAACCTATGCAGGTAACCCCACCCGCACTGTCAGCCACCACACTTCCGCCATGCATGCGCGCCACCGCCTTGACGATGGCCAGCCCCAAACCGTGTCCGTGATGCTGGCCCCGGTCATGGCGCGAAACATCGACACGATAGAAACGATCGAACAGGCGCCGCAAATGTTCCTCGGCCACAGGCAAGCCCGGATTGCAGACCTTGACCCAGACCCAGCCGGCTTCGCGCTCTATGCGCACCGTCAAACGGGCACCGGGCGCCGAATGCTCAATCGCGTTCTGCAGCAGGTTGGACAAGGCACGCCGGAACAGCGATGTCTCGATAGTGGCCTCGGCCGTCAACTCGCCTTCAATCGCAACCGTGTTGCCAGCCTCATCGAGCACAAATTCAAAAAACTCGATGGTGCGGCGCACCTCGGTCTCTACAAGCGTGCGCACCAGGCTGGTCGCCGCCTCGCCCTGGTCGGCGCGCGCGAGAAACAGCATGTCGTTGACGATGGAGCGCATCCGCTCCAGCTCTTCAAGATTGGACTGCAGTGTTTCCTCCAGCGCCGGTGCGCTGCGCGGGCGCGACAGCGCGACCTGGGTGCCGCCTATCAGGTTGGCCAGCGGCGTTCGCAATTCATGTGCAACGTCGGCATTGAAGGCTTCCAACTGCCTGTAGGCATCTTCCAGCCGGCCAAGCGCGCCATTAAAGGCCGCCGTGAGGCCCGACAGTTCGTCCGGCATGTCGTCCAGCTTCAGGCGTTGCGAAAGCCTGCGCGGGCGCAAGGCCTGCGCCTCCCTGGAGAGCTGCTCCAGCGGCTTAAGGCCGACACGCGCAATCCAGTGCCCGGCCAGAATCACCAGCAGAACGCCGGTCAGGGACACACCGAGCAAGGCGCCCAGGAAAACGCGCAGCGTATGCCCGTAACCCGGCCAGTCGCTTCCAACCACCAGCCGCACCCTGGGCCGCTCGCCGAAGGCATCTATTGCCACTGACAAGGTGTGCAAGGGCTGCGCCTGGCCGGACAGCTTGAGGGTGCCGCGCCCATCAGCATCGTGGTCCATGGCCTCGACCTCGCCCAGCCCCTTGCCGTACTGGAAACGCGGGTCGTCACTGAGCACCCAGAAGCGCACACGGCCGTCGGCCGGCGTCAGCGTGTCCAGCTTGAGCACGACACGGTGCCAGCGCTCCACATCGCCGGTGCGTTCAATCGAATAGCGCAGGTTCTGCAGGTTGGTGTCCAGCTCCTCGTGCTGATGCCTGGCGAGTTCGGACTGCAGCACCGCATACAGCGCGGCACTGGCCAGCGCAAAAGTTGCCAGCGCGGCAATTGCAAACATCACGACCAGGCGCCGTTCAATGGAGCGCTTCACGGATCACGCCCCTCCTCGTGCCGCGCATCAGGAAGCTCACGCAGCTCCAGCACATAACCCATGCCGCGAATCGTGTGCAGCAGCCTCGGGGTAAAACCGGTATCTATCTTGTCGCGCAAGCGCTTGATGGCGACCTCGACAACATTGGTATTGCTGTCGAAGTTCATGTCCCACACCAGCTCGGCAATGGCGGTTTTTGAAAGAATCTCACCCTGCCGCCGAGCCAGCACCGCCAGCAGCGAAAACTCCTTGGCCGTGAGGTCTATACGCGTATTGCCGCGCGAGGCCTTGCGCGCCAGCAGGTCTATCTGCAGGTTGGCGATCTTCAGCTGCATGGGCTCCTGCGTGCGGCCGCGCCGTGTCAGCGCCTGCAGCCGGGCCAGCAGCTCCAGGAACGAAAAGGGCTTGACCAGGTAGTCGTCGGCGCCATCGTGCAGGCCCTTGACCCGGTCTTCGACGCTGTCGCGTGCCGTCAGCATGATCACCGGTGTCTGCCTTAGCGCGCGCAACGCCCGCAGTACCGAGAAGCCGTCAAGCCCCGGCAGCATCGCATCAAGGACTATGACGTCGTAATCGTTTTCAAGCGCCATGTGCTGCCCGTCTATGCCGTTGTGCGCCAGGTGCACCACACAACCCTGCTCCGTTAGCCCCTTATACAGGTAGTCGGCGGTCTTGAGTTCGTCTTCGACGATGAGGATTTTCATGGCTGTTCCAGCTGCCCCGGAGCCAGCGGTAGCTGCCCCGCCTCGCGGGCAGCCTTGCGCGCAAGTTTGCGGCGTTCATACCAGTAGTGGGCTCGGTCCAGATAAAGGTAAACCACAGGAGTGGTGAACAGGGTGAGCGCCTGCGAAAGTATCAGCCCACCAACCATTGCATAACCCAGCGGCCGGCGCAGCTCGGAGCCTGAGCCTTGGCCCAGCATCAGGGGCAGACCGGAAAGTAGCGCACACATCGTTGTCATCATAATCGGCCGAAAGCGCAGCAGACAGGCCTGGTAGATGGCGTCATGCGGCGACAGGCCCTGCTCGCGCTCGGCCTTGAGCGCAAAGTCGATCATCATGATGCCGTTCTTTTTCACGATGCCTATCAGCAGGATGATGCCTATCAGCGCGATCACGCTGAGGTCGTAACCGCCGGCCATCAGGATCAGCAGCGCGCCGACGCCGGCAGATGGCAGGGTCGACAAGATCGTCAGCGGGTGGATGTAGCTCTCATACAGCAGGCCGAGCACGATGTACACGGCCACCAGCGCGGCGGCAATCAGGTAGGGCTGCGTTGACAGTGAGTCCTGGAAGGCCTGCGCCGTGCCCTGGAACGAGCCGGAAAGCGATTGCGGCAAGCCCATCTCGGCCTGCGCCTTGTTGATCGCATTGACCGCATCGCCCAGCGCAGTGCCCTGTGCAAGGTTGAACGAAATCGTCACCGCAGGGAATTGGCCCTGGTGGCTGATGGACAGGTAGGCCGTCTTGCTGGTGTCTACCTTCACAAAGGTCGAGAGCGGCACCTGCTGCCCGGTCAGCGGCGAAGTCAGGTAGAGTTTGCTGAAAAGCGAAGGGTCCTGCTGCATCGCAGGCGTCACTTCAAGCACCACGTGGTAGCTGTTGAGCTGCGTGAAATACTGCGCGACCTGGCGCTGGCCGATGGCGTCGTAAAGCGTCGCGTCTATGGTCGCGGGCGAGATGCCAAAGCTGGACGCACGATCGCGGTCTATGGTCAGCACAGCCGACGCCGCGGCGTTTTGCTGGTCGGAGGCCAGGTCGGTGATCCCGGGAAGTTGCCTGAAGCGCGCCAGCAGCCTGGGCGCCCAGGTGTTGAGTTCGTCCAGGTTGGAGTCCGTCACCGTGTACTGGTATTGCGTGCGCGAGGCACGGCCACCCACTCGGATGTCCTGCCCGGCCTGCAGGAACAGGTTCACGCCCTGCACCCTGGCGAGCTTCGGACGCAGGCGCGCGATGATCTGGTCGGCGGTGGCCGTGCGGCCCTCGTCCCGCGGTTTCAGGCTGACGTAAAAGTTACCGGTGTTGAAGGTGGCTGAACTGCCATTCATGCCGAAACCCGTCACGTCGGGGTCGCGCCGCACCACATCGGCCAGCTCTATCATGCGGGCATTCATGGAGGCAAAGGAGGCGTCCTGCGCAGACTCGGCAATACCGGAGATGAAGCCGGTGTCCTGTTGCGGGAAAAAGCCCTTGGGAATGACGACGAACAGCACGCCTGTCAGCGCCAGTGTGGCGAAGAACACCATCAGGGTGATGAACTGGTGGTCCAGCACCACATGCAGGCCGCGCTTGTAGCCGTTCAGCATGGCATCAAAACCGCGCTCGAACAGCTGGTAAAGCCGGCCGTGCCTGCGGCCATGCTCGTTCTTCAGGAAACGCGAACACAGCATGGGCGTGAGGGTGAGCGAAATTATTACCGAGACCACAATGGTCAGCGTGACCGTGACCGCGAACTCGCGGAACAGCCGCCCCACAATGCCGCCCATCAACAGCAGGGGAATGAACACCGCCACCAGCGATACGGAAATCGAGATGATGGTGAAGCCGATCTCGCTCGCACCCTTGTAAGCCGCCTCCATGGGCGCCATGCCCTGCTCGACATAGCGGTAGATGTTTTCCAGCATCACGATGGCGTCGTCCACCACAAAGCCGACCGAGATGGTCAGCGCCATCAGGGACAGGTTGTCCAGGCTGTAGCCCAGCACGTACATCATCGCCACCGTACCCAGCAGCGCCAGCGGCACCGTCACGCTGGGGATCAGCGTGGCCGGCACGTTGCGCAGGAAAACAAAGATCACCATCACCACCAGCGCAATGGTCAGCAGCAGCGTGAACTCCACGTCGGTCACCGAAGCGCGTATGGTCTGCGTGCGGTCAACCAGGGTATTGACCTCGACAGTGGGCGGAATCGCGGCCTGCAGGCGCGGCATTGCAGCCTTGATGCGGTCCACGGTCTGGATCACGTTGGCGCCCGGCTGCTTGGTGATGGCCAGCACGATGGAGCGGCCATTGGTAATGGTGCTGCCGGCAGGTGCCGCCGCACCGGCATAGGCCCAGCCGGCGATCTTGGCGTTTTCAGGCCCGTCTACAGCGATGCCGATATCGCGCACGCGGATGGGCGCACCGTTGCGATAAGCCAGCACGACGTCATTCCACGGACCGGCTTTTAACAGTTGGTCATTGGTATAGACGGTAAAACTCTGGTTTGTACCGTCAATCGTGCCCTTGGGTGCATTCACCGTCGCCGACGCAATCACCGTGCGCACATCCTCCAGGCTCAGCCCCAGCGCAGACAGCCTGGCAGGGTCAACCTGGACGCGCACGGCGGGCTTTTGCACGCCGCCTATGTTGACAAGGCCCACGCCCGATATCTGAGAAATCTGCTGCGCCAGGATGTTGTCGGCGTAGTCGTTCACCTCGGTCAGCGGCAGCGTCTTCGACTGGACCGCCATGATCAGGATGGGCGCGTCGGCGGGGTTGACCTTGCGAAAGGTCGGCGGGCTCGGCAGGTTGGCAGGCAGCTGCCCGCTGGAGGCATTGATGGCGGCCTGCACGTCGAGCGCAGCCGCGTCTATGCTGCGGTCAAGATCAAACTGCAAGGTGATTTGCGTCGAGCCTATGCCATTGGTCGAGGTCATCTGCGCCAGCCCGGCGATCAGCGAGAACTGCCGCTCCAGCGGCTGGGCAAGGTTCGACGCCATGGTTTCGGGGCTCGCGCCGGGCAGGTTGGCCGAAACCTGTATGGTCGGGAAATCGACCTGCGGCAGCGGCGCCACCGGCAGCAGCGGAAACACCGCCGCCCCGACCAGGAGTATGGCCAGCGCCAGCAGCGTGGTGCCTATGGGGCGCTTGATGAAGGCGGCTGAAACGCTCACTTGCCTGCCCCCGTTGCCGGCGCGGGCGCGGAGCCCTTCGCCGCCCCGGCCCCCTTGCTGCCCTGGTTCGGCTGCAGTTCGATCACACCGATACCCGGCTTGAGCTTGTACTGGCCGTCGGTCACCACACGGTCACCCGGGTTCAGGCCCTGGCTGATCACGGCCACACCGTCCTGGATCTGCGCCACCTGGACCGGCTGCAGCCTCGCCGTATTGTCCGCATCAACCGCATAGACATAGGTACCGCTCTCACCGCGCTGCACCGCCGTTGCTGGCACCGTGCTTGCACCGCTGCGCTGGCCCAGCACCAGCCGCACATTGACGTACTGGCCTGGCCACAAGGTGTGCGCCGGGTTGGCAAAACTGCCCTTGAGCTGCACCGTGCCGGTCGCAGTGTCGATCTGGTTGTTGAGCAGGATCAGCTTGCCTGTACCCAGAAGCTCCTGGCTGTCGCGCGGAAAGGCCTGCACCACCAGCGGTGCATGTTCGCCCTGCAACGCGCTGTTGACTTGCTGGAAGGCGCCTTCGGGCAGCGTGAAGACCACGGAGATCGGGTCCACCTGGTTGATGACAACGATGCCCGTGGCGTCTGCAGCGTGCACGATGTTGCCCACATCCACCAGCCGCGCGCCTACACGGCCGCTGATGGGAGCAGAAATGGTGGTGAAGCCGAGTTGCACCGTCGCGTAATTGATCTGCGCATCGTCGGTTTTGACCGCCGCATCGAGTTGCGCGACCAGGGCTTTTTGTGTATCGAACTGCTGTTGCGTCGCTGCGTCCTGCGCGATCAGCGTGGTGTAGCGGCGCAGGTCGGACTGGGCGTTACCCAGCTGTGCCTGGTCCTTGGCCTTTTGGGCCTGCGCCTGTTGCAGCTGCGCCTGCAGGGTGCGCGGGTCAAGCTGCGCAAGCATCTGCCCGACCTTGACGTCCTGCCCTTCGGTGAAGCCGATGCGGTCCAGCTGACCATCGATGCGTGCCTTCACGACCACGCTCTGTGTGGCGGCCACGGTGCCTATGCCGGACTGGTACAGCGGCACGTCCTGCGTCCTGACCTGCGCGATCGTCACCTGTACGGCTGGTGGTTTGGCCGGTGTCGAACTGGTCGCCAGGTTGCGGTGCGACATGTACCAGGCAGCAAGGATCAGCCCCGCCATCACGGCCGTGGCAATCCAGAATTTCTGCCGCCTGGACAGGGATGAAAGGGTTTTCATGGCGTGGGCTTTCTCGATTCGGTTGTGGGCGCATTCCAGCCGCCACCGGTTGCGGTGATCAGGCTCACACTGGCGGCGAGCTGGCGGCCCAGCAGTTGCGCTGCTGTGCGCTGGTTGGCCAGCGAGAGGTTTTGCGCAGTCACCACGGCAAGGTAATTTGCGCTGCCGGCACGGTACTGGGCGAGCGCAAGACGCTCGGCCAGTTGCGAAGCCTGCACCGCTTCGTCCTGCAGCCTGGCCTCGCCGTCCAGCACGCGCAGCGTGGACAGGTTGTCTTCGACCTGCTGGAAGCCATTGAGCACGGTTTGTTTGTATTGCGCCACCGATGCGTCATAGGTGGCAACAGCCTGCGCCGTGCGGGCGCGCCGCAAACCGCCGTCAAACAAGGTCTGGGCCAGCGCGGCGCCCAGCGACCAGACACGGCTTGGCGTGTTGAACAGCGTGCCGAACTGCGCAGCGCTGAAACCGCCGCTCGCACTCAGCGTCAGTGAAGGAAAGTATGCGGCGGTGGCCACACCGATGTTGGCATTGGCCTGGGCCACATGGCGCTCGGCCGAGGCGATGTCGGGCCGGCGCTCCAGCAATTCGGAAGGCAGGCCCGGCGGCGATGCCGGCAGGCGCGCCTCAAAGGGATGTTCGGCCGTGGCCGGCGCCAGGCTGAACGCAGCGGGCGGCCGGCCGGTCAGGATGGCCAGCGCATGTTCAAGTTGGGCGCGCTGGGCATCGAGGTCGGTGCCCTGTGCCTGCGCGGTCTTGAGCTGGCTTTGCGCCAGCGCCACGTCGGAGCGCAGCGCAACACCGGCCTCGTACTGGTGTTGTGTGAGCTCCAGCGCCCGCGTGTACGCAAGCGTGGTGGCGGCGTACAGCTCCCGCAATTGGTCGGTCACGCGCAGCTGCAGGTAATCCTGCACCACGGCGGCCTGGATGCTGAGCTGGGCTCCGGCAAGGTCGTCGGCACTGGCTTGTGCCCCGGCATTGCCCGCCTCGACTGAACGCCGCACGCTGCCCCACAGGTCCGGCTGCCAACTGGCGGCGAAGCCAAGATTTTCATTGTTGCCCAGCCGGATACCGTTGCTGTTGGTCAACGCACGGCCAGCTCCGGCAGAAACCCCCGCGGTCGGAAAGAAGCCGGCACGCGCTGCATCGGCAGCGGCCGACGCAGCGCGGTACTGCGCCTCGGCCTGGCGTATGTTCTGGTTCGCCGCATTGGCCTGAGCAACCAGCGTGTTGAGTATGCTGTCGCCATAGGCTTCCCACCAGGGGTGTTGGCTGTCGGCGGGTTGCGGTTGTGCGGTTTTCCAGGCGCCGGTTTCCTTCCATGCCGCCGGGGTCTCGACTGCGGGGCGCACATAGTCCGGTCCGGCCGCGCAGCCGGCCAGCAGCACGGCAGCCACGATGACGGACAGGCGGAAACCGGTGCGCGAAACGACAGGAAGCAATGGGGCCATGGCCAGCTTTTCTTTGAATGTCCGGTAATGCAGACACTTTAGAAAAGCCATCAGGACGCCACGCTGTCCCGAAAATGACGGTTCTGTCAGTTTCGCAAGCAGACAGGATTTGCTACGCTTTTAATAGCAAACTGCGCGCTTCTCATGGCGGCCCCGGGCACTTTTCCTTCAAAAAAGCAGGCGCCCGGCCCCTGCCGCAGCCCCATACGTCATGGCTTTTAAGGTAAATTAGGCCTCCAGCCCAATAAACACGGGCGCAACCAGCTAGCAAATAAATAGCAAATGGCCACCACCAAAACAGCTTCTCCACGCCCGCCCCTGCGCCCCTTGAAAGGCGTACGAATCCTCAGCCTGGCCCTGAACATGCCGGGTCCGGCCGCCCTGATGCGCTGCAGGCAGATGGGCGCCACCTGCCTGAAGCTGGAGCCGCCTGCGCCTGCAGGCTCACCCGCGGGCGCATCCGGCGATCCCATGGGCTGGTACAACCCCACCGCCTATATGGCTATGCACGAGGGGGTTCGCATCACGGCGGCCGACCTCAAGACGGACAAGGGCCAAAAAGCCCTGCACCGTGAACTGGCCAGGACCGATGTGCTGATCACGTCCTTTCGCCCTTCTGCCCTGCTCAAGCTCGGCCTGGGCTGGAAAGCCCTGCACAAACAATACCCGGCCCTGAGCCTGGTCGCCATCGTGGGCGCACCGGGTGAACGCGCCGAAGAGCCCGGCCACGACCTGACCTACCTGGCTGAAAACGATCTCGTCACCGGCCTGGACCTGCCGCCCACGCTGTACGCCGACATGGGTGGTTCGCTGATGACCAGCGAAGCGGTGCTGCAGGCCGTGATGCACCAGCGCGGCAACGGCAAGGGCGTGTACCTTGAAGTCGCCCTGTCGGATGCAGCAAGCTACCTGGCCCTGCCGCGCACCTGGGGGCTGACCAAACCCGGCGCGGCAGTAGGCGGCGGCCACGCAGGGTACCGTGTCTACAAATGCAAGGATGGCCGTGTGGCGCTGGCAGCGCTGGAGCCGCACTTCGCGGCGCGCCTGTGTGCAGCGGCAGGCATTGAAGCCTCCAGCGCCAAGGCCATGTTCGCCCCCGCCACACAGCAGGCGGTTGCCGCATGGTTGCAGGGCAAGACACGCAAGGCGCTGGACAAGCTTGCGGCGGAAAAGGACATCCCGCTGCATACGCTATCAAATCAATAGCTGGCGGCGCGCAATTGACGGTGGCCAGGGGCTTGTTTCGCTTGAAAACCGGCGGAAAACCGGCTTTAAACCTCAACTAAAACCGCCGCCTCGCCCACACCAGCACGGGTTAGTCCCTAGGGGTCAGTCCGGCCGTCCTTCATATCATAAGCATGCTTACCATTTCCATGCTTTCAAGGATGGCCGACATGATAAAAATCCAACACGGTCTGCTTTTTAGCCTGCGCGGTTTTGCCGCCGGCCTGGCCGCGTTCCTGGCATTGGCAGCCCATGCCCCGCAGGCCCTTGCGCAGGACTACCCTGCCAAACCGATACGCCTGGTCATTCCCTACCCGCCCGGCGGCGGCAACGACACGCTGGGCCGCATCGTCGCGCAGCGCCTGTCCACGGCGCTGGGCCAGCAGGTTTTTGTCGAGAACAAACCCGGCGCGGGCGGCAACCTGGGCACCGAGCAGGTCGCCCATGCCAAACCCGACGGCTACACCCTCACCCTGGGTTTTGTCGCCAACCTCGCCATGACGCCGCACATGGGCAAGGTCAACTACGACCCGGTCAAGGACTTTGCGCCCATCAGCATGGTGGCGCAGGGTTACCAGATCCTGGTTGTCAACCCCGCCTTCCCCGCCAGAACTGTGCCTGAACTGGTGGCGCTGGCCAAAGCCAAACCCGGTGCGCTCAACTTCGCGTCGGGCGGCAACGGCTCCCCGCTGCAGATGTCGGCAGAACTGTTCAAGATCGCGGCGGGCATTGACATCATGCACATCCCGTACAAAGGCAGCACGCCCGCGGCGGCGGCGGTTATTTCCGGTGAAACGCAAATGGTTTTTGGTGGCGTGGTCTCCAGCCTGCCGTTTGTAAAGTCGGGCAGGCTGCGCGCGCTGGCCGTCACCTCGCCCACCCGCATTGAAGCAGCGCCCGACGTGCCGACCATGACCGAGCTTGGCTACCCCAGTGTCGTCGCCAGTTCCTGGTACGGCCTGTTTGCCCCGGCCGGCACGCCACCCGCCATCATTGCGCGGCTGAACAGGGAAATGGTGGCCCTGGGCAAAAACCCCGAGCACCGCGCACAACTTGAAAAACAGGGTCAGGAGGCGGTCTACAGCACGCCTGAAGAACTGGCCGCCTATGTGAAAGCCGAGTCCGCAAAATGGGGCCGTGTCATCAAAACCGCAAAAATCGAGGCTGAATAATCTTGAACCCCCTTCCCCTCACACTGGCCCTGGGCCCTTACGACCACACACGCGATGTCACCGACGGCAGCGTGCCCGTGCAAGGCGTGCAGTTGCGCACGCTGGACCTGCCGATTGAAGAGATTTTTTACCGCTTCACCCTGCACCGCGAATGGGACGTGTCCGAAATGTCCATGGGCAAATACATTGCCCTGCGCTCACAGGACGACACCAGCGTGATGGCGCTGCCGGTGTTTATCTCCCGCGCCTTCCGGCACTCGATGTTTTACGTGCGTGAAGGCGGCGCCATCAAACGCCCGGAAGACCTGCAGGGCAAACGCATAGGCATTCCCGAATGGGCGCAGACCGCGGGCATTTATGGCCGCGGTTACCTCAGCGATTACGTGGGCCTGAAACTCAAGGACATCCAGTGGGTACAGGCCGGCGTCAACGAGCCCGGCCGCAAGGAAAAGGTCAAACTCAAGCTGCCCGAGGGCATGCAGTTGCGCAATGTGCCGGACAGCAGCCTGAACGACATGCTGCTCAAGGGCGAACTTGACGCCGTGATGTCAGCCCGCCCACCTGTGGGGCTTGGCAAGGGCATTGCCCGGCTCATGCCCGACTACCTGGCGGCGGAAGCGCAGTACTTCAAGGACACCAGCATCTACCCCATCATGCACGGGCTGGTGCTCAAGGGCCCGGTGCTGGAAGCGCACCCCTGGCTGGGCATGAGTTTTTACAAGGCTTTTCTTGAGGCGAAAGACCGCTCCATCGAGCGCCTGTCGGATGTGACGGCCTCGCACGCCCCCGTAGCCTGGATGGCCGAATACACGCAGCGCATGCGCAGCACCTTTGGCGATGATTTTTTCCCCTACGGCATAGGCGCAGGCCGCGGCGGCGACATCAACCGCGCGACGCTGGCCGCATTCCTCAAATTCGGGTTTGAGCAAGGCGTCTGCCATCGCCTGCTGGATGTGGAGGAGCTTTTCCCTACCCAGGTGCTGGCCTCTTACAAGGTGTAAGCATGTCTGCCCAATGTCACAAGCGCCAGGCTGCATGGTGCGCAATACAAGCGTAACCAGACGTTGGCGTTGAAGAGTTTCCCGGGTTTAAGATGCCCGCATGTACAAAAAACTCTTTATCGCCGCAGTACTGGCTCTGCCCATGTTCGCGGTGCAGGCGCAGTCCACTCCCGCCAAAAAAGCCCTGGTCGCCCGCATCCTCAAGATACAGCAGCCCAGCATCGAGGCCATGAGCCGCGCCATGGCCGAGCGGCCGGCACTGGCCGTGCTCAACAGCGCAGACTCCATGCTGGTCGCTCGCGTGGCAGCCGACAAACGGGAGGCGGTGGCCAAGGACATCCAGGCCGACGTCAAAAAGTACCTGGACGATGCCGTCCCCTTTGTACGTGACCGCGCCATCAAGCTGGCACCCACGACCATAGGCACCCTGCTGGAAGACAAATTCAGCGAAGACGAGTTGAAGCAGCTCGCCACCTTTCTCGAATCGCCCGCGTACAACAAGTTCCAGCAGCTGGGCGGCGACATGCAGAAAGCGCTGCTTGAAAAACTGCTGGCTGACACACGCGGCACCGTAGAGCCCAAGGTCGCCACGCTGGAGCGGACTGTAGCCGGTCGTCTGGGCATTACCGCGCAGCCAGCAGCCTCAGCACCTCCAGCCGGAGCGCCTCCAGCCGGCAAATAAGGTTCGCCCAACCCCTGTCAGGACGACAGCCCGGCCAGTTGCGCCTTCAGCGCCGCATTCTCTGCGGTGAGTTCAGCAATGGTCTGCCTGAGCCGGGCAATCACGCCCTCGGGCGTGTCGGGTTCGGTGCGTGCCACGGCCTTGGCTGCACGCACCTGCCGTGCCGCCTGCTGAAGCTCTTTTTTGCCCCCGGCCACGGCCACCACCTGTTCCTCCATGGGCAACGAGGCCACGGTGGCCGCTGCGTTGATGGAGATAGTGCCGGACTTCACCGCCGCCACCAGTTCGGGCGCGGCCGATTTCTGGATCTTTTCAATCTGGCTGATGGTGTTGCTGCTGATGCGTGCCGCCCTGGCCATCGCTTCACGGGTCAACCCGGACTCGGGCGCCGCAGCCGCCGGCGCGACGGTCGCTGCTGGCGATGCGCTGTTGCTATCGCCCTCGTCCCAGGGTGGTGACCCGTCGGGAGCTGCCGCAGCCACTTCAGCCGCCGGCTGTTCACGCGCGGCCAGGATGTCTTTCTTGCGCAGGGCCAGCACACCGCGCTGGAAATCCGACACGCTGCGCCGTCCCAGGTGCTGGTCAATCATCCACAGGTGGACGTCGGACAGGGACTTGAAGTGCTGGTGCTGCACGGTGTTGAAAGGGATGCCGTGCCTGGTGCAGATGCCATAACGGTTGTGCCCGTCCACCAGCACATCGCCCCACAACACCAGGGCATCGCGGCAACCCTCGGCCAGCAGGCTGCGTTCCAGCGCCTGGTGTTCGTCGGGGGTCAGCGGATCGATGTAGGCAAGCAGTTCTTCGTTAACCGTGATGTTCATGGCTGGTTTTAATTTGGCAGGTGTTTGGAAAAGACAGCTTCCTGCGTGCGCCCGCCGCAAGGCTTTTTGCGACAAAAAGGGCCGGAGCGGGACTGCTTGAAGGAAGCGAAAGAATGTCAGGGCCTGCATCATAGCCAAGGGCGGCGGGCCAGCCGACAGCATTTGCCCCGCGCGGCCTGGATTTTCAGCAAAAAAGGCCCATGGCCGGCATCTCTTGCGCGCGACCAGCTATGAAAGTAATAGCAACTTCAATTCCCCTCAGCCAATCACCGCTTCCACGTCGGCATGAAACTTTGCCGAGCACCATTCCGTTGCGCCAAACTGCAGCGCGCTGTTCGCCCCGCTCGCAAACGTCGATTGCGCTGAAACGCCCATCGCAAAGTCTTCATCCAGCGCTCCCCAGAACGAAGCGACGTTTTTATTCCAGTAGTTGATGGCTTTCTCGGTCTTTGGCATTTCGGGGACCAGCGTGGTCCCCAGCACGCGCGACTGGCCCACACTTTCAGGCAGC
Organism: Polaromonas aquatica; assembly: GCF_042659145.1. Lineage (NCBI taxonomy): Bacteria > Pseudomonadati > Pseudomonadota > Betaproteobacteria > Burkholderiales > Comamonadaceae > Polaromonas > Polaromonas aquatica. Next base: position 36,489 of record NZ_JBHSRS010000002.1, on the reverse strand, counting down.
ACGGTGAAGGCGTTGGCATGATCACCTTCATGCAGGATGAAAGTGGCAGGGAAAAAGTAATAAATGATGTTGGAGTGCGGGCCGGCCTGCCACTCGCTTTGCGGCAGCTCGCGCAGGCTCTCCATGCTGCGCTTGGGCAAAAAGATGCGCCGGTGCTGCCGCTCATGGTCGGCGATCAGCAGGTTGTCGTGGAACAGGCCGGCGATGCTGTTGCGATGGGCGTACTGGAAGTGGTAGGTTTCGAGATTGCCTTCAAACGGAATCTTCCAGTTGGCGGCGTTGGAAAATTCACGCTGGTGAAACGGCTGCCAGCCGTCGTAGCCCCAATTGCGCAGATCCGCAGCAAAACGCCCCAGGTAGCTCATGATGTCGAGCTGTGCGCTTTCGCCTTCCTTCAACACGCGCGGAACAGCCCAGACAAAACCCAGTGCTTCGGCGACAGCCACGCGGGCCAGCACGCAGTTCTTCGCGGGCGCCTGCGGAAAATCCTCGCCATGCGGCCGGCCGCGCAAGGCACCGTCCAGGCCGTATGTCCAGCTGTGGTAAGGGCAGACAAAGGCGCGCTGGTGTGCGGGGCCAGCGGCCTGCAGGCGTGTGCCGCGGTGCCGGCAGGCGTTGACAAAGCCGTTGAGCTGCCCGCCCTCCCCGCGCACCAGCAGCAGCGGCAAACCGGCCACATCAATGGCAAAGGAATCACCCGGCCGGGCCAGCGCGCCGGAAGGGCACAGCGCCAGCGGGTACTGGCGAAAGACCTGCTCAAGCTCGCGCTCAAAACGGACCGGGTCCAGGTAACGTTCAACCGGGCTGGTCGATGGTTCACCACGCTCGCTGCCTTTGCTGTCAATCAGCGCGAACGCGCGCTGGACCAGGGCCACTTGCTCATCATGCTGCATCGCTTGTCTCCGTATTTTTGTGGACCCACTATAAAACGGGACCAGCTTTCAGCGGTGTTGCGGCAGCGACAGATGCCTGGCTCACTCCTGATTTGATAGCTTCTTGCGCGCACCAGACGGCGGCCATGAGCCCTTTTTCCTTGAAAAACAGGAGAGTGACCTGCTTGCGTTTCGCCGTGGCACGGTGATCCCGCGCCGCGCCAGGCGACGCGGGGAAATGAGTCAGGGTCGATTACGGGGCAAGCCCGCACGGGCACAAGGCCGTATCAGCGCTTGCGTGAAGGTTTCACGCCCGGCGGTTTGCCCGAACCGTTGTCGCGTGGCGGCAGGCCGGTATGCTGCGTGAGCAGACGGCCCTTGGTCACTGGCGAGGCTTTGGTCACCGTGGTGGTCGAGTTCTTGCGCCGCGCACTCTGGTATGTGCCATCCACCAGAGGCTGGAAGGTCGGGATCAGGTGGTGCTTGCCGTTGCCGATCAGGTCGGAACGTCCCATGGCCTTCAGCGCTTCGCGCAGCAACGGCCAGTTATTGGGATCGTGGTAACGCAGGAAGGCCTTGTGCAGGCGCCGGCGACGCTCGCCGCGCACGATGTCCACCGTCTCGCTGTCGCGCGTGATCTTGCGCAGCGGGTTTTTGTTGGTGTGGTACATCGTCGTGGCCGTCGCCATCGGTGACGGATAAAAGGTCTGCACCTGGTCGGCGCGAAAACCGTTTTTCTTCAGCCAGATCGCCAGGTTCATCATGTCTTCGTCGCTGGTGCCGGGGTGGGCTGCGATGAAGTATGGGATCAAAAACTGCCTCTTGCCGGCTTCCAGGCTGTATTTTTCAAACAGCTGCTTGAACTTGTCGTAGCTGCCTATGCCGGGCTTCATCATCTTGGTGAGCGGCCCCTGCTCGGTGTGTTCGGGCGCGATCTTCAGGTAGCCGCCGACGTGGTGCGTGACCAGCTCTTTCACGTACTCGGGGCTTTGCACGGCCAGGTCGTAGCGCAGGCCGGAGCTGATCAAAATCTTCTTCACGCCCTTGAGCGCTCGCGCGCGGCGGTACATCTTGATCAGCGGGTTGTGGTCGGTGTTCAGGTTGGAGCAGATGCCCGGGTACACACAGGATGGCTTGCGGCAGGCGGCTTCAATCTCAGGGCTCTTGCAACCGATGCGGTACATATTGGCAGTCGGACCGCCCAGGTCCGAGATCGCGCCGGTAAAACCCTTGACGGTGTCGCGTATCGCTTCAATCTCGCGGATCACGGAGTCCTCGGACCGGCTCTGGATGATGCGGCCTTCGTGCTCGGTAATGGAGCAAAAAGTGCAGCCGCCAAAACAGCCGCGCATGATGTTGACGCTGAAGCGGATCATCTCCCACGCGGGGATCTTTGTCGCGTGGTCGTGGCTGCCGTTCTCGTCTGCATAACTCGGGTGCGGTGCGCGGGCGTAGGGCAAGTCGAACACATAGTCCATCTCGGCCGTGGTCAGCGGGATGGGCGGCGGTGTGATCCAGACATCGCGCGCCGTCGCGCCTTCACCATGGGCCTGCACCAAAGCGCGTGCATTGCCGGGGTTGGTCTCCAGGTGCAGCACGCGGTTGGCGTGGGCATACAGCACGGCGTCGCTCTTGACCTGTTCGTAAGACGGCAGGCGGATGACGGAACGGTCGCGCGGCGGCACCTTGATCTTGCCCTGCATGTGCGGCAGGCTGGGATTGGGCACAAAGGTCAGCGGCTTGATGGCGGGGTTGGCTGCAGGAGCAGCCGCCAGGACAGGCGAGCCTGCAGCTTCCGCCTTGACGGCAACACCTGCGGCTTCGTCTTCACGTGCGCAGGTCGCACCCTGCTCCTTTGCCACGTCCGAAATCATCATGTAGGGGTTGACATGCGCCTCCACCCGGCCCGGCGCGTCGACACTGGTCGAGTCGATCTCGAACCAGCCCTGTGATGTTTCATCGCCGGCGCGGCGTATAAATGCCGTGCCGCGAATGTCGGTCATGGTGGCAATCGTCTCGCGGGCCGCCAGGCGATGGGCAATCTCGACAATCGCGCGCTCGGCATTGCCGTAGAGCAGCAGGTCACATTTGGCATCGACCACCACGGAGCGGCGCACCTTGTCCGACCAGTAGTCGTAGTGCGCAATGCGGCGCAGCGAACCTTCGATACCGCCCAGGATGATGGGCACGTCCTTGTAGGCTTCGCGGCAGCGCTGCGAATACACCAGCGCGGCGCGGTCCGGGCGCTTGCCGCCTATGTCGCCGGGTGTGTAGGCGTCGTCGCTGCGTATCTTGTGGTCAGCCGTGTAGCGGTTGATCATCGAATCCATGTTGCCGGCGGTCACGCCCCAGAACAGGTTGGGCTTGCCCAGCACCTTGAACGGGTCTGCGCTCTGCCAGTCGGGCTGCGCAATGATGCCAACGCGAAAGCCCTGCGCCTCCAGCATGCGGCCTATCACGGCCATGCCAAAGCTGGGGTGGTCCACATAGGCATCGCCGGTAACGATGATGACATCGCAGCTATCCCAGCCAAGCGCTTCCATCTCTGCCCGCGAGGTCGGCAAAAACTTGGCCGTACCGAAGCGGGCCGCCCAGTACTTGCGGTAACTGGTCAGCGGCTTGGCGGCGCGCGTAAAAAAGGAGACGTCTATGGGGGCGTTCATGGGGACTTTGGAGGCAACCCGCTAGTGTAAGGTTTTACCCTCATCTGCGCACCCTGAAGGACAAACAGTCCGGGGAAAAAGGTCGAACAGGTCCGATATCGCTTCATTTTGTGGCGTTCATGGTGGTTTTTGCATTTGATTCAAATGAAACATGATGGTATAAATGAAACATATCGCATGAGCTCATAACTTTCCAGAACAAACCCATGACAACCCTGAGCGACTGCCTGAAACGCATCGAATCGCATTTCGATCAGATGGGGCCGGAACTGCAGCGCTGCGCCCGGTGGGCGGCAGACAATCCGCGGCAGGTGGGCCTGCTGTCCATGCGCCAGCAGGCAGAACTGGCGGGCGCAACGCCCACCAGCATGGCACGCATGGCCAGGGCCCTGGGCTTTGACGACTACATCTCGTTTCGCAAACCCTTCCAGGATGCCCTGGCCAGTCCGGTGCCGGACTTCCGCGAGCGGGTCCACTCCATGCAGGCGACGGGTAACGCGGGTAATGGGCTGGACCCTTTGCTTGAAACCGTCCAGCTCGACAATGTGCGCTCCGCCTGCGCGCTGAACACGGCTGAGGACCTGAATGCCGCGGCAGATGCCATCCTGCATTCCAGGCGCGTGGCCTTTCTGGGTGTCCGCTCCTGCTTTGCCATCAGCTACCACTTCTACTATGCCTATAGCCTGATAGCGGGCAACGGCATCCTGGTCCACGGCCTGGGCGGGGCGTTTCCTGACCAGGTCGACAGCCTGGATGCGGACGACCTGCTGGTCTGCATCACACAGCAACCCTATGGCCGCCCGACCATAGAGGCTGTCCAGTCCTGCCGCGAGCGCGGCGTCAAGGTGCTGGCCCTGACGGACAGCCCCCTGTCGCCCGCCGCTGCCTTCGCCAACCAGATCCTGCAGTTCCGGGCGGACTCGCCTTCCTATTTCCACTCCATGCTGGGCTCGCTGGCGCTGGTCGAGGGCCTGCTGGCCCGGCTGGCGGCGCGCGGCGGCAACACCGTGCTGGACCGCCTGGCGACAGTTGAATCCCGCCTCGCATCCAGCAACGCCTACTGGAGCAATCCTCCTTCAAGAAAGAAAAAATGAGCGCCATCTTCCATCGCCAGATCCGAACCACCCTGCCCCAGGCAGTCTCGGCCAGCGGTCTTTACATCACGGATACCGCCGGAAAAAAATACCTGGATGCCTGCGGCGGCGCCGCCGTCTCCTGCCTGGGCCACAACCACCCGGACGTGATCGCAGCCATGGCAGCCCAGATGGCGCAACTTGACTATGCGCACACCAGCTTTTTCACCACGCGTGTGGCAGAAGAGCTGGCCGACACGCTCATTGCCAATGCGCCAGCCGGCATGTCGCATGTCTATCTTGTCTCGGGCGGCTCGGAGGCCATGGAGGCGGCGCTGAAAATGGCCCGGCAGTATTTCGTCGAGATCGGCGAACCACAGCGCAAACATTTCATCGCGCGCCGGCAAAGCTACCACGGCAACACCCTGGGCGCGCTCGCAGTGGGCGGCAACGCATGGCGGCGCGCACAGTTCGAGCCCCTGCTGATCGATGTCACGCATGTGTCCCCCTGCTATGAATACCGCGACCGCCTGCCCACCGAAACCACCCAGCAATACGGCCAGCGGCTGGTGATGGAACTGGAGGCGGAGCTGCTGCGCCTGGGACCCGACAAGGTGATAGGTATCTGCGTGGAGCCGGTTGTGGGGGCCACACTGGGCGCCGTACCGGCCGTGCCCGGCTACTTCAAGGCCATGCGCGCCCTGTGCGACCGTTATGGCGTGCTGCTCATTGCCGACGAAGTCATGTGCGGCATGGGACGCACCGGCACCCTGCACGCGGTGGAGCAGGAGAGCATGGTGCCCGACCTGATGGCCGTCGCCAAGGGCCTGGGCGGCGGTTACCAGGCCATAGGCGCGGTTCTGGCGCAACGCAAAATCCACGACGTCTTTGCCCACGGCAGCGGCCAGTTCATGCACGGCCACACCTACATAGGCCACCCCGTGGCCTGTGCGGCGGCGCTCGAGGTCCAGCGCATCCTGCAGCGCGAGCACCTGGTCGAGGCCTCGCGTGTGCACGGCCTGGCATTGCAGCGCAAGCTGCAGGCCGCGTTCAGCAGACATCCGCATGTGGGCGACATTCGCGGCCGCGGCCTGTTCCAGGCCATCGAGCTGGTCGCCGACCGGCAGAGCAAACAACCCTTTGCCCCGCAGTTGCAGCTCAATGCCCGTATCCGCGAACAAGCCATGGCCCGCGGCCTGATGGTCTATGCCATGGGCGGGACCATAGACGGCCGGCAGGGTGACCACATCCTGCTGGCTCCTCCTTTCATCGTGGAGGACCGCGACCTGGACGCCATCGTCACCCGCCTGGCCGATGCGGTGGATGCCGCGCTTGCAGCCCTGCCCTCGGCCATGGCGGCCTGACGATCGCGGTCAATACGGCAAGCATGCCCCGCTACCGAACCCATTCACACCAGGATAAACAAGGACTTTCCATGAACCAACAGTTTCCCATCGATACCACCCGACGGTCAGGCCTCGTGATGGCGGCGCTCTCCTGCATGCTGGCCCTGTCGGCGCCTGCCGTTCAGGCCCAGGACTATCCGGCCCAAACAATACGCATCGTGGTGCCTTTTGCCGCCGGGGGGACCACGGACATCCTGGCCCGCCTGGTCGCCGAAGGCCTGCGCGCACGCCTGGGGCAAACCGTGGTGGTGGATAACAAGGCGGGCGCCGGCGGCAATATCGGCGCAGCCGAGGTGGCACGCTCCGCGCCGGACGGCTACACACTGCTGCTGGCCACGCCCGGACCGCTGGCCATCAACAAGTACGCCTACGCCAACACGGGTTATGACGCGGAGAAACAGTTCACCGCAGTGTCCAACATCGCCATGGTGCCTAATGTGTTGCTGGCCAGCACCCAAAGCGGGCTGAAAACGATTCCCGACCTCTTGAACCGGGCTAAAGCCGCCCCGGGAAAACTGAACTACGGCAGCGCGGGCATGGGAAGCACCAGCCACCTGGCGGGCGAGCTGTTCAAGAGTTCGGGCAAGGTCAGCATCACGCACATTCCCTACCGCGGCATAGCACCCGCAATGAACGACCTGATGGCCGGCCAGATCGAATTGCTCATAGACAACCTGCCCACCGCCATGCCCATGATAGAGGCCGGCAAAGTGGTGGCGCTGGGGGTTACGGTGAAAGACCGCGTCGCCACGCTGCCCAATGTCCCAGCCATCGCCGACACCTTGCCGGGTTATGAAGTCGGCTCCTGGTTTGGCCTCGTCGCGCCTGCCGGCACACCGGCGCCGGTGATCCAGAAGCTGGCCAGGGCGCTGGATGATTTCCTGAAGCAGGACAGCACCAAGGCGCGCATTGCAAAAATGGGGGCTATTCCCGACGGCGGTTCACCCGAAAAATTTGCGACGCTGATCAAGGCAGAGCAGACCAAGTTCCGCGAGGTCGTCAAGCGCGCCAACATCCACGTCGAATGAGCATGGCGCATCCCTCCGGTCCCCGCAAGCGGCTGGGCGTGGCCCGCCTCTGGTACGAGGGCAACGCCTTTTGCCCCATTCCCGCAACACGCCAGGACTTCGAGCGCAGGGAGTGGCGAAAAGGCGCCGACGCCCTGCAGGCGGCGCAAGGCACGGCGACAGAACTGGCCGCCGTCTGCGATTTCATGCAGGCCCGGCCGGACTGGGAGCTTGTGGTTTCCCGCTGCGCTTCCGCCCTGCCCTCCGGGCCGATTGACGACACGCTCTTCGAAACCTTTGCGGCCGAAGTCCTGGAGGATTTCCGGCACGGCCACTGGGATGCGCTCTACCTGAGCCTGCACGGCGCCGGCATCACCTCCAGGCGTGACGCGCCGGAGCTGGAGCTGGTGAAGGCCCTGCGCGCCGCACACCCGGGGGTTCCCATCGCGGCCAGCTTCGACATGCATGCCAACCATGCCCCCGAGCTGGTGCACTTGCTGGACATCGCCTGCGGCTACCGGACTTATCCGCATATTGACATGCGGGAAACAGCCGCGCGCACACTCGACCTGCTGCGGCGAACCACCGAAGGCGATATCCGGCCATTGGGTGCCATGCGCCATGAGGGACTTTTCCTCTCCAGTGCCAATATGCGCACCGACTCGGGCCCCATGGCCGCATTGCAAGAGCTGGCCCTGAGCCTGGTTCAAGCGCCTGTTCTGGATGTGTCGGTCTACGGTGGTTTTGCCTATGCCAACTCGTCCAACATTGGGGCCTCCGTCATGGCCTGGGCCGACGGCGATGGCGAGGCCGCGCAAAATGCCGCCGACCGCGTCTACGCCGAACTGGCCCGGCGGGCGCACGAGTTTGACATCCCTCTCATCAGCGCCGCCGAAGGCATTGCCATGGCCCTGAAAACGCCGGGATTGGTCGCCGTCACGGACCCCGCGGACAACCCGCTGTCGGGCGGCATAGGTGACACCCCCACGCTGCTGCGGGCGCTGCTGGATGCCGGGCCGGACTTTCCATGTGTGTTTGCCAGCCTGGCGGATGCCGCTGTCCTGCGGGCAGCACAGGCAGCAGGCATTGGTGCCGTCATGGAGGTGCAACTCGGCGGCAAACAAACACCCTTATACGGCGAGCCGGTAGCGCTCACGGTGCAGGTCGAACGTTTCACCGGGGGCCGTTACACGAATACGGGCCCCATGGAACACGGGAGCACGGTCGACTGCGGCCAGACCGTCGTCTTGCGGGCCGGCACAGTTCAGGTCATCGTCAGTGAGCATGTCGCATCCTGCAACGACCCGGCCTTCTTTGCATTGCACGGTATTGACATGGCGGCGACACGATTGCTGTGCGTGAAAGCCAAGAACCATTTCAGGGCGGCATTCGCACCGCTGTGCCAGGCCATTGTGGACATCGATGCGCCGGGTCCGGCCTGCCTCAACCTGGCATTGCTGCCATTGGGACGCCAGCATACACAGCACAGCTAACACAAGCCAGCCATGCGGCCGGCAAGCCGCCGTCCTCTCAGTTGCGCACCGTCATCTGGCCGCGGATCTCACCGGCAGGATAAGCAGCCGTATGAATATTGGCATACCAGCGGCCAGCCAGCAGGTCAGCCGCCTGGGCAGACGTCAGAGTTGCGCTGCCATCCATGGGGCTGGTAATGGGCGCGGTCCAGCCCAGCACCACACCGGCGTTGGCGCCAATGGCAGCAGGTCCGTGGAAGTGCGCCGCAGTGGCCGGACCGCTCAGGCCGGTGTAGTTGACCTTCCAGCGCAGCAGATTGGTATCCTTATTGAATACGGCATCCACCGAGCCGCTGGCCGTGCTGGCATTGGGCGGTACCTGGTTTGCGCCGCGAAGCTGGGTACTCAGGGCCACCATGTTCGACGGCTGGTTCATCATGCCGCAGCCCGTCATGGCGGCAAACGCGACCACGGTAAAAGCGGAAAGGGACAATCGGCTGACCTGGCGACGTGTGTACATGGTGGGCTCCAGTAGGTTAAAAGACCATTGTTGGATAGGCACGGGCCATCACCCAACGCGAAGAGCAAGAATACCCCTGAGCCCGGAGCAGGCGCTGTAGGCGATAACCGCGAGTTTGCAGCCCGCTCTGGCGCAGCACCAAAGTGCATCCTATGATGAAAGCCACACCTTTTGCCCACTTCAGGAGACGCCATGAAAACCCTGTTTCCACTGGTATTTTCTGCCGCGCTGCTGTGCGGTTGCCCCGATTCGTCCAAGCTCCCTAAGGTGCCACCACAGGTACCTGAGCCCAAAGCAGCCATATCCCCGTCGCCGGATGCAGGCCATCATGTGCCCATCTACTTTTCAGTCCGTCAGCCATACGCCCCGGCATCCTCATGAAATTACTCGCGGCCCTGGCCTGCATGGCCTTGAGCGCCTGCTCGGCAAACCCGTTCACGGATGACGCCACTGCGCGCCAGGTCAATGTTGGCGGCAGGGCATATCTCATCAGCCAGCTCACCGCGGGCACCTGGACAGCTACTGCATCGAACCCGCTGACACCGCTACCGGACGACACAGCCAGCAGGGCCGCCCTGCTCCGCGCCATCGAAAAAATATCGGACTGCAAGGTGACCGACAGCGATTACTCTCGGCAGGGCATGCAACTGGATGCGCAAGTTGATTGCGGCGGGGGGCTGAACAACTGATACCGGGACAAGCCCGCACTCCGTACACTCCCGCAAGAATCAGGCGAATTCCTCGGTATCCACTTCCGAGGTGGCTTGCGCCGTGTAGCGCGGGCCAACCACCGTCTGCTGGTTGATGACAGCCTCAACCCGGGCAATCAACTCAGGCGTCAGGCTGACATTGTCCGCACCCAGGTCGTCATGCAGGTGCTCCACGCTGGTGGTGCCGGGGATGGGGATGATGTGCGGTGCCTTGTGCAGCAGCCATGCCAGTGCCAGTTGCGCCGGGCTGCAGCCGGCTTCCTTGGCGATGGCGTTGTAGGCCTGCAGCAGCTTCAGGTTGGCAGCGTAGTTCTCCGGCAAAAAGCGCGGCATGGGGCGGCGGATGTCCTTGGCGTCCAGCGTGCTGACATCGGTAAGCAGGCCGCACAGGTAACCGCGCGCCACGGGACTGAAGGCGACAAAGGTGGTGCCCAGCTCCCGGCAGGCGTCGAGCACCGCGATCTCAGGATTGCGCGTCCACAACGAATACTCTGTCTGCACTGCAGCAATCGGGTGCACGGCATGGGCCTTGCGCAGGGTGCTGGCCGAAACCTCCGACAGGCCAATGCTGCGAATATGGCCTTTTTTTACCAGGTCAGCCAGCGCGCCCACGCTGTCCTCGATGGGTACTTTTTTGTCCCAGCGGTGCAGGTAATAGAGATCGATCACGTCGGTCTGCAGGCGACGCAGGCTGTCTTCGCAGTTTTTGCGTATGGTTGCCGGGCTGCCGTCAATCACACGCACAATCTTCCCGTCGCCGGCCACATCCACGCCATGCAATCCACATTTGCTGGCCAGGGTGAACTTGCTGCGATGCGACTTCATGACACGGCCGACCAGTGTTTCATTCGCGCCAAAGCCGTACAGCGTGGCGGTATCGAACAACGTCACACCGGCATCCAGCGCGGCCAGCAGCACACGCTCGCCCTGCTCCGCCGACACCGGCGTTCCGTAGGCATGGCTGAGGTTCATGCAACCCAGGCCGATGGCGCTTACGGTGAACGGGCCCAGTTGTCTCGTTTTCATGGAGGTTCCTTTGAAATTTTTGGCGTAAATCTAAAACCCGAAAATCGGAAATGAAAATGGGGGCGGGCCCCAGCACGCTATTGCGTTGCGCTGAGTACCGCCCCCATTTTGCTTTGATATCGCAAATGACGTCGCGATAATCGCGACATACTTTTTATGCGTTCAGTTGCAGTTCCAGGTCATGCAGCACCTGGTAGCAAGGCAGAACCCTGGCAACGCTGCTGTTGGGCTCGCGGCCTTCGCGGATCGCTGCGAAAAATTCGCGGTCCTGCAGTTCGATGCCGTTCATGCTCACGTCCACCTTGCTGACGTCGATTTTTTCTTCCTTGCCGTTGAACAGGTCGTCGTAACGGGCCAGATAGGTGGCGCTGTCGCCGATGTAGCGGAAGAATGTACCCAGCGGGCCGTCGTTGTTAAAGCTCAGCGACAGCGTGCAGATCGCGCCGTTGGCGGCCTTGAGCTGGATGCTCATGTCCATGGCGATGCCGAGCACCGGGTGTATGGGCCCCTGGATGGCATTGGCCTTCACGATCGGGCTGCCGCACTGGTAGGCAAACAGGTCCACGGTGTGGGCGGCGTGGTGCCACAGCAGGTGGTCAGTCCATGAACGGGCCTGACCCATGGCGTTCATGTTGGTGCGACGGAAGAAATACGTCTGCACATCGAGCTGCTGGATGTTGAAGCGGCCTGCCGTGATTTCCTTGTGCACGTACTGGTGGCTTGGGTTGAAGCGGCGGGTATGGCCGCACATGGCGACCAGGCCGCTGCTTTTGGCCAGATCAACCACGGCCTGCGCCCCCTTGAGGGTGTCGGCCAGCGGAATCTCGACCTGCACATGCTTGCCGGCTTTCAGGCAGGCGATGGTCTGGTCTGCATGCATCTGCGTGGGCGTGCAGAGGATGACGGCGTCGACTTCCTTGAGCGCCAGGCTTTCATTCAGGTCAGTGGTCACGTGGCCGATGTTGTATTTGGCGGCCACTTCCTTTGTTTTTTCAATATCGCGGCTGATCAGCGACACCACTTCCACGCCGTCAATGTTCTTGATGCCGTCCAGGTGTTTGATGCCGAATGCGCCTGCGCCTGCCAGTGCTACTTTAATTGTCATAACTTGGGTCCTTTTTTAATTCGGGGTTGCCGCGGAACCGGCTTTGCCGGGCCGCTGGCAACGCCCCCTGAGGGGGAGGCGCCGGAGGCGCCTCGGGGGAGTCTCAGCCATTTTCCAGAATCAGGTGGCCGACGGCCGTGTTGGATGCGGGTACATGGTAGAAGCGGTGCTTCACGGTTGGTGGCGGGCCACCGTTCAGGTCGGACATGGCGCCACGCGCCGTCAGCCACATCACCAGCTCAATGCCTTCGCTGCCGGCCTCGCGCACATAGTTGATGTGCGGCACAGCGGCCTGGGCTTCGGGGTCCTTGATCATGAGGTCCATGAAGGCGCCGTCAAAATCCTTGTTGATCAACCCTGCCCGTGCGCCCTGCAACTGGTGGCTCATGCCGCCCGTGCCCCAGATCTGCACATTCAGGTCCTTGTCAAAGGACTCGACGGCCTTGCGGATCGCCTTGCCCAGGTTCAGGCAGCGTTTGCCCGATGGCACGGGGTACTGCACCACATTGATGGCAATGGGAATCACCGGGCAGGGCCAGGCCTCGGGCTGGCCGCACATCAGCGTGAGCGGTACGGTCAGGCCGTGGTCCACGTCCATCTTGTTGACGATGGTGAGGTCAAAATCATCCTGGATCACCGATTGCACAATGTGCGCGGCCAGTTCCGGATGGCCGATGACCTTGGGCACGGGGCGCGGACCCCAGCCTTCGTCAGCCACCGCAAATTCGGCAGCGCAGCCGACTGCAAAGGTCGGAATCATTTCCAGGCTGAAAGCCGTTGCATGGTCGTTGAAAACCAGCAGGATCACGTCCGGCTTGTTGTCCTTGAGCCACTGCTTGGAGTACTCATAACCCTTGAAGACAGGCTGCCAGTAGGGTTCCTTGGTTTTTCCAAGATCAACTGCCGCGCCGATGGCCGGCACATGGGAGGTAAAAACGCTTGCGGTAATTTTGGCCATGATCAGGCTTTCCCTTCTACTCTTGATTTGCCTTGCGGCTGGCGGTTTGCCTGTGCATCGCCGGACTCGCCAACGACACGATTTCCCTCGATGGAACGGCCTCCGCTGATCATCATGTCGCGGTACTCTTCTTCAGTCATGCCCGTCATGCTGCCGGCCATCTGCTGAAAACTCTTGCCATGGGTGGAGCCCAGCTTGGCCAGAAAGTAGATGTTGCCGCCCAGCGAGATGGCCTTGTTCAGGTCCTGGTCAAGTACAGCCTGCTTCTGGTCTTCGGTCATCGGCCATTCATCAACATACGCACGCTGGTTGGCCTTGAACCGTTCACGATTCTCCGGCTTCATCAGCGACATGCAAAACTGGTTGAGCCAGTAGCCCTGGCGCGACTGGTCCATGTCGAACAGCGTCGTGCCGGGCACATCAAGGTAAGGTTTTTCGAGAGACATGAATCAGCTCCAGTAGAGGCGGGTCGGATTGTCCACAAGGAGTTTTTTCTGCAATTCCGGTGTGGTGGCGATATGCGGGATGAAGTCCACCAGCAAGCCGTCATCGGGCATGTGGTCCTTGAGGTTCGGGTGCGGCCAGTCGGTGCCCCACAGCACGCGGTCCGGGAAGGTATCCACAATGCGTTTTGCGAAAGGCACGACGTCGCGGTAGGCGTTCTGCTCGCCGTCCAGCGCTTTCGGGCCGGCGACGGACAGGCGTTCCGGGCAGGTGACCTTGCTCCAAACATTGGGGTGCTCACGCATGAACTTGACGAACAGCTCAAACTCCGGTCCATCGACCGGTTTGGTCACATCGGGGCGACCCATGTGGTCCACCACCACGGTTGTCGGCAGCGCGGTGAAAAAGTCCCACAGCTCGGGCAGGTCCACCGCCTCGAAATAAATCACCACGTGCCAGCCCAGGGGCTTGATGCGGTTGGCGATTTCTATCAGCTCGTCCTTGGGCGTGAAGTCCACCAGGCGCTTGACAAAGTTGAAGCGCACGCCGCGCACGCCGGCGGCATGCATCTCCTGCAGTTCCTGGTCTGTGACGGAACGCTTGACCGTCGCCACACCGCGGGCCTTGCCATTGCTGTTGAGCAGCGCGTCCACCATGGCCCGGTTGTCCGCGCCATTGCAGGTGGCCTGCACCACCACATTCTTGTCAAAACCGAGGTGGTCGCGCAGCGCATACAGCTGCTGCTTGGAGGCATCGCAAGGTGTGTACTTGCGCTCAGGCGCATAGGGGAATTCGGCGCCCGGGCCGAACACGTGGCAATGCGCATCCACCGCTCCCTCGGGCAGCTTGAAAGTGGGTTTGCTCGGGCCGGTGTACCAGTCGAGCCAGCCAGGCGTTTTTGTGAAGCCGCCGCTTGTAGGTTTTGTCATGTCAATGCTCTTTTATCTTTTTCTGTCTTCAACTCAGTCGATGTATTTGAGTCCGGCTTTTTCCAGGGGTTCACGCATCTTGTACATGTCCAGGCCGAGCACGCCCGCGGCCAGCTTGGCGCGCTTTTCGGCTTCATTGCTTTCGCGCGCTTCGGCGGCATCGGCCACCTTTTGCGCCCATTCGGCCGGCACGATGACCACACCGTCGTCATCGGCCACCACGGCGTCGCCAGGGTTGACGCTGGCACCGGCGCACACCACAGGAATGTTCACGGAACCGATGGTTGCCTTGATGGTGCCCTTGGCGCTGATGCCCTTGCTCCACACCGGAAAACCCATGGCGGTGAGCTCTTTCACGTCGCGCACACCGGCGTCAATGATCAGCGCCTTTGCACCGCGCGCCATGAAGGACGTGGCCAGCAGGTCGCCGAAAAACCCGTCGCAATTGTCGGCCGTGATGGCGGCAATCACGATGTCGCCGGGCTGGATCTGCTCGGCCACCACGTGCATCATCCAGTTGTCGCCCGGGTGCAGCAGTACCGTGACGGCCGTGCCGGACACCAGCGCGCCGCTGTAAATCGGGCGCATGTAAGGTTTCATGAGGCCGACGCGGCCCATGGCCTCATGCACGGTCGCGACGCCGAAGCGGCCAAGTTTTTCCACCGCGGCCTTGTCGGCGCGGACGATGTTGCGTTTAACGATGCCAAGTTGTGTCATGTCTGTAGTTCCTGGAGATTCAGAGGCGGATCAAAGGTAGATCAACGGTTTTTGGCCTTGAGCTGGGCATCCAGCCTCGGGAACACGCGGCGCGCGTTGCCTTCGTACACCTGGTAGCGCTGCTCGGCGCTCAGCTGGGTGGATGCCTCGATGTAGCGTTTGGTGTCGTCGTAGTAATTGCCGGTTTCAGGGTCAATGCCGCGCACCGCGCCAATCA
Organism: Polaromonas aquatica; assembly: GCF_042659145.1. Lineage (NCBI taxonomy): Bacteria > Pseudomonadati > Pseudomonadota > Betaproteobacteria > Burkholderiales > Comamonadaceae > Polaromonas > Polaromonas aquatica. The sequence goes on along the minus strand of NZ_JBHSRS010000002.1, from coordinate 21,370 downwards.
TTTCGCTGGCAAACAGGATGTTCTTGACGGGAATCACCTTGGTCAGCAAGTCAATGCCCGGCTGGTGGTAAACGCAGGTGTCAAAGAAGATATTGTTCAGCAGGTGGTCCTGCAGCAAGGGTTTTTTCAGTTCCTGCGCCAGTCCGCGGAAACGGCCCCAGTGGTAAGGAACGGCGCCGCCGCCGTGCGGAATCAAAAACTTCAAGGTCGGGAAGTCCTTGAACAGGTCGCTGGTCAGGCACTGCATGAAGGCGGTGGTATCCGCGTTCAGGTAGTGCGCGCCCGTGGTGTGAAACGCATGGTTGCAGCTGGTGGACACATGCACCATGGCCGGGATGTCGTACTCGACCATCTTTTCGTAGATGGGATACCAGTGGCGATCCGACAGCGGTGGTGAGGTCCAATGGCCGCCCGACGGATCGGGGTTCAGGTTGATGCCGACGTTGCCGTACTGCTCAACACACTTCACCAGTTCGGGAATGCTGGTTTTCGGGTCCACGCCCGGCGATTGCGGCAGCATGGCCGCAGGTACAAAGTGGTCAGGGAAAAGCTGGCTCACGCGGTAGCACAGCTCATTGCAGATCGCAGCCCAGGTGGACGACACATTGAAGTCGCCGATGTGGTGCGCCATGAAACTTGCGCGCGGGCTGAAGATGGTCAGGTCGGAGCCGCGCTCTTTCATGAGGCGCAGCTGGTTTTGCTCTATGGTCTCGCGCAACTCGTCATCGCTGATCTTCAGGTCGCTGACCTTGGGCATCACCGATGGATCCTTGATGCCGGCGATCTGCTGGTTGCGCCAGGTTTCCAGAGCCTTGGGCGCCGTGGTGTAGTGACCGTGGCAGTCAATGATGATGGGTTTTTGAAGGCTCATTTTCTTAAGTCCTGAAGTTGTCTCGAATAAAGTAGTCTGAAGAAGTTATGCAGGGTCCATGCCATGGCGCTGCTTGACGGCGGCGGCTTCGGGCGATGCCATAAAGGCGATCAGGCTTCCAAGATTTTCACCCTGGGACGAAACCGCACAGCTGCCTGCTGAAAAAATGGTGGTGATGCTGACCGCTTCGGGCATGGTGCCGACAACGGCAATGCCTTCAAGGTGCATGAGTTCGCTCAGTTGCTGAAAACCCAGCGCCACCTCGCCACGCGCCACCAGCGTGCCCACGGGAACGCCCGGCGGGGCCTGCACGATTTTTGCCTTGAGCGCTTCAGCCATGCCCCAGCGCTCAAACAGTTTGACAAGTGCCGTGCCGCTGGGGCCAGTCGAATAACCGATGGTGGGTGCTGCCGCGATAGCGCTGCGCAACGCTGCCTCCGTGCTGATATCGGGCCGCGGCGCGCCGGCCTTGACAGCAATCGCCACGCTGGAGCGCACCAGGTCCACGCGGCTGCCGGCAAGCACCTGCCCGCCCGCGACCAGTTTGTCGATCGCGTCCGATGCCAGCACCACGCCGTCAAAGGCCTCCCCGGCCTGAACGCGTTTTGCGGCGTCCACACCGCCCACCGACTCAATGCTCACCTCCACGCCGCAAGCCTGTTGCCAGGCGGCTGCCAGTTCAGCCAGCACCTGGCGTGTGGCCATTGAGGAAATCAGTTTCAGCATAAAACTCCAGCAACTATTCCAGAAAATTCCTGATGGCCTGGATGGTGGCCTCGGGCCGCTCCATCAGCACCATGTGGCCGGCGTCTTCAATCACGGCAAGGCTTGCATGCGGCGCCAGCACCTGCATGGCAGTGTGCTGCGCCACGGTGGCCCAGCTGTCCTGCCGGCCGCACAGCAGCATGCAGGGTATCTTTAATGATGCCAGCACCGGGCTGGCATCCGGACGTGCCAGCAGTGCGTTTTGCTGCCGGGCAAACCGTTCGGCATTTTTATTCGCAAACATCCCGACGATGGACTCGATCAGGGCCGCATCACCGAGCCGGTCCGGATGCACCATGCCCTTGATCCATTCGGCGCACATGGCACGCACACCGTCTTTTTGGGCCAGTTCCACCAGGGCCATGCGCCCGGCTTTTTCGGTTTCACCCTTTTCGCCCTGGGCGCGCGGCAGGTAGCCGGTGTCCATCAATATGAGCTTTTGCACGCGGGAAGGCGCCAGGCGCACGATTTCCAGCGCGACGCGGCCGCCCATGGAATGGCCCGCCAGCGCAAATTGCGGCGGGGCAAGGGCCAACGCCGCTTCAGCCATGGCCGTGATGCTGTCAGCATCGCCGTAGTCCACGGCCTGGGCCTGCAAGGTGGCGGGCAGGCCGGCCATCAGGGGTTGCCAGAAGACCTCATCGCACATGAGGCCGGGAAGCAGCAATACATTGCCGGAAGATGGGGCGTCGGGAACTTTTTGCACCCATGAATTTTGCGCTGCAATAGCCCTTGAGGGAAGTTGACTGCGTCGCTAGCAGTTAGAACAAACGCGCATATCATTGCTTTTGCTATGCCAATTACACTAAGTGTATGGACCTGAAACAGCTGGAGTATTTTGTACGTGTAGCCGAACTGGGCAGTTTTACGCGGGCCTCGATCGCCCTGGATGTCGCCCAGCCGGCGTTGAGCCGCCAGATCAGGCTGCTGGAGGTGGAACTGCACCAAAGCCTGCTGACCCGCAATGGCCGCGGCGCCCTGCCCACGGAAGCCGGCAACCTGCTGCTCAAGCACGGGCGCGGCATCCTGCACCAGGTTGAGGTGGCGCGGGAAGAGCTGGGCGCCGTGCGTGGCGCCCTGGCCGGGCGCGTCTCCATAGGCCTGCCGCCGAGTTTGTCCCGGCTGATCACCGTACCCCTGACCCGCGCCTTCAGGCAGCACCTGCCGCAGGCGCACCTCACGCTGACCGAGGGTTTTTCGGTGCTGATGTATGAGGGCCTGCGGGTTGGCAACCTGGACATGGCCGTGCTCTACAACGCCGAGCACTCGCCGGAAGTGGAAATGATCACCCTGCACACGGAAGAGCTGGTATTCATCTCGCGCAGGACCGACGCCAAGCCGGATGCGGCCTCCACCTCGACCCGGGACGCCGTGCGCAACCGGCAGCCCATCAGCCTCTCGGAGGTGGCCGACCTGCCGCTCATTTTGCCCAGCCGCCCGAATGCCTTCCGCATCCTGATCGAGGGGGAGATGATCGCGATTGGCCGCAAACCGCAGGTTTCGCTGGAAGTCGACGGCCTGAACGCCATCCTGAGCCTGGTCAAGGAAGGCCTGGGCCACGCCGTGCTGCCCAGCTATACGCTGAGCAATTTTGATGATCCTGCGCCCTTCACGCTGCGCAGCATCCATTCGCCGCGCATCATGAGCCAGCTGATGCTGGTGCGCTCTGCGCGCAGGCCCAGCACCGAGACACAGAAAATAGCCATTGAAGTGGTGCAGTCCGTGCTGGCCGAGGCGATGGAGCCTTATTCCAAATAAGGGCGATGGCGGGCGAGGCACTGGCACAGCCGAATTGCCCATAGCTGATATAGCGGGATTGATCTGGCGGCAAATACCGGCGCTGGCGCACACTGTGCGACGGGTCCTAGGGGCAAAAAGAACGCTTTCGGGGCAAGCCAGACTAAAAACAATTGACAAGGTAAAGCATCTTGAAACCATTCACGGCCAAACTGCTGATCGCGGCCGCCGCACTGGCAACTCCCCTTATCCATGCGCAAACGGCCTATCCGGCACGACCCATCCGCATCGTGGTGCCATTCACACCGGGCGGCAGCACGGACATCCTGGCGCGCTCCATTGGCCTGGAGCTGACAAAAGCCTGGGGCCAGCCGGTCATCATCGACAACATACCCGGCGCGGGCGGCAGTGTGGGTGCCGACAAGGTGGCCAAGGCCCTGCCCGACGGCTATACGCTGCTGATGGGCCACATCGGCACCCTGGCCGTGAACCCCTCGCTGTACCCCGCCCTGCCCTATGACCCGGTCAAGAGTTTTGCACCCGTGGCCTGGGTGGCGCGTGTTCCCAACGTGCTGGTGGTGAACCCGCAGGTTAAGGCCAGTTCCGTCAAGGAACTGGTGGCGCTGGCCAAGGCGCATCCGGGCCAGCTCAACTACGGCTCGGGCGGCAACGGCAGCGCGGCCAACCTGGCCACCGAATACTTCAAGCTGCAAACCGGCGCTTCGATACTGCACATCCCCTATCGCGGTACGGCACCGGCCGTCACCGACCTGATGGGCGGGCAGATCCAGGTGCTGTTCACGGGTGCACCCGCCGTGCTCGGCCAGATCAAAAACGGCCAGCTGCGGGCGCTGGCCGTGTCCTCCCCGCAGCGCCTTGCCGCCCTGCCCGACCTGCCCACCGTGGCGGAGACGGGCTACAAGGACTTCGAGGCGGACCAGTGGTATGGCGTTGTAGCACCCGCCGGCACGCCGCGCGAGATCGTGGCAAAACTCAATGCGCAGATCAACCAGTCGCTGGGCTCACCCGAGCTCAAAACCCGGCTGACCAGCGAAGGCGCCATTGCCACACCCACCACACCGGAGGCCTTCGGGCAACTCATAGCCCGCGAAATCGCGCGCTGGAAACCCGTGATCCAGTCGGGCAGGGTCAAGGCTGATTAAAGCAAGCCGCCCGTTTTCAAGTCAGTATGTGCAAGTAACAAGAACCAGGAACCGGAGACAACATGCAAGCTTCATTCAAGATCAAATCGCTCATCACAGGTCTGGCCATCGCAGCGGCCGGCATGGCGTCGGCCCAAACGGCAGTGCCGATTTTTGGCCTGGTTGAGCTGAGCGGCACCGGCGCCACCTCGGGCAGCAATTTCGACAACGGCGTCAAGCTGGCTGTGAAAGAGATCAATGCCGCCGGCGGCATCCTGGGCCGCAAGGTCAACTATGTGTCCATGGACACGCAGTCGAATCCCGGCGTGGCCAAGGCGCTGGCGCAAAAGGCGGTGGACCAGGGGGCCTATGTGGTGATGGGGCCGGTGTTTTCGGGCTCCATCATGGTCAGCATGGCCGAGACGCGGCGCGCTGAAATCCCCAACTTCACTGGCGGCGAGGCGGCCTCCATCACCCAGCAGGGCAACCCCTACGTCTTCCGCACCTCGTTCACGCAGTCCACGGCCATGCCGAAGATCGCCAACTACATACGCGACACCGTCAAGGCCAAAACCGTGGACGTGATCTACGTCAACAACGACTTCGGCAAGGGCGGGCTGGACCTGATCAAGAAGGAACTTGAATCACGCGGCGTCAAGGTGCCCAACAGCATCTCGACCGAACCCGGCCAGCTGGATTTCAGCGCAGCGGTGCTCAGGTCCAAACAGTCCGGCAGCGATGCGGTTTTTGTCTACAGCAATGAAGAGGAGTCCGCCCGTGCGCTGCGCGAATTCCGCAAGCAGGGCTACAACAAGCCCCTGATAGGCGAGACCGTGCTGACCAGCCAGAAAGTCATAGAGCTGGCCGGCGATGCAGCCAACGGCGCCATCGCCCACGTGGGCCTGACGGCCGATGCGCCGCAGCCGCTGATCCGCAAGTTCAGCGACGCCTTCCAGGCCGAATACAAGATGAAGTCCGACCACAACGGCCTCAAGGGCTACAGCGGCATGTACATCGTCAAGGCCGTGACGGAAAAAGTCGGCAAGTTCGACCCCAAGGCTTTCGCTGCGGCCATGAAAGGCATTTCGCTGTCCGTCAAGGACAACCCCGGCATCCTGCTGGACGTGAGTTTTGACGCCAACGGCGACCTTGACCGCGAAAGCTACATGACCAAGGTGGAAAATGGCAAACAGGTCATCAGCAGCATCCTGCCGCCCGTAGGCCGCAAATAGACCGCAAATAAAGGAAACCACAGAAAATGAGTTCACACACCTTCGGGTTGGCCGGCATCATGGGCTGGCCCGTCGCGCATTCGCGCTCACCGCTGATCCACAACCACTGGATCCAGAAGTACGGTCTGACGGGTGCCTATGTGCAATTGCCGGTCGCGCCGAGCAAGCTCGACATCGCCATTCCGGGCCTGGCGGCGCTGGGCTTTCGCGGCTGCAACATCACCCTGCCGCACAAGGTGGATGCGCTCCAATTGATGGACGAGGTGGACGCCAACGCCAGACGCATGGGTGCGATGAACACCATCGTGGTCCAGCCTGACGGCTCGCTCAAGGGTTTCAACAACGACGGCTTTGGCTACATCCAGAGCCTGCTCGATGCAAAACCCGACTGGCGCGCCGATGCCGGCCCCGTCACGGTACTGGGCGCAGGCGGCGCGGCGCGGGCCGTGGTGCTGAGCCTGGCGGACCGCGGCGCAAAAGAGATCCGCCTGCTCAATCGCTCGCCCGAAAAAGCCCAGGCGCTGGCCGATGAATTTGGCGCGCCCGTCAAGGCCCTGCCCTGGAGCGAGCGGCATGCGGCACTGGCCGACGTGGCGCTGCTCGTCAACACTACCAGCCAGGGCATGCACGGCCAGCCGGACCTGGACCTGAAGCTCGATGCCCTGCCCCGCCACGCGCTGGTGTCGGACGTGATTTATGTGCCGCTTGAAACCCCCTTGCTGATCGCTGCACGCCAGCGCGGCAACCCCACCGTCAACGGCCTGGGCATGCTGCTGAACCAGGCGCGTCCGGCCTTCCACGCCTGGTTCGGCGTGATGCCGGAGATCACGCCCGAGTTGCGGCAAGCCATAGAAGCCACCCTGTGAACCTGCCCCGGGCGAGCATGGACGCATCGATCTACACCACGCCGAAGATCGACTGTCACTGCCATGTGCTGGACCCGCAAGGGTTTGCCTATGCCGCCGAGGTGGCCTACCGCCCGGCTGGCCAGGAGACCGGTTCCGCCGCCTACTTCGGGCAGGTACTGGATGCCTACGGCGTGCAGCACGCCCTGCTGGTCGGCCCCAACTCCGGCTACGGCACGGACAACCGCTGCCTGCTCAGCGCCATTGCAGCCAGCCCGCAGCGCTTCAAGGGCATTGCCGTGGTACCCAACGATGCGCCTGACACTTACCTGCAGGAACTCAAGGCGCAAGGCATTGTGGGCATCGCCTTCAACTTTGCCCTGCACGGGCCGGACCATTACCGCAATGCCGGGCCCTTGATGGCGCGGCTGGCGGCGCTGGACATGTTTGTGCAGGTGCAGGTCGAGATGGCGCAACTGCAAACACTGGCCCCCATGCTGCTGGCCTCGGGCGCGAAGCTGCTGGTCGACCATTGCGGCAGGCCGGACGTGCGCAGTGACATGGCAGGCGAAGGCTTTGGCGCGCTGCTGCGCCTGGCAGACAGCCGGCGCACCACGGTCAAGCTCTCGGGTTTTGCCAAGTTCTCCGCGCAGGACTTCCCGTTTGCGGACACCCACCCCTTTACCGCCGCACTGCTGGAAGCCTTTGGAGCAGACCATTGCGTCTGGGCCTCGGACTGGCCCTTTCTCAAGGCGTCCAAACGGCTTGACTACGGGCCGTTGCTGCAGTTGTTCGGACGCATGGTGCCCGATGAAAAAGACAGGCAAAAAATCCTCTGGCACACGCCGAAGCGGCTCTTCGGCTTTACCTGAAAACAAAAAGCGCCCTTCAGGCGCACTATCAATTTTGTAGCTGCCTGCGCGCATATACAGCCGGCCGCAAGCATATTTCCCTTTAAAAAAAGCAAAAAATCCCCGCCTGGATGGGGCGGGGATTTTTTTGTTTTTTGAATCAAAAGGGCTTGCAGCCCAGGTGAATAGCGCGCAACCAGCTATTACTTTTATAGCGGTTGCCGGCCTGTTGCGCGCGCCTTCCCCAGCAAAAGGAAGGCGTCACGCGCAGGCCGGGTCAGTTATCAGTCGGCCTGGATGCCGAATTCCTTGATGACCTTGGCATAACGGGTGTAGTCTGATGCAGTGAGCTTGCCCAGCGTGGCTGGCTCGCCGCCCACCGGCACCAATGCCAGGATGTTCATTTTCGACTGCACATCCGGCATCTTGAGGATATCGTTCATGGCGGTATTGAGCGTTTTCACGACATCCGCATGCATGCCCTTGGGGCCCATCAGGCCCTGCCAGGCGCCGACATTGACATCAGCAACACCAGCTTCAGCCAGCGTCGGCACATTGGGCTGCAACGGCGAGCGCTTTGGATCGGCCACCGCGATGTTCAGCAGCTTGCCGGTGGTGATGTGTGGCAGCACGGGACCCAGCGTCGTCCAGAACATGGGCACATGGCCTCCGACCAGGTCAACCACGGCCGGACCGCTGCCGCGATAAGGGACCTGCGCGATCTTGACATGCGCCGCCTTGTTGAAAGTCTCGCCGAGGATGTGCATGGGCGATCCGCTGCCCGGGCTGGCATAACCCTTGAGCTTGCCGGCCTTGGCTTCTTCCACCAGTTGCTTGACATTGGTGATGCCGGTTGCGGTGTTCACCACCAGGAACAGCGACTGGCTGCCGGCCTGAATGATGGGCGTGAAGTCGTTCAAGACGTCGTAAGCAGGGCCCGAGTTGGACTTCAACACCAGCGTGGCGGTTGAAATGGTGTTTGGCGTGAACAGCAGGGTGTAGCCGTCCGCCGGTGCCTTGGCGACGTAGGCGTTGCCGATGGTGCCGCTGGCGCCGGGTTTATTGTCCACAAGCACGGGCTGGCCAAAGCGGGTGGACAGCTTTTCCGCATACAGGCGGGCCAGCGCATCGGTGTCGCCGCCCGGCGGGAAGGACACGATGATGGTGATGGGTTTGCTGGGATATGCACCCTGCGCCATGGCCGGGCCAGAGACAAAGGATGCGGTCAGGGCGGCCATAACACCCATGAGGGCGATGACACGGCGGCGGGTGTTTTGCATAAAGACTCCTTGAGGTGAAAAAATAACCGGGGGACTAAAACGGTAAAAAAGAAAGAAAGAAAAAAGGCGCGAAGGTTTATGTGGACTGCCTGTTTGCAATCGCAGCATAGGCAACTATCTCAATTTTCATGCCAGGCGCAACCAGCGCGACCCCTGCGCTGGAGCGGTTCGGGTACGGCGCTTTGAAAAACTCGCGGTACACCTCGTCAATCACCGGCATGTCGGCCACGTCGGTCATGTAGATCAGCACCTGGGCCACATCATCAAGCGTGCCGCCGGCGGCTTCCAGCGCCATCTTCAGGTTGGAGAAAGTCAGGCGCGCCTGGTCTTCGATGGGGCCGGTGTCCAGGCTGCCGTCCTTGCGCACGGGACCATGGCCCGTGAACAAGATGCCGGCAGACTTCACCGCCCACGAGAACGGTTGTTTGAGCGGCGGCAGGCCTATGTCTATGACTTCTTTCATGCTGTGGTTTCACTTGTGAATTTTGCAAGCTGCTGATACCAGGGATGGTGCGCGTCACGCAGCGATGTGTGCGCCTGAAAGTGGTCCTGCCCCTGCATGATGCGCAGATCGACACCGGCCTGCTGCAGCTTCAGCAGTTCACGGATGCGCAGGTTGGAGCGCTGCACACGCTCGCTGTCATGTTCGCCATAGCTCAGGTAAAACGGCACGCTGTTGCCCGCCGTCCAGCATATCGGGCTCATCACCGCATCCTGCGCCGTGTCTTGCAGCACCATGCTGTAAACCCGTTCTTCCAGGCTGCCCGGTGCGGGCGAGGGGTGGTACAGATCCATGATGCCGCTGATGGGCAGGCAGGCACGAACCGCGCCCTGCCGCACGCCAAATCGCGCACGGTCCACCGGGCGCAGTGCAACCAGCGAAGCCAAGTGCGCACCGGCCGAATGCCCGCCCAGGTACAGGCGATCGGCATCGCCGCCCATGCGGCCTATGTACTGCACCACATGGCCCAGCATCTCAAGGCTGTCTTCAAAAGCAGCAGGCAACGGTGCCTCGGCAACAAGGCGGTAAGACGGTGACACCAGCACGCAGCCCAGGGCCGTGATGTGCGGCGCCATGAAGGCGTTGTAGTCGCGGTAGCCATTGGTCCAGCCGCCGCCGTGCCAGAACACCACGACAGGCGCATTCTTGGCGCCGGCCGGGCTGAAGACGTCGTAACGCTGCAGGCGGTTCTCGCCGTAGGCCACATCGCGCTGTATATCCATTCCGGCCGTAGGCAGCTCGCGCGCCCAGCTCATGACCTGGCAGGCGTAGTCTTCGGCTGCCTGGAACGGCATGGGTATTTGATGATCGGGATTCGCTTCTGCGTAAGTCAACATATGCATATGCGCGGATCGTACGAATATAAATTTTTTACGTCAATATAAATTTTGAAATTTCCGTAGAATTCACCCAAGATGCCCGATTTCGTTTCACCAGTGAAAGACAAGACCCTTGCCGACCGCGCTTTGCGGCTTTTGCGCGACGACATCCTGGCGGCGCGGCTGGCGCCTGACACACGCCTGCGTATCGCAGAACTGCAGAAGCGTTATGACCTCGGCATCAGCCCCCTGCGCGAGGCCCTGCTGCGTTTGATCAGTGAAGGTTTTGTGGTCGCCGAAGGGCAGCGCGGTTTTGCCGTGGCCTCCGTTTCACTGGCAGAACTCAAGGACCTCACGCGAGCCCGTATCCGCCTTGAAGGCCTTTTGCTGTCCGAGGCCATCGCCCTCGGCGACGCCGAATGGGAAACCGGCATCGTCGCGGCCTTTCACCGCCTGTCGCGCACACCGCTGCCGGAAGACCTGCACGACGTGCAGGCCACGGCGCACTGGGAGTCCTGCCACCGGGCTTTTCATGATGCGCTGGTGGCGGGTTGCGGCTCACCCTGGCTGCTGCGAATGCACGCCCAGCTCGGCGAGCACTCCGAAAGATACCGGCGCATCCGGCTGTTCCATTCGGTGGCGCCGGCGCAGATGATCCGCAATGTCAACGACGAACACCAGTCCTTGATGCAGGCCATGCTTGACCGCGATGCACCGCGTGCCATCGCACTGGTGCAAAGCCACCTGACCAATACCGCCAACGCGGTCGCCAGCTTCTGGCAGCCTGAAGCGCCGTAAACCCGGGGCAGCATCGCCCTGGTGGCCGGCTTACAAGCCAAACTAGCTTCTGACCCACGTAGTGTGAGCGCAACCAGCTATCAAATTTATAGTACTACAGCGGCTTGCGGGCAGCCAGAAGCTTGTCGGCGTAATCCTGCCAGCGGGCATCCTTGCCGACGCCGCTGAACACACCGGCCCTGGCCTGGTCTGCCACCCACTGCTGTTTGTCGGCAATCGAGGCCGTCATGTAGGGCTCAAAACCGGCCTCGCGCACGGTGTTGGCCGACTCGCGCATTTCTTCGGCGCGGCGCTGTCCGTGCTGGACCACGCGGCTGAAAAAGTAGGCACCGGTTTTTTCCCAGTCTATGCTGGGGAAGGTCTCGGCCAGCGTGGGCAACACGTGGTCCTCGACACCGTAAGCCCTGGCGGTGGCATAACTCTCTATCACCAATGCCTCCAGCCCCTTGATCATCACGCTGCGACACATCTTGATGGCGCTGGCCACGCCGAGCTTGTCGCTGACGGCTTTGGCGTCCATGCCCCAGGCGGTCAGCACAACAGCCAGTTCGGCCGCCTGTGCGCCGCCCAGCAGCATGGGCACCTTGATGCCATAAGGCGGCACCGACGTCATGACACCCGCCTCCACATAACGTGCGCCGGCCGCTTCAATCAGTTCGGCACTGCGTTGTTTGGTGCCCGGCGAAGCCGAGTTGAGGTCCAGGTACACGCTGCCGGGGAGAATGTGTTTGGCGGCTTCCTCTGCCACAGCCAGGCTTTGCGAGGCCGTGACCGCCGCAATCACCAGTTCGCTCGCCTCGCAAAGCGCCTTGGCCGACAGATGCACGGTGACACCGGCCTGGCGGGCATGGGCCAGTTCGGCCTGGGCCTTGTCACCGACAAACTTGAGGTCCCAGGCGCCCATGGCCTCAACGCCGTGCTGCGACTTCAGGCCGGCACTGAAAATCTTGCCGACCTCGCCATAACCAATCAATCCGATGCTCTGGAATTTCACGGCAGCCACCTGGGTACGGGATGTTTTGTTTATTGCGTAGGGATTTTTGCGCGTGTGATCACTTCGGACCAGCGCTTGATCTCGGCCGTCAGCAGGTCGTTGAGCTGTGCAGGCGTGCTGGGGGTGGCTTCGATGTTCAGGTCCAGCAAACGCTTTTTGACGTCAGGCGAATTGAGCGCGGCCTGCACTTCGCGGTTCAGGCGGGCGATCACGTCTTTTGGCGTTTTGGCAGGTGCCGCCAATGCATTCCAGGATGCGGCGCTAAAGCCGGTCAGGCCGCTTTGGGCTGCCGTGGGCACGTCCTTCAATGCCACCGAGCGTTTGTCGCCAAACACGGCCAGCGCACGCAGCGCACTGGCGTTGATCTGCGGCAGCATGGGGCTCAGGATCTCGACTGCAGCGTCGATCTGGCCGCCGCGCAAGGCGGTAATGACGGCCGGCGTGCCGTTGAAAGGCACAACCTGCGCCTGGATATTGGCGCTGGTCTTGAACAGTTCGGCCGCCAGGTTTTGCGTGCTGCCGACGTTGATCGTGCCGATGTTCAGCTTGCCAGGATTGGCACGCGCGTAGGCCAGCAGTTCACCCAGTGTCTTGAAAGGCGAGTTTTGCGGCACCACCACGGCGATGTCGAAGAATCCCAGCGTGGACACGGGCGCGAAGTCCTTCAGGGTGTCAAACGGCAGGTTCTTGAACAGGCCTGCGCTCACAGCCGTACCGTTGGACATCAGCAGCAGGGTATGGCCGTCCGGCTCTGCCTTGGCCACGTTGTCGCCGGCCACCACGCCGCCGGCGCCGGGCTTGTTCTCGATCACGACAGCCTGCCCCATGGAATCGGCCATTTTCTGGGCCACGATGCGGGCCGTCAGGTCGGCCACGCCGCCGGCGCCGAAAGGCACCACGATCTTGATGGCACGTGATGAAAGCGGCTGGGCGTGAGCCGTCAGGGCCAACCCGAGGGCGGCAACCAGGCCAAAAACGGAACGGCGAAGAATGGGTGTCATGGCAATTAGTCTCTCAAAGAAATAGATACAGGAGCGCAACCCTTGACTATGCGCCAGCCAGGGTCATGCCGCAACAACCATATCCCACAACGTGTTATTCAATTTCGTTATGGGATTAGCAGAGGCGCGGGGCTCAGCCTGCAGCAGCGATCTGGCGCAGGGCCTGCTCAAACACCTCGGCTGGCTGGCCGCCGGAGATCAGGTGACGGTCGTTGATGATGATTGCCGGCACCGAATGGATGCCCTGGCGCTGATAAAACTGCTCGCGCTCACGCACCTCGGCCGCATAGGTGTCCGAGGCCAGGATCTCGCGCGCCTTGTCCACATCCAGCCCGACCTCGCCGGCCACGCGCACCAGCACCTCGTGCGAGCCCGGGCTTTGGCCGTCGGTGAAATAGGCCTTGAACAGCGCTTCTTTCAGCGCCTTCTGTTTGGCCGGGCTGACCAGTTCCGCCCAATGCAGCAAACGGTGTGCATCAAACGTGTTGTAAATGCGGCTGCGCCCGCCGCCGGGTTCATCGGCCATGCTGAACTTGAAACCCACCTGCTCGCCGCGCACGCGGATGTTCTCGCGGTTGGCCTGCGCCTGGGCTGGGCTGATGCCGTACTTTTCGGTGATGTGCTCGGTGATTTCCTGGCCTTCTGGAACCATCTTGGGGTTGAGCTCGAAGGGCTGGAAGTGCAGCTCGGTCGTGATGTTGTCATTACCCACGCGCGTGATGGCTTCATCCAGCGATTTCAGGCCAATCGCGCACCAGGGGCATGAAACGTCGGAAACAAAATCAATCTTGAGTGGAGTGGTCATGGTTATGCCTCGAAAAAATAGGTGAAGTGGCACGCAGGCCCTGCGCAAGGTATTGAAGCTGAAGCGATTTTCGCCCGAAGCCTCTGGGTTTGTTTCCAGTTGCTCCCATTTCCCCCAATTTCAAGAAACTGTCACACAAGCTTTTTATGCTCGCCAGGGTAGAACCCCACACAAACTCTGGAATAAAAAATGTCCGACCTGGCTCACCCCGCCCCACCTTCCCGCCTTTCACGCCCTTCACGCCGTGAAGCCCTGAAGTTCATCACCGCAGCCCCCATGCTGCCGCTGGGCGCATTCGCATCCACTTCGCTGCTCTCCGCCTGCGCGACGACAACGGCAGGCCCGGCCGCAAGCGGCAGCTACGCGGCGTCCAGTTTCAGCTCCATGGCCGCGCCAACACTGGCCAACCCCGCCGCCATGGCCACCACCACGGTGGCCTCCGGCCTGAAAGTGCAGTTCAAGGACAACAGCACACAAAACTACAAGCTGGCCTACCAGCCCTTCTTTGTCACAGGCGATATGGTTCCGGACGGCAAAGGCGGCAAGGTTCTGGCCGGCGGTTACTACGACATCCTGAACAAGCCCATCCTTGACACCTCCGTGCCCGCCAAAACCCGGCACTTTTTCTCGGACAGCCCGGACGGCACCTCGCTGCTGAAACTGCCGCAGGCCAACGTCAAGGGCGTCAAGGGCAATGCCGTGTTTGCCGTCGTGCAGTTTGAATACACCACCCGCGACAACGCCGGCGAAGACACCTACGGCCTGCTACCCTCCCCCATCGCCGTGCTGACGCTGGACCAGGACCCGGCCACAGGCAAGCTCAGCCTGGTGTCGTATCACAACGTCGACACCTCATCGGTCAACGGTTTGTGGATCACCTGCGGCGCCAGCCTCTCGCCATGGAACACCCATCTGTCCAGCGAAGAGTACGAACCCGATGCGCCGTTTGCTGCGCAGGACAAGCGTTTCCAGGCCTACAGCAAACACCTGTTCGGCGCCGAGAACGTTGCCAACCCCTACCACTACGGCCACATGCCAGAAGTCACCGTCAACCCTGACGGCAGCGGCAGCATCAAAAAGCACTTCAACATGGGCCGCATCTCGCACGAGCTGGTGCAGGTCATGCCGGACAACCGCACCGTGCTGATGGGTGACGACGCCACCAACAGCGGACTGTTTGTTTTTGTCGCCGACAAGGAAAAAGACCTGTCCTCCGGCACGCTCTATGTGGGCAAGCTGGGCGCAGGTTTCTCCATTGACCCGTCGGCGGCAGGCGCCGGCATCAGCTGGATCAAGCTGGGTCACGCAAAGAGCGAAGAAATCGAAAAGATGGCCGACACGCTCAAGCCGTCCGACATCATGACAGTCAGCAAGACCGACCCGGGCGATGCAAGTTTCACCAAGGTCTTCTACAACGGCAGCCCGAACTGGATCAAGGTCAAGCCCGGCATGGAAAAGGCCGCGGCCTTCCTGGAAACGCACCGCTACGCCTACCTGATGGGCGGCAGCATGGGTTTTTCAAAAATGGAAGGCACCACCGTCAACATCAAGGACAAGGTGGCCTACTCTGCCCTGCAGAACATCCAGGACTCCATGGTCAAAACCGGCAAGGGCTGGAACTCGGCCAGCGGCATTGCACTGGACAAGCCCCTGATCGCAGGCGGCGTGATGGCGCACAAGCTGGCCGGCGGCCAGAAGGACCAGAGCGGCGCAGCGATCAACAGCGAATGGATGCCGGTGCACACCAAAGCGCTGATCATCGGCGAAGACATTGCCGCCGATGCACTGGGCAACAAGTCCAACCCCAACCTGATCGCCAACCCCGACAACCTGAAGTTCTCCGAAAAAATGCGCACGCTTTTTATCGGTGAAGACAGCGGCTCGCACGTGAACAACTTCCTCTGGGCCTACAACATCGACACCAAAGAACTGTCACGCCTGATGTCCATGCCCGCCGGTGCAGAAGCAACTGGGCTGCACGTGGTGGACGACCTCAACGGCTGGACCTACATCATGAGCAACTTCCAGCATGCCGGCGACTGGAATGCGCTGCACGGCAAGGTACAGGCCACGCTGGACCCGCTGGTGCGCGCCAACTACAAGGACCGCTTTGGCGCGGCGGTGGGCTACCTGACGGCCGACCCCACAGGCATCAAGCTGGCCTGACCCTCTCCCGCACCGGTCACCGGGGCCGCGCAAAGGTGAAGAATGGGCTGACGCCTGTTCTTCACCTTTTTGCATTCTGGCATGGTCGTTTTCAAATACTTGACAAAGTCAAACATTTAGTTGACGATAGACAATATGGCATCGTCAATACAACCCACACCCCAGATACAGGCCGTACGCGGATTCAACCGTTTCTACACCCAGCGCATTGGCGTGCTGGCGCCCTACCTCGGCAGCGAGTTCTCGCTCACCGAGGTGCGCGTGCTGTACGAGCTGGCGCAGCGCGACCAGCCGACGGCTTCGGAGTTGGCGCAAGACCTGGCGCTGGACGCCGGTTACCTGAGCCGCATCCTGCGCCGCTTTGAAAGCCAGGGCTGGCTGGCGCGGGCGCCCTCTGTCGCAGATGCCAGGCAAAGCCTGCTCAGGCTGACGCCCGCCGGGCACAAGGTGTTTGCCCCGTTGCAGCAGCAGTCCAACGACGAGGCTGCAGCTTTGCTGGCGGGGCTTTCATCTGCAGAGCAGCAAAATCTTGTGGCCGCCATGGGCACCTTGCAGCGGCTGCTGGCGCCGCTCGGCCAGCCGGCGGCAACCCGCACCATCGTCCTGCGCGACCCGAAACCCGGCGACATGGGCTGGGTGGTACAGCAGCATGCCGAAATCTATGCGCGTGAGTATGGCTGGAACAGCGAGTTCGAGGCGCTGGTGGCCGACATCGCCGGCAAATACCTTAAAAACTTCCAGCCGGACTTTGAAAAGTGCTGGATCGCCGAACTGGACGGCCTGCGGGTTGGCGCAGTGTTTGTGGTGCGCAAATCGGCCACAGTGGCGCAGCTGCGCATGCTGATCCTCGCGCCGGAAGCGCGCGGGCTGGGCCTCGGTGGCCGGCTCACTGACGAGTGCATTGCCTTTGCACGCAACAAGGGCTACAAAAAAATGCAGCTCTGGACCAACAGCTGCCTGGATGCGGCCCGCGCGATCTATGCCAAACGCGGCTTCCGGCTGACCAAGAGCGAGCCCTACTACGGCTTTGGGCACGACCTGGTGGGTGAAACATGGGAACTACGGTTTTAGCCTGTAACGCGCATGCGGCTTCTTACCCGGATTTGGAACGTATCTACGACCTCAGAAGGCATGAAAAAATCCTAACGAACCGCATGGGATCTAACCTCGCTGTGGATTGATTCACGCCTTCTCAAGCGCCAGACAAGTTGACCTGCAACGCAACCCGCGTTCCGCCCGGCGCCGACTCCAGCTGCAACGCACTGCCCAGCCGACGTGCCCGCGCCCGCATGCTGCGCAGCCCAGCGCCGCTTGCCTGGTCGGCGGCATCAAGCGCAAAGCCGCGCCCGTCGTCCTGCACCGCCAGCAGCAGCGTATCACCGCTGCGCAGCACGCTTACGTCCACGCGCCTGGCACCGCTGTGCTTGAGCACATTGGCCAGCGCCTCCTGCAAAAACCGCAACAGATCCAGGCTTTGCGACGGAGGCAGTTCGAGTGCGGCCAGGCCCGACACCTGCCATCGGCAATCGATGCCGTTGGCATCGAGCAGTTGCGTCGTACGGTGGCGCAGCGGGGACAGCAATTCCTCGAAACTGTGCGAGCCTTCGTCGCGGCCGCTGGCCTCGACAATCAGCCGCAGTTCGTCACGCAGGCTCTTGAGCATGTCGAGCAATTGTGGAGCCGACTGCCTGCTGGGCGCATGTTCCAGCGTCGCAATGCTGCCAACGAGCATGCTGCCCAGACCATCGTGCAGATCGCTCACGAGCTTGACCCGCTCGCCAATGCGCGCGTGCGCCAGCTCCAGCGCATGGCGCTGCGCCAGCGTGCTGGCCAGCTCGGCCCTGGCCGCCGCCACTTCCTCGACCAGTTCCGTATTGAAGTTCTCGATGCGCTTGAGGCTTTGTACGAAGCGGCCGGCCAGAACCAATGCCATTCCGAACACCAGCACATACGAGGTCATGGCCGAGTAATAAACGTTGCTGTCGAGTATCTGCAGAAACACCAGCAGATCGTGCAGGCCGGCCAGGCCGCCGACTAGCATGAACGGAGCCAGCGCAAAGAGGTGCCTCGTTCGCACCAGGCAAGCGTAGACCACGTAAGCACCGCTCGCCAGCGTTGAAACCACGATCGCAACCACCGTCCACAGGCTCCGGTGCAGACCCATCGCGGCCGGAGCGACAAGCCACAGGTCGAGCCAGCAGGCCAGCGCCAGCAGCGCCAGGCCGGCTTCGAAGCGCGGCAACCGCCGCTCGCAAAAACGCAGTGCGAACAAAGCGAAGCTGCAGCAAAACGCCATCAGCAAGGAGGTGCTGAATGCCTGCCAGCCATCGGTGGTGGCAAACGGCCAGGGACTGGTCACGACCTGGTTAAGCGCGAACACCACCCACAGAAAAGACATCAGCGCAAACCAGCCGTAGGCGGTTTCGCGTCGCCGCAACACCCACAGCGCGCCGAAAAACATCACCATCACGCCGCTGCTCGCCAGCCCCAGCACCTGCAGGTCGCGGCGTATCGTGCGCTGGTGTTCGTACAGCGGCCAGGTCGTGGTCGGCGGCCCGACCGTGACCGGGCCCAGCCCCGCCTGGTAGGCCGCCAGGCCCGACACGCGCACCAGCAGCGTATTGCCGGCGCCCGGGCGCAGCAGCGGCGCAGCCAACAGCCAGTACCGAGACGTGTTCCAGGACCGCGTGAGCGGCTCGACCAGGCTGGCATCGCGGCTGATGGGCGTCCCATTGAGCCAGACCACTCCCGCCATGCTCAGATGCTCCAGCAGCAGCCCCGCTTCAGGCGCATCCGCGGGCTGTTCCCAGCGCAAGCGGTACCACACCACGCCGTCGAAACCGGGCCAGCGCTCTGCCCACATGTCAGGTAGCACGACTGGCGTCCAACCCTCGGCCGGCGGCACTTCGTCGTGCCAGCCCGCGGCACGCACCGCCTCAACGTGCAGTTGCGGCGCGGGCTCTGCATGTGCTTTCGCTGGCAGCGCCAGCAGCATCCACAGGCCGGCCAGCAGCCCTAAGATCAGCGCAGCAAGCCCTGCGCGCGTGCCCGGTAGACCGCCTCGGTGCGCGAGTTCACGGCCAGCTTGCGGTAGATGTTTTTGGTATGGCATTCAACGGTCAACCTGGAAATTGAGAGTGTTTCGGCCATCTCGCGGTTGCTCAGGCCCTGGGCTACCAGCTCGAGGATCTTGTTTTCGCGGCGACTCAGCGCCACTGCAGGCACCGCCGTTGGCCTGGCCAAGGCCACAGGCGTGTCATGGGCAAGCGGCTGCGGCTGGGTCAGCAGCGCCAGAATGCGCCGGGCGATGGCCGGGTCTATGGGCGCGCCACCCTGCGCAATGCTGCGCAGCGCCAACTCGAGCTCGATGTCGTCACGCTCCTTGAGCAGGTAGCCGATGGCCCCGGCCCGCAGCGCCGCCAGGATCACCTCCTCGGCGCGAAAAGCCGAGATCACCACCGCCGGCACCTGCGGTTGGCTGGCCTGCAGCTCGCCGACGAGTTCAACGCCGCTGCCGTCCGGCAGGCCGATGTCCACCAGCGCCACCCCAAAGCTGCGCTCAGCCAGCAAGGCCCTGGCCTGGGCCACGCTTTCCGCGACGGCTATGTGCTGTATGTCGCAGCCTGCGGCGGCCAGCACGCGGCACAAACGCCGCTGCATCACGGGATCGTCCTCGACGACCAGTGCGGGGCTCAGTGAGACGGTGACGACTTCTTCCTGCTGGGACGGGTGCATGACGGCGCGGGTTTTACCTGTTTTCGGGGATTGCTCGCAACTTCGGCTTTTTGTATCTTAAGCATTATTTTTCTCAACACAGCCAGGCAGTCCCCATTTCCGGCGCACCACGACATGAATCTCCAGCATTACAACGCCTTTGGCTGCGTTACCCCGACTTCACCATGAACATCGCCTACTGCAGCCTCTGGAACTCCGCTCTCGGCGCCTGGGTCGCCGTCTCTGAAATCACCCGGGCGCGTGGCAAGCGCAGCGGCGGCGGCAGCGCTGTCGTGAGGGGCGGTAGCGCGTTGGCGCTGACATTGCTGCTAGGCTGCACGCCGGCCTTCGCTGGCGGGGATGGGGGTTATGGCAGCGGTTATGCCGATCCCGCCTATCCGGGATCGAACTACAGCACTGGCAGCACCACCGGCATGGGCGGGCATGGGGGCGACTCCCCTAACATAAACAACGGCGGTGTCGGCGGCACCGTCGGCGTCGGCGGCCTCGGCGGCGTCGGCGGCGACGGCATCGGCGGCGACATCGGCGGCGGCGGCGGCGGCGGCGGCGGCGGCGGTACTGGCGCGGTCATGACAACAAACGGTGCTCCCAACAATACCCCGATCACCGGCGGCAGCGGCGGCAGCGGCAGCACAAGCACATCCAACCAGGGCGGCGGCGGCGGCGGCGGCGGCGCCGGTGTGATCGCGGGGCAAGGCCTCACCAGTTTCACCAACAACAGCACTGTCACAGGCGGCGGCGGTGGCGGCGGCGGTGTGGTCCCGGTCGTCGGCACCGTCATGGGCGGCGGCGGCGGCGGGGGCGCCGGTGTGCTGGGCAACGGAACGGCGTTGTTCACCATCACGAATAGCGCGGGCGCATCCATCACGGGCGGCAACGGAAGCAATGCAGGCAGAGGCTATGGCGGCCAGGGCGGCGCCGGCGAAGGCGGCGCGGTAGGCGGTAACCGTTTTGGAGATTTCGGCGCAGGCGGCGCAGGCATCGTTGGGAGCAACCTGGCCATCACCAATGCGGGCACCATCAGTGGTGGTTTGTCGGGCAATAACGTTCGTGCCAATGCCATCACCTTCACCGGCGGCAACAACAGCCTGACGCTGCAGACCGGCTCCGTTCTCACAGGCGACATAGATATCCGCAGTGGCGCCACGGCCAGCATCATGGCGGGAAATACCGGCCTCACAGTGAACAACGCACTTTTGCTGGGCGGCAACGGCACCGTGGACACCAATGGCAACGCCTTCGCGGTATCAGGCGTCATCTCGGGCGCTGGCAGCCTGAGCAAAACCGGCAACGGCACCTTAACCCTCACCGGGACCAACAACTACACAGGCGGCACCACCGTCACGGCAGGTGCATTGCAAGGCAACACCACCAGCTTGCGGGGCAACATCACCAACAACGCCGTCGTCAATTTCGACCAGGCGGCCAATGGCACATACAGCGGCGCCATGGGCGGCACCGGCGTACTCACCAAGACCGGCGCGGGCACCCTGGTGCTGACAGGCGCCAACAACTATTCCGGCGGCACCACCGTGGGAGCCGGCACCCTGCAGGGCAACACCACCAGCTTGCAGGGCAACATCACCAACAACGCCGTCGTCAATTTCGACCAGGCGGCCAATGGCACATACAGCGGCGCCATGGACGGCACCGGCGTACTCACCAAGACCGGCAACGGCACCTTAACCCTCACCGGGACCAACAACTACACAGGCGGCACCACCGTCACGGCAGGTGCATTGCAAGGCAACACCACCAGCTTGCAGGGCAACATCACCAACAACGCCGTCGTCAATTTCGACCAGGCGGCCAATGGCACATACAGCGG
>NZ_JBHSRS010000001.1:0-141821 GCF_042659145.1 Polaromonas aquatica | reverse complement strand
GGATTCCCGTGTGAAAGTAGGACATCGTCAGGCTCTTACAACGACAACACCCCCGCTTGAGATTTCAAGTGGGGGTTTTGTTTTTTCAGGAGCTCATTTTTGAATGGGCCTGCCGTCCGCCGTCATGGCGGCTCGATATTGAATGGTTGAATTAGAAAAGCCCGCAAGGATTCAAAAGATCCGTGCGGGCTTTTTGCTTTTTTCCCCAGCTGTTTCAGGCATTGCAGATGTAGATGCCATCACGTTCCGCAGCCCCAGCCTTGACGAGCTCATCGCATAGCTGTGCTATCCATGCCGGCGCGGGCATGTCGGAAAAAAATCTTTGCTGTATCAATACAAAGTAAGGGGTTGCCAACGCCCATTTTGAGAAATCATCAAAGGGTTGCCTTTGTACTTCGAGCAGCTTGAATTTGAGCAGAACTTTTGCCGCATGCTGTACATGCCTGAGCGGGTTTTTGACAAATGCATTTAGGCGTTGCCTTGCCGTGGCCAGTACCTCGGGTGTGTAGGCAAAGACCCGCCCATGGCCGGGAATGACCGTCGTTGGCGCCAGGCGCTCAATCATGTCCAGTGTGGCAGCCACCTCTGAAAATGCGCTTTCCCCCTCAAGTTCCGGGAAAACGACGCCAAAACCGTTTTCCCACAAGGCATCAGCAGAAATCAATATTCTGTTGCGGGGTTCAAAAAAAACAAGGGAGTGCGGATCGTGGCCGGCAGCCGCGTGCACCTCCCACATGCTCGAGCCGAATTGCAGCCGTGTGCCAGGCTGCAATGTTTTGTCAAAGGAAAACCGGGGGCAAAACTGGCCGGTAGGTGAATAGGTCAGCGCAACTGGGTCCCAGTCAGTGACATGTGTCGCCTGGCCGGGAGGAATGAGTGTCTGCATCGCCGGATATCTGCCCTGCAGGGCCGCGTTACCGCCGCAATGGTCGCTGTGCAAATGCGTGTTGACGAGGATGTCGAGTGGCCGGCTCTCCAGGACAGACTCCACCAGCGAAAGCGTTTGTGCCGCGTGGGTGCAATAACCGCTGTCGACCATCAGGCTTTGATCACCGTCCGTGAACAGGATACTGTTTGCCGACAGCCATCCTCGCTCGAAAACATGCACGCCGGCGGGTAAGGGCGGCATGCTCATCCCGACACCTGCATTACAGGGCCTTCAAGCCGGGCTGCGCAGCTCGCGCCTGAGGATTTTCCCGACATTGGTTTTAGGTAGGTCATCGCGGAATTCAATATATTTCGGGCGTTTATAGCCGGTGAAGTGTTGCTTGCAATAGGCGCTCACATCATCTTCGCTCAATGTGGGGTCATTTTTGACGACAAAGACCTTGATGGCCTCCCCCTGGCTTGGGTCTGCAACGCCAATTGCCGCGCATTCCACGACACCGGGACACAGGGAGATGATATTTTCGAGCTCATTGGGGTACACGTTGAAGCCCGAAACAATGATCATGTCCTTTTTTCGGTCAATGATCTTTGTGTAGCCCTGCCCGTCCATGATGCCGATATCGCCCGTACGCATGAAGCCGTCGCTGGTAAACGCCTTTTCGTTCTCTTCCGGCTGCCTGTAATAGCCCGTCATCACCTGGGGGCCCTTGATACAGATCTCGCCAGACTCTCCTGTGGGCAGCGAGTTGCCGTCGTCGTCCTTGATGGCTATGTCAATGCTGGGCAGGGGCAGGCCTATCGTGCCCGTGAACTGTTTGTTGATGACCGGGTTATTGGTGCCTATGGCGCAGGTTTCGCTCATGCCCCAGCCTTCTATCATGGCGCTGCCCGTCACCTGCAGCCAGTGTTTGGCTGTGCCTTCGGACGCGGCCATGCCGCCGGCCTGGGAGACGCACAGCGCTGAAAAATCAACGGTTTTGAACTGGGGATGTTGCAGCAGGGCATTGAACAGGGTGTTGACCGCCGGCAGCATGTGGAAGGGGCGCTTTTTCAGCACTTCGATGAACTTGCCGAAATCGCGTGGATTGGGGATCAGCGTCAGATGAGCCCCCCAGCGTATGGTCAACAGGCAGAGTGTGAGCGCGAAGATGTGATACAGCGGCAGTGCGGCAATATTGTTGGTTTTGCTGACATCGCCAACGCATTTCAGCGCGGGTGTGAACCAGGCCTCAGCCTGCAAGATCGCAGCGACGATGTTGCGGTGCGTGAGCACGGCGCCCTTGGACAGGCCCGTCGTGCCGCCGGTGTACTGCAGGAAGGCGACCGAGTCCAGGTTGTTTTGCGCGGGCTTGAGTTTGAGGCGGGTCCCCTCGGCGATCGCCCGGTTGAAGGGCGTGACCACGCGCCCATCGCCCAGGGGCAGCTTGTAGGCGGGCACCAGCTTGGCAAGATGGCGGACCGCAAAGGTGATCCAGTTGCCGTACCAGAAACCCAACAAATCCCCCATGGAGGCCATGACCACGTTTTTGACCTGAGTCTTTTCTATGGCCTCGGCGAGCGTGCCGGCAAAGTTCTCCAGGATCACAATGGCGCTTGCACCCGAGTCCTTGAGCTGGTGCTCAAGTTCGCGTGCCGTATACAGCGGATTGACGTTCACGCAGGTGTAGCCGGCACGCAAAATCGCCGCCATGGTCACTGCAAACTGCGGCACGTTGGGCAGCATGATGGCCACGCGGGCACCCGGTTCAAGTCCAAGGCTTTGCAGCCACGCCCCGAGTGCGGAAGACAGATCGTCCAGTTGTCCGTAGGACATCCAGCGGTCCATGCAGACCGAAAATGGTTTGGCTGCGTTCTTCCTGAAAGACTCCTCCAGCAACTGGTTGAGCGACTGAAACTGCTCCGTGTCTATATCGTGGACAACACCCTCAGGGTAATTCTTGAGCCAATGCTTGTTCATACACACTCCTTGCCGGCCATTGTGTGAGCCTTGCCGGGAAATCTGTATGGGGCAAGCCCTGATGCTGCGCTAGGGGGAGACGCCCGCAGCGAGCAAATGAGTCATTTTGGTCTCGCAGGCGACGAGTTCGTCTTCGAACAGGGAGCGTATCCATTCGGTTTCACGCTGCTGAATCAGCTTCAGGAACTCGTCCGCACCGCGCATGTCGGCAAAGGCATCAAAGCCAGCCTCCAGAAAACCCTGAAGCGAGCTCAGGCCCGCGGCCGCTGCAGGGGTACGCATCATCCTGAGCAGGGTGCGCAGGCCGGGTTTGCGTGTCAGCCGGTTCAACTCCTGTCCAAGCACAAGCACCACATCCAGTTGCCTGTGCCGCGCTGCGGCGTCGGCCACGCGCCGCCAGCACTGGATGTAGCGTGCCGGGGCGCCCATTGCCGGATGCGTCGCGACAGACTCAAGCCATTGCTGCGCCATCAGGTCGTCCAGGCTCTCGGTCAGCGCATGCACCTCGGCCAGCGCAGCCGCCGTGTTGACAACGGCCTGCGGGAAAAGTTTTGCGATGGTGTTGGCGATGCGGGCAAACTGCTGGTCGCGCTCGGCGTAATCCTTGTCGCTGTAGAGCTCGTGCAGAAAGAAGGTCGCTGCCGTTTTGTACCTGGGGCTTCGCAGCAGGTCGGTGTAAGTGGCCTGGAAACGGCGTGCCTGGAAGCGCTTGATTTCAGAGCCTGCGTGCGCAAGCGGCGGATTGGCCGCATGCGCTTGCCGCAGCCGGGCAACGCCTTGCAGCGCGTCATGAATTCGTTGTGCAGATGCGTCCATACAAACCCGGAGTTTATCTAGGTATGGAGCTCTATTGAAACGCAGTGCCCCATGCGAAACTCAAACGATGCAAAGAAGACGCCTTCTCAAGCTCGGCCTGGCCTCAACGGCGGTGCTGCTTGTCGCGGGCGGTGCGGCGGCCTTGCTTGAGCCGGGACTTGCACGTGGCGCATTGAGCCCCCTTGGCCGGGAGGTGTTTGCTGCCGTCGGACGGGCGGTCCTCGACAAAACACTGCCCACAGAGCCGGGCGCCCGCGAGATCGCACTGAACGACTTGCTGGCCCGGGTTGATACCCTCGTCGGCGCGCTGCCACCCCACGCACAAGGCGAGTTGTCGCAATTGTTGTCCCTGCTGGGCAGCGCTGCGGGCCGCCGTACCCTCGCTGGTTTGAGTGCGCCCTGGGCCGAGGCGAGTGTTGCCGAAGTTCAAGAGGCACTGCAAGGCATGCGCATATCCACACTGGGTTTGAGGCAACAGGCCTATGCGGCCCTGCATGACATCGCTGCAGGCGCCTATTTTTCAGACCCCGCAAGCTGGCCGTTGCTGGGTTACCCCGGCCCCCTGAAAATCTGAAGATTGTTTAAAGCATGAGTCAATTGCCGGATCCTGTTCGCCAGGGCATTCAACGCGGCTGGAGAGTTTTTGGCGGCGCCCTGGGCCTCGCACCTGCAAACATCGTGTGCGACGTCGCCATCATAGGCAGCGGCGCCGGCGCGGGCATCACGGCCGAGCTGCTGGCAAAAGCCGGTTTGCAGGTGGTGATCATTGAGGAGGGGCCGCTAAAAAGCAGCCGCGACTTCAACCAGAAAGAGTCCGAAGCCTATCCTTCGCTGTACCAGGAAAGCGCTGCGCGCAAGACCGAAGACAAGGCCATCACCATTTTGCAGGGCCGCTGTGTGGGCGGCTCGACTACCGTCAACTGGACCAGTTCCTTTCGTACCCCGGCTTCCACGCTGCAGTTCTGGCAGGACAGGTTTGGCTTGAAGGACTACGGCGTCGATGCGCTGGCGCCTTATTTTGACCAGGCCGAGCGGCGCCTGAACATACTGCCCTGGCTTGTGGCGCCCAACGAGAACAACGATTTGCTGCGCCGTGGGGCTGCAAAGCTCGGCATTCCCGCTGCCGCCATTTCACGCAATGTCAAAGGCTGCTGGAACCTGGGCTCCTGCGGCATGGGCTGCCCGACCAATGCCAAACAGTCCATGCTGGTCACCACGATTCCTGCTGCGCTCGACAAGGGCGCGCAGTTGTTGACCGAAACCCGTGCCGAGAGGTTTGAGCTCTCCAACGGCAAGGTGACGGCCCTGATTTGCCGGTCTGTAACATCAAATGGGGCTCTGGCCTCCGTGAATCGAGCGCAGTCGGCTATAAAAATAGTAGCGAAACATTATGTCTTGGCAGGCGGCGCGATCAACTCACCGGCGGTTCTGCTGCGTTCGGGCGCGCCAGATCCGCATGGCCGGCTGGGCGAAAGGACATTTCTGCATCCTGTCGTGATGTCGTCCGCCGTGTTTGAACAAAAGGTCGAGGCCTGGAGCGGTGCGCCGCAAAGCATTTACTCCGACCACTTCATGGACACCCAGGCGATTGACGGACCCATGGGCTACAAGCTGGAAGCTCCGCCGCTGCACCCGGTGATTTTTGCCTCGACAGTA
This sequence comes from Polaromonas aquatica, assembly GCF_042659145.1. Taxonomy (NCBI): domain Bacteria; kingdom Pseudomonadati; phylum Pseudomonadota; class Betaproteobacteria; order Burkholderiales; family Comamonadaceae; genus Polaromonas; species Polaromonas aquatica. The sequence goes on along the minus strand of NZ_JBHSRS010000001.1, from coordinate 136,504 downwards.
CCGGGCATGGGCCAGAGGCAGCACGACCTGCTCAAATCCTTTCCGCACAACCACACCTTGCTGGCATTGTTGCGCGACGGCTTTCATGAGCAGGCGCCCGGAGGCAAGGTCAGGCTGCGCAGCGACGACTCCGCCGTGCTCGACTATGCGCTGACCGATTTTGTGATGGATGGCGGCCGCCGGGCCCTGCTGTCGATGATGGAGATCCAGTTTGCCGCCGGCGCGCAGCAGGTCTTGCCCTTGCATGAAATGGCCAGTCCTTACACCTCATGGGCCGAGGCGCGTGAGGCGGTGAACAGGCTCCCGATGAAACCCATGCTGACCAGGGTGGTCAGCGCCCACGTGATGGGTGGCTGCGGCCTGGCGGGCACGGAGGCGCAGGGCGTGACGCGGCCGGACGGCGTGCACTGGCAGCTCGAAAACCTGTCGATTCACGACGGCTCCATTTTCCCGACCAGCATAGGCGCCAATCCGCAACTCTCGGTCTACGGCACCGTCAACCGGCTGGCGCAGGGCCTGGCGAAACGATTGACGGGGCAGGACGTCAAGCTGGCCTGAACTATAGTTTCAGGGACCCGAGATACCCGACGACGCTCTCCCGACGTTTTTTCATGCTGGCAAATATACAAAGACTCATCACCCTCATCCTGGTAGCCGCCGCTTGCGGCTGGCTGCTTTACTTCCGGAGCAGTGCGCCGTTCCTGGCCATCTCGGGTTTCCTGGTGATTGCGCTCGGGTACACGGCTTTCCTGGCGCTGGAATTCCTGCTGTTGAGGCGCATCAACAAGTCCGACCCCGCGCCGCAGGCGAGCTGGGGCGAATTGTTCCGCGCATGGGTGGGGGAGACCTTGACCGCACCCCGGGTGTTTTGCTGGCGCCAGCCATTTCGTGCCAACGCCGTACCGGACAAACTCTCGCCGCAGGCTGGGCTGCAGGGACGCCGGGGCGTGGTGTTTGTGCATGGGTTCTTTTGCAACCGCGGTTTGTGGACGCCGTGGCTCAAGCGGCTACAAGGTACCGGCCATGCCTTTGTGGCGCTCAACCTGGAGCCGCTGTTTGGCTCGATTGACGACTATGTGCCGCAGATCGACGCAGCGGTCCGGCAGGTCACCGAGGCCACCGGGCTGCCGCCAGTGCTGGTGTGCCACAGCATGGGCGGGCTGGCCGCGAGAGCCTGGCTCAAGGCCAGGCAGGCCGAGGCCCGCGTGCACCATGTGGTGACGATTGGCACGCCGCACCGCGGCACCTGGCTGGCGCGTTTTGGGCATGCGCGCAACGGCCGCCAGATGCGTCTGGGGTCAAGCTGGCAGGCACAGCTTGACCATGGCATGCCCCTGGGCCGCCATGCGCTGTTTACCTGCTGGTATTCCAGCAGCGACAACATCGTGTTTCCGGCATCAACCGCGACCCTGCCGGGCGCGGACAACCGGCTGGTGCGTGGTGCGGCGCATGTGCAGATGGCCTTCCTGCCGCAAATCATGGACACCACGCTGGCTTTGCTGGACAACAAGGCCGTCGGGTGCGTCGGGTAACGCAAATTGTGTAAGCTTGCGGCATGTCCCTGCTGGAATACGAACTTTAAATGCCCCTGATTGTGTTGATGGAGGACGACGCCGCCACGCGCATGCTGGTGGCCTCGGTGCTCAAAAAAGATGGTTACGACGTGCTGTCGTCTGACAATGGTGCCGATGGCCTGGCACTTGTACGGGAACACAAACCCGACCTGGTGATCAGCGATATCCAGATGCCCGTCATGGACGGTTTTGCGATGCTGCAGGCATTGCGCGCCGACCCGGCCATTGCCGAAATACCGGTGATCCTGCTCACATCGCTGCTGGAGCGTGCGCACATGCGCATCGGCATGACCAGCGGCGCGGACGACTACATCACCAAGCCCTTTCGCCCCGGGGAACTGCGCGAAGCTGCCTCGGCCCAGCTCAACAGGCGCGAGATGCGTGCGGTGGCGCAGGCCACGGCGGTCGAAGCGGCCGTGACCTCTGCGCTGGAAGAGCAGAAGCACCAGCTGGCGCGGCTATATGAACAAAAGCTGGCTGCGGGGCTCAGTGAAAAATGGCCGGAGTCGGAAGGCGGAACTGAAGACGAAAAATTTGCCAGCGCCACGGTGCTGTTTGTCGACGTGCTGAACTACGCCGCGCTGGCGGAAAAACTCACCACCGAAGAGCTGAGCGAAACCGTGCGCAAGTTCTACAACAACGCCGGCGACACGGTGCATCTTTTTGGCGCCCGCCATATGCAGTTTGTGGGCGAGGCTCTGCTGGCTGTTTTCGTGAACAGCACCGACACCCTGTCCGTCAACCATGGCCTGCGTGCGGCCCGGGCGGCGTTGGGGCTGGTGGATGCTGCCAAACGCGTGCAGAAATATTTGCAGGCTCAATTTCCCCATCACAAGCTGCCACTCTTTAGTGTGGGCGTCGCCCTTCACAGCGGGCCTGTCGCCCTGGCCAAGCTGCAGGACCCCTTGCATGGCGAGATCAGGATCCTGCCCGTGGGCGATGTGGTCAATGCCACGCTGCTGCTGCAAAAGCAGGCCAGCAACGCGGGCTGGACGGTGGTCGCCAGCGTGCCGATGTTGCGCGGCATTACCGGTGCAGCCCAGACGGGCGGCAGGGCCATGATCACATTGCCCGGGCGCACGCAACCCATGGACGCGGCCGAGTTGCTCTCGCTGGCTGTTTGAGCATTTTTCCAGGGCCTGCCGTCATGCTCACATTGCCACATGGATATTCATTTTCGCTGCGCCGCATCCTGGTGGTCAGCCTGCTGCTGTTTGCGCTGCTGCCCGCCGCAGGCGTGACATGGCTGCTGGCCCGCAGCAGCACACAGTCGGTTGGTGACCTTGCCAACCAGGTGATGGGCAGCGTGGCCCTGCGCGTGCAGACCGAGACCGAGCGTCACCTGCAGCAGGCGCACGTCATCATGAATGGCCTTTTCCCGGCCACGCTCAATCCGCAGCAAATCCGGCAGGCCCGGAGGTGGCTGGAGCAGCCTGCGCTGTTTGAACCCATGGCTTTTGCCCTGACCCGGCAATCGCCCGGCGTGCCTTTCCTGTACATGGGCACCGTCAGGGGTAATTTTTTTGGTGTGGAACAAACCGCGCGCGGTGCCGAGGTCAGCGTGCGTGAGGTGCGTGATGGTGTCGGCAACCCGAGGCGGTTTTTTCTTGCCAGCCAGCCCGGCGACCGCTCGCAGGGATTGCCGCCCGAGCCCGGCAACTACGAGCCGCGCACCCGCGCCTGGTACGAGGCCGCACTGCGTGCAGGCGGCCGTGTTTTTTCGCCCATTTATATATCTGCTGCGCAAAAGCAGTTGGTCATCACGCTGGCACAGCCCATCTATGACGACTTCTCGGGCGCAGCAGGCGTTTTTGCGGCGGACCTGCGCCTGCAGCAACTGGCCGATTTTTTACGCACCCAAAGGATCAGTGCGCACGGCGCGGCTTACCTGGTCGATGAGCAGGGCCTGCTGGTTGCCACCTCGGCGGGCGATACGCTGTACCGGGAAAAGGCGGGGGTGCTGGAACGTGTCAGGCCCGATGACAGCCGCAACCCGGTGGTGCGCGCAAGTTACGCCGCGCTGGAGGCGGGGCTGCGCAAGAAATCGTCCGATGCCGTGATGGCCGAAGGTTTTGTAGACCGTTCCGTGTCGCTGAACCGCCTGCCCATGGACGGCGATGCATTGATTGCCGTGCGCCGTCCTTTTGGCGATGAGCTCGGCCTGCGCTGGACGCTGGTGGTGGCTGCGCCTGAAAGCGACTTCACCGCCGCCACACAGCGGGCGTTGATGGGCTCACTGGGCATCATTGCCGCGGTGTTGCTGCTTGGCGGCCTGGTGGCCTTTTATGTGGCGCAGCGCCTGAGCCGGCGGCTGGAGTTGCTGGGCCGGGCGGCGCAGGGCCTTGGCCGCGGTGAGGTACCGCAGATCGACCGGGCCACGCATATCCGCGAGGTCCGGCAACTGTCGCAGGTGCTGCACGACAGCGCGGAGCAGCTTGAAAGTTACCGGGCAGAAGTGCAGGCCAAAACCGAAGCCATTGAAGAGGCCAACCAGCAACTGGAGGCGCGCGTGGCCAAACGCACGGCGGAGCTGGAGGCATCGCGCGAAGAAGCGCTGCAGGCGGCCAAAGCCAAGGCCGCTTTCCTGGCCACCATGAGCCACGAAATACGTACGCCCCTGAACGGCGTGCTGGGCATGAGCACGCTGCTGGCTGAAACCCGGCTTGACGAAGAACAAACCGACTACTTGCAGACCATACGCCTGTCCAGCGACCAGTTGCTGGGCGTGATCAACGACATCCTCGATTTTTCCAAAATCGAATCGGGCAAGCTGGACCTGGAGTCAGAGCCGCTCAGTCCGCGCGGCGCAGTGGAAGAGGCCTGCGACATCGCTGCATCCAGGGCCCGCGAAAAAGGCCTGGAGCTGATCATCGATGTGGCCGAGGCTGCGACTGACGGGCAGCACGCAGTGCCTGCGGCCATCCTGGGCGACGTCACGCGCCTGCGCCAGGTACTGATCAACCTGATCAACAACGCCATCAAGTTCACCGAAAAAGGCGAGGTTGCGGTCCATGTGCGGCGCCTGGACGGCGAGGCAAAACCGGGCTTTGCCACGCTGGAGTTCCGCGTCACCGATACCGGCATAGGGATTCCGGCGGACCGGCTGGATGCGCTGTTCCAGGCCTTTGTACAGGTCGACACCTCCACCACCCGCAAGTACGGTGGCACCGGCCTGGGGCTGGCGATCTGCAAGCGGCTGGTGGAGTTGATGGGCGGGCAGATAGGCGTGGAAAGTGTGCCGGGCCAGGGCTCCACCTTCTGGTTTACCGTGCAGGCGCCGCTGGCTCCGCTGTCGGCCATGCTGGGTGTGGTGGATGCGACCCTGCTGCAGGGCCGGCATGTGCTGGTGGTGGACGACCATGAAACGAATATCCGCGTCCTTACCCGGCAGCTGGAGTTGTGGGGCATGCGGGTCAGCAGTGCGGAGTCGGGCGAGAAGGCCCTGCAAATGATGGCACTGGCCTACGGCGAGGGCCGCCTGCCCGATGTGGTGATCACCGATATGCACATGCCTGAAATGGACGGCGTCAGCCTGGCGCAGGCCATCAAGGCCAAGGACGCCTGGTCGGCCGTGCCGCTGGTGCTGCTGACCTCGGGTTTCATGCCGCCGGGCCATGAAGCGGCCCAGCTGTTTGCCGCGCGTTTGCTCAAGCCGACGCGGCAAAAGCAGTTGTTTGACACCATGGCGCGTTGCATCGCGACGCAGGGCGCTGCACAGGCTGTGGCTGATGCCCCGCTGGCCGTGAGCGTGGATGCCCCGGGCAAAAGCCTTGTGCTGGTGGTGGATGACAACGCCGTCAACCTGAAAGTGGCTTGTGCCATGCTGGCCCGGCTGGGTTATCCGTCGCAAACCGCGCTGGACGGGCAGGAGGCCCTGGAGGCGGTTGCCAGGGCGCATGCCGCAGGCCAGCGTTTTGGCACGGTGCTGATGGACGTCAACATGCCGCGCATGAACGGCTTGCAGGCAACGCAGGAAATCCATGCGCTGCTGGGGCCCTTGTCGCCCTCGGTGATCGGCTTGACGGCCGGCGCCGCGTCGGAGGACCGCACGCGCTGCATGGATGCGGGCATGAACGATTACCTGACCAAACCGCTGTACGTCGCGGCCCTGACGCTGGCGCTGGAGCGCTGGATGGACCAGCCTGGTGTGGGCGGCAGCACCAGCGCCCTTGATGCCCCGGGCAAGGCCGCCGAAGAAGCTGCGGCTGAAAGCGTCGAGCCTGCGCTGATGGATTTCGGGCGCCTGGCGCAGTTCAAGGAGTTTGACGACGATGAGCTGAGCATGACGCGTGAAGTGATTACGCTCTTCAGGACCGATGCCGTGCTGCGCCTGGATGCCATCGGCGAGGCTATCCGCACCGATGATGCCCAGGCGCTGTCATGGGCCAGCCATGCGCTGGTGGGGGCTGCCGGCAATGTCGGCGCGGTGGCCATGCAGTCTGTCGGCATCGCGCTTGAAACACATGCAAAAACCGGCGCAGTGCCGGTCAATGCTGCGCAGGAGCTTGAGCGCTTGCGCGCTTACTGGGAAAAGACGCGCACCGTTCTCGACAACTGGTTGTGAGCGTGCTGTCTCAGTTGCCTGTGTGGATCACGACGTCACCGGGGCTCACCGCATTGGCTGAAAGCTCTTCCATGGTCTTGAGTTGCGCATACAGCGGCGTGAAGTCCGGCGCTGTCATGTCAAACAGCTGTTTGAAGCTGTCGATGACAAAGTAGGTCTGCTGGTAGCTGTCAATTTTGTAGCGCGTGCGCATGGCGCGCAGCAGGTCAAGCGCGATGCGCTGCGGCTCGCCGCTTGTGACGGCATAGGCGAGTTCGCCCGATGAGCTCAGGATGCCTGCGCCGTAAGCGCGTACCTGCCCCCTTTGCCGCATCAACCCGAACTCGATGGTGTACCAGTACAGGCGCGACAGCTGCTCGCAGGCGCCCAGCCCGTGCGCCTTCAGGCCGCCCGCACCATAGGCCTGCATGTGGTCGGCAAACACCGGGTCAAACAGCAGCGGCACATGGCCGAACATGTCATGGAAGATATCCGGCTCGACGATGTAGTCGAACTCCGCAGGCGTGCGTATCCAGTCGGTGACGGGGAATTTCCGGTTGGCCAGCAGGGTAAAAAACGGCACCTCGGGAATCAGCCCGGGCACGGCCACGACTTCCCAGCCGGTGGCCTTGAACAGGCGGCCGTTGATGTCGTCAAAACGCGGGATGCGCTCTTCAAGGCCCAGCGAGGGCAGGGCCGCTATGAACTCGTCGCAGGCCAGCCCCGGCAGCAGCGCCGATTGCCTTTTGTACAGGCGCCGGTATGTGTCGTGGTCGGCATCTGTATAGGCGGCGTAGTTTTGCGGGCAGGTGTAGTCGGCCTTGACCTGGCCGCTGCGGTCATAGTCGCCCCTTGGCGGCCGCTCGCTGGCGCCGTACACGGCGGGGATCACCGCCGCCGTTGGGGCTGGGCTGCCGGCTTCAACGGGCGCGGTTTGGGTTGTCATGCCTTTTCCAGTACGCCACGGCGCATCTGGTCCAGTTCAATGCTTTCAAACAGCGCCTTGAAGTTGCCTTCGCCAAAACCTTCGTCGCCCTTGCGCTGGATGAATTCAAAAAAGATCGGGCCCAACTGGTTTTCGCTGAAGATTTGCAGCAGCAAGGCGCCCTTTTTGCCGTCCACCAGGACCTTGCGCTTGTGCAGCTCGGCCACATTCTCACCGTGGCCCGGGATGCGCTTGTCTACCAGTTCGTAGTAGGTGTCTATGGTGTCCAGCAGCTTCACGCCGTTGGCGCGCATCTTGTCTACCGTCGTCAGCAAATCGTTGCTGCCCATTGCAATGTGCTGGATACCCTCGCCGTGGTATTTGTCCAGGTACTCTTGGATCTGTCCGGCCTTTTCGTTGCCTTCTTCATTGATGGGAATGCGGATCTTGCCGCAGGGGCTGGTCATGGCCTTGCTCTTGACTCCCGTCACCTGGCCTTCGATGTCGAAATAGCGAATCTCGCGGAAGTTGAACAGCCGTTCGTAAAACCCGGCCCACTCGTCCATGCGGCCGCGGTGCACGTTGTGCGTCAGGTGGTCGATGTAGGTCAGGCCATTGCCGGCCGGGTTGAGTGCATCTCCCGTGATGCCGGGCAGGGGCTGGAAGTCCACGTCATAAAACCCGATGTTGCCGATGTCGCCGGGTTTGGCGCCGTTCTTGCCGCGCCACTGGTCTATGAAATAAATGATGGAGTCGCCAATGCCCTTGATGGCCGGGATGTTCAGCTCGCCCGGGCCTGCCGTGTCGGCATAACCCCAGGCACCCAGCGAAATGGCGCGCTCGTAGGCTGCTTTTGCATCCTGCACGCGGAAGGCAATCGCGCAGACGCTGGGGCCGTGCTGGCGTGCAAAACGCTGCGCAAACGAGTCGGGTTCGCCGTTGATGATGAAGTTGATGCTGCCCTGGCGGTACAGGGTCACGTTTTTGTGGCGATGCCGGGCAATCGGCGTGAAGCCCATTTGCCGGAACACTTCAGCCATTGCCTTCGGGTCCGGCGCGGCATATTCAATAAATTCAAAGCCGTCGGTGCCCATGGGGTTGTCCCAGGCGGAATGGTCGGCCCCCACGCTTTTCACTTCGTGTAATGCGCTGCCCCCCGAGGGGGCTGCGCTTGCTTGGGGCTGCCCGGCGCGGCGCGCTTCGTTTTCGAATGACAGGGGTGCGTTCATAAAAGTCTCCAGAATGTATTTATAGACTTTAGTGGCGCAGGCCGTCAGGTTTTCTGCAAATTGAGGCGTTGGATTGTCCAATACGCATTAATCCTGCAAAATTAGCGGAATGGAAACACTGGACAAGCTGGATAGGCAAATTTTGCGCAGTTTACAGGCTGATGGGCGTGCCACCTATGACCAGCTTGCCGAACAGGTCAGCCTGTCGCCCAGCGCCGTGCTGCGCCGGGTCAAGCGGCTGGAAGAGTCCGGCGTGATTGACCGTTATGTGGCATTGGTCAAACCCGAAAAAGTCGGCCTGGACCTCACCGCTCACCTGAATGTACGGCTTGAAAAACACACGGAAAGCCATAAACGCAACCCCATGGACGTGTTCCGGGCCAGCGTGCAGGCCTGGCCCGAGGTGGTGGAGTGTGTGGCGCTGACGGGCGAGATGGACTATTTCCTGCGGGTGGTGGTGCAGGACATGGCGCATTACAGCCGTTTTGTCATGGACACCCTGCTTAAACATCCCAGCGTGCAGGACTGCAAAACCAGCTTTGTGCTTGACCGGGTCAAAGCGACCACGGCCGTGCCGGTTTAGGGTTAACAGGCCCCGGGAACGCTTGTTTTTGGGGCTGCCAGGGTGCCTAATAAGGCCTGCAAATTAGGGGCGGGTGCCCATTTGGCGCCGAATAATTACCAACAAAGAGTGCGTGGCAACCCTGGTTGCTATTGTTTTTATAGCTTGTGGCGCGCATTCATGTTGGGCTTCAGGTGTTTTTTGGCTGAATTCGGCGCTTGCAGCGGGTTTCAGCCCGATAAACCCCTTGGTCTGGAGATTCTAGGGAAAACCCTTATATTGAACGCATGGTATCGCCCGGTGCATTTCTTAAAGCCTCACTCAGCGCAAGCAAGGAGTTCTTCCGCCCACCCGTGGAGAATTCTGCGCATGAGTCTGGCCGGCCTTATGTGGCGCCGGTGATGGTCCCCATACGCTCTTTGGGCCCCAGCCATGGGGAGCGCATCGCCAACCACCTGTTGGCGCTCAACGACCATGACCGCTACCTGCGCTTTGGGTATGCTGCCAATGACGAGCAGATACGGCGTTACGTCAGCGGGCTGGACTTCGAGCGCGACGAGATTTTTGGCATCTACAACCGCAAGCTTGAGCTGATTGCCATGGCGCACCTGGCTTTTTCCACCGACCCGGCGCTTAAAAGCTGCGCCGAGTTCGGTGTTTCGGTGCTGGCCAAGGCGCGCGGCCGGCGCTACGGCGCACGCCTGTTTGACCGTGCCGTCATACATGCCCGTAATGAGGGGGTTGACATGGTGTTCATCCACGCGCTGAGCGAAAACACCGCCATGCTCAACATCGCCCGCAAGGCCGGCGCCACGGTCATGCGCGATGGCTCCGAGAGCGAGGCCTACCTCAAGTTGCCGCCAGCAGACCTGGATTCGCGTGTCACCGAAATGGTTGAGGAGCAAATCGCCCAGACCGACTACCGGCTGAAAGTCCAGGCCAAGCAGTTCTGGGACTTTCTTGCCGTTGTTCAGGAGGTCAGGCGGGGCGTGCGTGACGCGCGCGACCGCACGTCGATGTAATTAGCCCCCACGCTTTTCACTTCGTGTAATGCGCTGCCCCCGAGGGGGTAACTGCGCCTGCGGCCCGGTGAAGCCGGTTCCGCGGCCCCTGCTGGAGGGGGCGGATAGAAACAGGCGCCCCGTTCGCGATATTCCGTTCACTTCGGGGGAATGCGCTATCCTTGATGGCTTCACAACTACCGAACACCGCCCGTGTCCGACATTCCCCCCAGTAGATCTTCCAGGACGGAAGACAAGCGCGGCTTTCTGCAAAAGCTCGCTGAAATGCTCCACCCAGGTCCCGATTCCAAGGACGAACTGATCGAAACCCTGGTGGAAGCCCAGGACAACGACGTCATAGGCGCCCAGAGCCGCGAGATGCTCGAAGGCGTCATCCGCATGGCCGACATGACGGCCGGCGACGTGATGGTGGCGGCACCGCGCATGGACCTGATCGACATCGATGCACCCTACGACGAGCTGCTGCATCTGGTCATCGCCACGGCGCACTCGCGGTTCCCGGTTTACGAGGGTGACAAGGAAAACATCCTCGGCATCCTCATGGCCAAGGACTTGCTGAAACTGCAGCGGGCCCCCGAACTCAACGTCAAGGCCCTGCTGCGCCCGGCGGTGTTTGTGCCCGAGAGCAAGGGCCTCAACGACCTGCTGCGCGAGTTCCGCGGCAACCGCAACCACCTGGCCATCGTGATTGACGAGTTCGGCCGCATTGCCGGGCTCATCACGATTGAAGACGTGCTTGAGCAGATCGTCGGCGAGATCGAGGACGAGTTCGATATCGCCGAAGACGAGGGCGATATTTTCGGCCTGTCGGACCGCACCTACCGCGTCAGCGGGGACACCTCGGTTGAACGTGTCAGCGAAGCTTTTGGCGTCGACCTGCAGGATGCGGGCTTCGACACCATAGGCGGCCTGGTTGCCCACGAAATGGGCCATGTGCCCAAGCGCGGCGAGCACTTTGCGTTGTCCGGCCTGCAATTTACCGTGCTTCATACCAAGGGCGGCGCGGTGCGCTGGTTCAAGGTATCGCCGGTTGCGGCAGGCTGAACTGTTGTGAACGGGCCGTTGCATGGGGCGTGATGTGATTGACAGCATGATGTCCCAGCTGCCCAGCATGCCTGCCCTGCTGGAGCATGCAGGTCATCCGCCGCCCCGCAGCCGTGCTTCCGTAATTCAGGTTGCTATTGTTTTGGTAGCTGGTTGTGCCCATGCTGCCGGCATTGCATGGCCTTTTTCTTTTGGTGTTGAGCTGGGCCTGGTGCCAGGGCAGGCTGTCTGGTGGCTGCAGCTGCTGTCCCTCATGTTCCTGGTGCTGCACCTGGACGGCAGCCGGTCCTGGAAACGTGCCGCCTGGCTGGGCTGGCTGTTTGCCACTGCCATGCAGTGCGCCACTTGGTGGTGGCTGTTTATTTCGCTGCACACCTATGGTGGGCTGGCGTCGCCGCTGGCGGTGATCGCGATTGTCGGGCTGGCAGCCTTCCTGGGGCTGTATTACGCCGCTGTTTGCGGTGCTTTTATGCTGTTGGCCCCCGTCAATCGCGCGCTACGTGCTATTGTTTTTGCAGCGCTCTGGTTGCTGGCCGAGCTTGGCCGGGTGGCCCTGTTTACCGGTTTCCCGTGGGGCGAGGGCGGCTACGCCCAGCTGGACGGGCCTTTTGACGGCCTGGCCAAACTGGTCGGTGTGCATGGCCTGACCTTTGGCGCCGCGCTGGCCGCGGCTGCCGTTGCGGGGCTGATCCGGCGGCCGCGCTGGCTGAACGCCGTGGCCGTCACGGCGGGTCTGCTGCTGGCCTTTGCGGCAAGCCTTGCTGTCCAGGTTGACGCGGATGCGGCCTCCAGGTTCACCGCCGCATACCCGGCCGCCGCCAGCGCTGCTGGCGCGGTGCAAAAACCTTTCACCGTGACCTTGCTGCAAGGCAATATCGCGCAGGACGAAAAATTCCAGGGCGGCAAAGGCATCCCGGACGCGCTCAACTGGTACGGCTCGCAATTGCTGGCCGCCACAAGCTCGCTGGTGGTCACGCCGGAAACCGCCATCCCGCTGCTGCCCGCGCACCTGCCGGAAAACTACCTCGACACGCTGGCCAACCATTTCGTCAGGCCGGCCCCGGGAGCTTCCGCAACGGCCGCGATCATAGGCATACCGCTGGGCAACAGCAACACGGGTTACACCAATTCAGCCATAGCTCTCAAGCCGCAAACCGTGGGCGCCAAGGATGGCGGCGACGGCGTTTACCGCTACGACAAACACCACCTCGTGCCTTTTGGCGAGTTTGTGCATCCCCTGTTCAAGTGGTTTCTGGCCATCGTCAACATCCCTCTGGCCGACTTCAACAGCGGCGCGGTCAGTCAGCCCTCGTTTGACTGGCAGGGCCAGCGCCTGGCTCCGAATATTTGTTACGAGGATTTGTTTGGCGAAGAGCTTGCGGCCCGCTTTCGCGACCCGGCGCTCAGCCCGACGATATTTGTCAACATCAGCAACATCGCCTGGTTTGGCAACACCATCGCCATAGACCAGCACCTGAATATCTCCAGGATGCGCGCGCTTGAGTTTGAGCGCCCCATGATCCGCGCCACCAATACCGGCGCCACCGCCATCATTGATTACCGTGGCCAGGTCGTGCAACTGCTGGAGCGCCATACCCGTGGTGCGCTGGTGGGTGAGGTCGAAGGCCGCAGCGGCACCACGCCCTACGCCTGGTGGGCCTCGCGCTTCGGCCTGTGGCCGTGGTGGGGGCTGATTGTGCTGGTGCTGGCTTTTGCCGTGCTGGGCGGGCGCGGACGGCGCAAAGGCTGAAGTCTGGCCATCCCGGGGCCGCAGCCTCGCGATGCCCCGTAAAATCGAGGGTTTACACGGCGAGGTATACCCCGGCGTGATTGAAGTTTTGACAAGCGCGACCCACAACCAGAACCCTATGCTCACTTTCCAGCAAATCATCCTGAAGCTGCAGTCCTACTGGGCTGACCAAGGCTGCGCACTTTTGCAGCCCTACGACATGGAGGTCGGCGCCGGGACTTCGCATACCGCTACGTTTTTAAGAGCGCTCGGCCCCGAGCCCTGGAAGGCGGCCTACGTGCAGCCGAGCCGCCGCCCGAAAGACGGCCGTTACGGCGAAAACCCGAACCGGCTGCAGCACTACTACCAGTACCAGGTCGTGCTCAAACCCGCACCCGCCAACATCCTGGAGCTGTACCTCGGCTCGCTGGAAGCGCTGGGTTTTGATTTAAAGAAAAACGACATCCGTTTTGTCGAGGATGACTGGGAGAACCCGACGCTGGGCGCCTGGGGCCTGGGCTGGGAAGTCTGGCTCAACGGCATGGAAGTCACGCAGTTCACCTATTTCCAGCAGGTGGGCGGCATCGACTGCAAACCCATCACCGGCGAGATCACCTACGGCCTGGAGCGCCTGGCCATGTATTTGCAGGGCGTGGACAACGTCTACAACCTGCAGTGGACCGACGGCCTGAGCTACGGTGACGTCTACAAACAAAACGAGGTGGAGCAGTCCACCTATAACTTCGAGCACAGCGATGCCGACTTTTTGTTCACGGCATTTACCGCGCACGAAAAGCAGGCCAAACACCTGATCGAAGTGCAACTGGCCCTGCCGGCCTATGAACAGGTTTTGAAAGCCGCGCACAGCTTCAACCTGCTGGACGCACGCGGCGCCATCAGCGTGACCGAGCGCGCCGCCTATATTGGCCGCATCCGCAACCTGGCGCGCGCCGTGGCGCAAAGTTATTACGAATCCAGAGAGCGCCTGGGTTTCCCGATGGCGCCGCGCGAGTGGGTTGAACAGATGACAAAGAAGGCTGCGTGAGAGCGATGACGATGACTACCCAAAACCTTCTTGTTGAACTGTTTGTTGAAGAGCTGCCACCCAAGGCGCTGAGCATCTTGGGTGAAGCGTTCGCTGACCGTATCGTGAACGGACTGGTTCACTTGAATCTAAGGCTTCGGGAGCCCGGTTGGACGGTATTCGCCAGCCCAAGAAGACTAGGCGTGTGGGTACCTGACGTTCTTTCACACGCTCCGGACAGCCGTGTCTCAGTAAAGCTCATGCCCGTGAGCGTGGGTCTCGACGCATCTGGTAATGCCACACCTGCCCTGTTGAAGAAACTGCAGGCACTGGGCGCCGATGCATCCGCGGTGGCGGGGCTGAAGCGTGCGCCCGACGGCAAGGCCGAAGCCTTGTTCTACGACAGCACCGTCAAGGGCGCAACGCTGGTGGAAGGTTTGCAAAAAGCCTTGCTGGAAGCCATTGCAAAACTGCCGATTCCCAAGGTAATGACCTACCAGCTGGCCGACGGCTGGAGTGATGTGAAGTTTGTGCGCCCTGCGCATGGCCTTGTCGCGCTGCATGGCAGCGATGTCGTGGCCATTGAGGCGCTGGGCCTGAAGGCCGGCAACACCACGCATGGCCACCGCTTTGAAGCAGCGCTGGACCCGGTGGTCTTGAAAGACGCTGACAGTTATGCCGCCACGCTGCAAAAAGATGGTGCCGTGATTGCCAGCTTTGCCGCGCGCAGGGCCGAGATTGCCAGGCAACTGGCGGCGGCTGCAGCCAAAGTCGGCGGTGGTGTCAAGGCCATTGAAGACGACGCCTTGCTCGATGAGGTGACGGCCCTGGTCGAGCGCCCGAATGTGCTGGTCTGCGAATTCGAAAAAGAATTCCTCGATGTGCCGCAGGAGTGCCTGATCCTCACGATGAAGGCCAACCAGAAGTATTTCCCGCTGCTTGATGCATCAGGCAAGCTCAGCAACAAATTCCTGGTGGTGAGCAACATCAGCCCGGTTGACGCCAGTGCGGTGATTGGCGGCAACGAACGTGTGGTGCGCCCGCGCCTGGCCGATGCCAAGTTTTTCTTTGACCAGGACCGCAAGAAGACGCTGGCTTCGCGCGTGGCGGGGCTGGACAAGGTGGTTTATCACAACAAGCTTGGCACACAGGGTGAACGTATCCAGCGCATGCGGGCGATTGCCAGGGCCATTGGCCAGCAACTGGGCGGCGACGTGCTGGCCCAGCAGGCCGATCAGGCGGCGCAACTGGCCAAGACCGACCTGGTGACCGACATGGTCGGCGAGTTCCCCGAACTGCAGGGCATCATGGGCCGGTACTACGCGCTCAACGATGGCTTGCCTGCCGAGGTGGCCGACGCGATTGAAGACCATTACAAACCGCGTTTCGCCGGTGACGAGTTGCCGCGCAACGCTGTCGGTGTGGTCGTCGCGCTGGCCGACAAGCTGGAAACGCTGGTCGGCATGTTCGGCATTGGCAACCTGCCGACCGGCGACAAGGACCCGTTTGCGCTGCGCCGCCATGCGCTTGGCGTGACCCGCATGCTGGTTGAAAAAGATTTGCCACTGGATTTGACCGCGCTGGTCACAGGCGCTGGTGCTGCGTTTGGCGACAAGATTCAGGACGCTTCGCCCGCACTGGTTGATTTCATTTATGACCGCCTCGCAGGTTCCTTGCGCGAACAAGGGTACAGCGCGCAGGAAGTCGATGCCGTGCTGGCCTTGAAGCCGCAGCGCCTGGGCGATGTCGCCAAGCGTCTGGCGGCCGTGCGCGCCTTTGCCGCGCTGCCCGAAGCGCCGGCCCTGGCTGCCGCCAACAAACGTGTCGGCAACATCCTGAAAAAAGCCGAAGGCACGGTGGATGCAAAAATCAACCCCGCCTTGCTGCAGGAGGCCGCTGAGAAATCGCTGGCCGAAGCGCTACAGTCTGTCGCGCCCAAGGCCGATGCGGCTTTTGCCGCTGGCGATTACGCTGCTTCATTGCAGGCGCTGGCCGCCCTCAAGGCGCCGGTGGATGCGTTTTTTGAAGGCGTGATGGTCAATGCCGAAGATGCCGCGCTGCGCGCCAACCGGCTCGGCTTGCTGGCCACGCTGCATCAGGCCATGAACCGTGTGGCCGATCTCTCCAAGCTGGCCACTTAAAGAAGAAAACCGAAGCCATGAAACTCGTCATCCTCGACCGCGACGGCACCATCAACAGCGACAGCGATGATTTCGTCAAGACGCCCGACGAGTGGATGCCGCTGCCGGGCGCGCTTGAAGCGATTGCTCGGCTTAACCATGCCGGCTGGCACGTGGTGATTGCCTCCAACCAGTCGGGCCTGGGCCGCGGCCTGTTTGATGTGGCGTCGCTCAATGCCATGCACGCCAAGATGCACAAGATGCTGGCGGCGGCCGGCGGCCGGATCGATGCGGTGTTTTACTGCCCGCACAGCCCGGAGGAAAGCTGCAATTGCCGCAAACCCCTGCCGGGTTTGTTTGAGCAGATAGGCGCGCGGTTTGGTGTGCCGCTCAAAGGCGTGCCGACGGCCGGCGACTCCCTGCGTGACCTGCAGGCCGGCGCTGCTGCAGGTTGCGAGCCGCACCTGGTCCTGACTGGCAAATCCGCCCAGTACCGGGCCGGCGGCCAACCCGACGGTTTGCCCGAGGGCACGGTCCTGCACCAGGATTTGTCTGCATTTGCAGATTTCCTGCTGGAGCGCAGCGCCCGGCCCTTGCAGGTTGCGCTATAAAAACAATAGCTTGTTGCGCTTGTTTCACGGCGGCCATGGCCTGTTTTGATGCTGAAAACCTGTTTTCGACACGTTTAAAACGCCCTGGCCGACTATCAATTCCTTTTCACCCGCACCCGGAAAACCTGACATGCCCCTGATCCGATCAATTCTTCATATGCTGTGGATGACCGTGACGGTGATTCCGTGGGCGCTGGCTGTCCTGGTTTTTTCCCTGTTCGGCAGCAGCACCCAGATCTACTGGATGTGTGCCGGCTGGTTGCGCCTGGCGGTCAACGGCGGCACGGTCATCCTGGGGATCAAGAACAGGGTGACCGGCATGGAAAACCTGCCAATCGGTGAAA
Organism: Polaromonas aquatica; assembly: GCF_042659145.1. NCBI lineage: Bacteria > Pseudomonadati > Pseudomonadota > Betaproteobacteria > Burkholderiales > Comamonadaceae > Polaromonas > Polaromonas aquatica. The sequence continues at coordinate 119,777 of NZ_JBHSRS010000001.1, read as the reverse complement.
CCAGTGCCGCGGTGCTGCTGGTCAAGCACCAAAGCACCTGGGAGACCTTTTCCATGGTGACCCTGATGCCGCATCCGCTGGCCTTTGTGTTCAAGCGTGAGCTGCTGTATGTTCCCTTTTTCGGCTGGGCCATGAGCCGCATGGACATGATCCACATAGACCGCAGCCAGCGGGCGCAGGCTTTCAACAAGGTGGTGGCCCAGGGCAAACGCCTGATGGCCCAGGGCACCTGGGTCATCATGTTCCCCGAGGGCACGCGCATCCCGCGCGGGCAAAAAGGCGTTTATAAAAGCGGCGGCACGCGGCTGGCGATTGAAACCGGCGCGCCCGTGATCCCTGTGGCGGTGACCTCGGCCAAATGCTGGCCGCGCAAGGCCTTCATCAAAAAACCGGGCATCGTGGACATCTCTATCGGCAAGCCGATTCCCAGCGCAGGCCGCCAGCCGGACGAACTGATGCGTGAAGTCGAGGACTGGATAGAGTCCGAGATGCACAGGCTGGATCCCGAGGCCTACGCCAGCGCGGGGTCTACTGCTGCACGCTAAACTTCCATGATGCAAAGGTTTCTCCAGTTCACGCTTGATCTCTTTGATACAGCGCCTGCATTGCCGCTTGTACCTGAGCCCGTCAAGCCGGCTGGCCGGAAAAAATCCTTCGATTCAGCATCAAATGAACTCCGGGCCACGGAGGACTCTGCGCAACGCGCTGTCGAAAATGTAGCGATCCCTGCGCCGGCTGCAGTGCCGGACGTGCCTGCACTTCCCGTGCAAACCCTGCAGCAGGCTTTGGCCCCGGCGACCTTTCGCCATCCGCGCGCAACGCGCGAAACGCTGCTTGACGGCATCCTGGTGGCCTACGAGTTCAGGCGCGGCAAACGCCGCACCATAGGTTTTTCAGTCGGAGCCGAAGGGCTGACCGTGAGCGCGCCCAAGTGGGTGCCGCTTTACGACATCGACAAGGCCGTGCTCGAAAAGTCGGCGTGGATCCTGAAGAAGCTGCAGGAAACCCGTGACCGGCACCAGCGCATGGAGTCCGCGCGCATCGAGTGGAAGGACGGCGCCACGCTGCCTTTTCTGGGTGAGCAGGTGATTGTGGTGCTGGACCCGCGCCATGCCTTTGGCGGCGTGGGCGCCGAGCTGAAAGACAGTGATGCCGGCACCCTTCCGGGCGTGACGCACCGGACCCTGCATGTCGGCCTGCCGCAGAGCGCCACGGCCGAGCAGATTCGCGATGTCGTGCAGGCCTGGCTGATGCGGCAGGCGAAGCGGATTTTCACCGAGCGGCTCAACCACTTCGCGCCGACGCTGGGTGTGCAGTGGCACAAGCTGAGCCTGTCCAGCGCTGGCACGCGCTGGGGCAGCGTCAGCGCCGACGGCTCCATACGCCTGAACTGGCGGCTGGTCCATTTCCGGCAGTCCGTGATTGACTACGTTGTGGTTCACGAATTGAGCCACCTGCGTGTGATGGACCACAGCCCGAGGTTTTGGGACACGGTCCGTGCGGTGGTGCCTGATTACGCACAATTGCGCGGCCAGCTCAAGGACGATGCCATTCCCCGCTGGTGATGGACATGCCTGTTGTATCCGACCCATGGCGTGCGGCGAGAAATGTAAAAGATAAGTGTTACCTGTATGTGGTTTGTAATATCATAAAAATGAGATTTTTTTAATAAAACTGATAGCAGCACGCGCGGAGGTCATCGATGAAAGATAGGTTGATACTGGTTGTGGAAGACAATCCGGACCACCTGGAGCTGACGGTATTGACGCTTGAAGAACAGGGCGTGGCTGCCGAGATTGCCGTGGCCCGCGATGGCGCCCAGGCACTGGACTTCCTGTTTGGCCAGGGCAGCCATGCCGGCCGCGACACCCAGAGGCAACCCTCCTTTATCCTGCTGGACATGAAGCTGCCCAAGCTCTCCGGGCTGGACGTGTTGCGCAACGTCCGCGCCAATCCCCTGACGGCACTGGTGCCGGTGATCATGTTGACGTCTTCGAGCGAGCAGTCTGATATCGTCGCCTGTTACCAGAGCGGGGCCAACAGCTTTATCCGCAAGCCGGTTGACTTCGGGGAGTTCACCGAAAAACTCAATTGTCTGCAGGCCTACTGGCTGGGCGTTAATGAGCCCGTTGCGCCTGGTTGATGGTTTCCTGGTTTGCCAGGCTCTCGTCGTTAGTGTCGCAAGGCTGAGCCCATGCCCGCCCGGGCATTGTGGGTGCCTCACTACCTGAAGGGCGTATCCGATGAAGTCCGAGATTACGCTGCGCACCCGTCTTGTCATGCTGGTGATTGCGGCCATCGTTCCGCTGTTTGGCCTGTCGCTTGTAGGCGCGGTACTGACTTCCGACGAGGCCGTCAGCCGGGCCACCAAGAACCTTGAGTTCTCCGCCTCGCTGGTTGCCGCCAACCAGCAGCGCGTGGCCGACTCCGTGCGCCAGGTCCTGACGGCGGTTGCCAACATGCCGGCGATGGACAGCCGGAATCCCGAATGCCTGCGTTATTTCAAAACCCTGAGCGAGCAGCTTGGGGTCTACTCCAACGTGGGCATCATCAATGCCGACGGGTATATACGCTGCCACAGTGTGGCGAACAGCCCGACCCTGTTCGCCGGGGACCGGCCGTATTTCCAGGCGGCGATGGCCGGTCACAGTTTTGTGGCTGGCGGTTACCTGCGCGGGCGGATCACCGGGCGACCCATCATGACCTTTGCCTTGCCGGTCCTGGGCGGCAAGGGGGAGGTGACGGCCGTCGCTTTTGCCTCCATGTACCTGTCGGAGTTCTCCCGGGCGGTGGCCGATGCGCCTTTGCCCGCGGGAAGCCGGCTGGTGATCATGGACAGGCAGGGCATGGTGCTGGCCGCCAACCCCGAACAATCGGCAGTGGTGGGGCAGCCTGTACCCAGCTCCATTTTGCAGGATGCGATCAAGGCCGGGACCGAAGGGGTTTTTGAAGGCCCCGATGCGACCGGTGCGCAGCAGATATATGCTTTTCTGCCTAGCAACAAATCTGCAGATGCGCCCTTTTTTGTGGCTGTCAGCGCGGACCGGCAGGAGGTCATCGCGCCGGCCCGCCAGCGTTTGAGCCTGGTGTTCCTGGCGCTGACGCTGGTGGCATTTTTGGGCAGCTGGATTGCCTGGAGGATGGGCGGGCGCGCCATTGTCAAACCCACCACGGAGATTCTGGCGGCCACCCGGCAGGTTCAGGCGGGCCAGCTTGATGTGCGTATCCCTGCCAGCTCAAGCAGTGGTGAGGACGAGTTCGCAAAGATAGCCGAGAGTTTCAACCTGATGACGGATGCGCTCCAGCAGCGCCAGCATGACCTGGACCTGGAGCTGCAAAGAAGCCGGCAGGCCTACCTGACGCTGGAGCTGACCATCAACAGCATGGACGAGGGCCTGATGGCCGTGGATGCCGCGGGACGTTTTCTGCTGCTGAACGAACCTGCAAAAAAGCTGTTCTCGACGGATGGCGATTCGAACGTGCTGACGCCGCGCTGGAGTCGTGAGCAGGGGCTTTTTGTGCCGGGAACCGAGACGCTGTTTCCCTTTGATGAGACCCCTCTTTTCCGGGCGCTGCAGGGAGAAAGCGGCGGGCCGACGGCGGTTTTCCTGCGCAACGAGAGGCAGCCGAAAGGCCGGCTGCTCAGCTGCAGCTACCGTCCCATGCACCACGGCAGCCAGATCATGGGGGCGCTGGTGGTGTTTTCCGATATCACCGAGGTGGACCGCCTGCAGCTGGAGCAGGCCGTCAACTATGCCCAGTTGCGTGAAACCCAGCGCCGGTTGCTGGACGCACAGCGCCTGGGGCGCATAGGCATCTGGGAGATGGATGTCAGGACCCACAAGCTCTGGGTGTCCGACGAGCTCTACGACCTGTACGAGGTTCCCCGCGGTGCTTTCGACGGCGATGGCGAACGTCTGCTTGAGCTCATTCACCCGGAAGATCTGGAGCGCTACCTGCAGCAGCGCCATGCAGCGGTGCAGGCGCATTTGTCCACGAATATCGAGTACCGCATCATCACCATGGCCGGCGAGACGCGGTGGATGCACCAGTACGACCGGCTGCAGACGGACAACGAGGGCCGGGCCCTGTACCGCACGGGGGTGGTGCAGGAGATCACCGGGCGCAAGCGCGCGGAACTGCTCATTGCCCGCAGTACCGAGCTGCTGAACCGGACCGGCGCACTCGCCCGGGTGGGCGGCTGGGAGGTGGTCACGGAAACCATGGCGCCTTATTGGTCGGAAGAGATTTACCGCATCCACGAGCTCGATCCCCGGCAGGCGCTAGACCTGGATGCGGCCCTCGGGTTTTATGCGCCCGAGGTGCAGCCGCTGATCAGGGCCGCCGTCGATGCGGCGCTTGAACATGCGACGCCCTGGGACCTGGAGCTCCCGCTGATCACCGCTGCGGGGCGGCGCCTCTGGGTCCGCACGCAGGGGCGGGCGCTGCTGAAGGATGGCAAGATCGTCAGGCTTGTCGGCGTCATGCAGGACATCACCGAGCAGCGCGAGTCGCAGGCGCACCTGCGCCTGCTCGAAACCAGCATCTCGCGCCTGAACGACATGGTGCTGATCACCGAGGCCGAGCCTGTCGACGAGCCCGGTCCCCGTATTGTTTTTGTCAACGACGCCTTTGAGCGCCATACGGGCTACAGCCGCGAAGAGGTGCTGGGCAAATCACCGCGCCTGCTGCAGGGCCCCAAAACCCAGCGCGCCGAACTTGACCGTATCGGTGCAGCGCTCAGGAACTGGCAACCGGTGCGGGCGGAGTTGATCAACTACACCAAGGGAGGGGATGCGTTCTGGGTTGAGCTTGACATCGTTCCCATAGCCGATGCCAAGGGCTGGTTCACCCATTGGGTTGCGGTGGAACGGGACATCACCCAGCGCAAACTCGCCGAGCAGGCCCTGATCAACAGCGAACAGCGTTACGCGGCACTGTTTGAAATGGCGCCGGTGCCCATGTGGGTCTATGACATTGCCACCTGCCAGTTCCTGACGGTGAACCGTGCGGCCGTCCAGGGCTACGGCTATTCGGTCCAGGAATTCCTGTCGATGGTGATTTTTGATATTCGTATCGAGATGGACCTGGTGGCCTTGAACCGGCACCTGACCGGGACGGCCGATGCACGAAACCTGGTGGCGCGCCATCGCCGCAAGGACGGCTCGCTGTTTCCCGTCAATGTGGTGTCCCAACCGATCCAGTATGCAGGTCGCGATGCGCGCTTTGTCGTGGCGCTGGACATGACGGCGCAGGTCAACGCCGAAAAGGATGTGCAGGAATATCTGTTCACGCTGCAGCGCGCGGCCGATGCGGCCCAGGCCATCACCTGGCACCAGACCCTGGATGGCATGATGCAGGAGGTTGCCGAGCAGGCGCGTGGCGTGATCGGCTCGCACCATGCAATGGTCAGCCTCACGCTGGGCGGCGACTGGACGCAGGCTGTCCACGCCCTGTCGCTGTCGGAGAAGTATGCAAAGCACCGTGACCTGATCGTGCAGACGGACGGCACCGGCGTTTATGCCATGGTGTGCGAGAACAACCGCGCCGTGCGCATGACGTCGGCCGAGCTTGAGGCCGATCCCCGCTGGCGCGGCTTTGGCCGCTACACCGACAAGCACCCGGCGATGTCCGGCTGGCTGGCGGTGCCGCTGATGGGCCGGAGCGGCAAGAACATCGGTTTGCTCCAGCTTTCGGACCGGTACGAAGGCGCGTTCACCCTGCAGGACGAATACGTCGCGATAGAGCTGGCCCAGCTGGCGTCGATCGCGATTGAAAATGCCCAGCTGCTGACACAGGTCAACCAGCTCAATGCGGGACTGGAGCAGAAAGTCAGCGAGCGTACTGTCGCGCTGGCCCGCCAGGAGGCACTGTTCAGGACGCTGGCCGACCAGGCGCCCCAGGTGGTGTGGACCGTCAACCCCGGCGGGGCCGCAACCTATTTCAATCGCGCCTGGTTTGACCTGGTTGGCGGGACGCTGGAGGACTGGAAGGGCACCAAATGGTTTCTTGCCATGCATCCCGAGGACCTGCCCGATGTGGAGGCACGCTGGGAGGTCGCCGTTGCCAACCAGGCCCCGTTCATGGGCATTCGCCGCGTGCTGTCCAAGGACGGCAGTTACCACACCATGTCGTACAGGGGGTCGCCGGTGTGTGATGACCGGGGCGAGGTGGCCTTCTGGGTGGGCATTGACGCGGACATCACGGAGATCAAGGCGATCGAGGCGGCACTGCGCCTGTCGAACCAGGAGCTTGAAGCCTTCTCGTACTCGGTCTCGCATGACCTGCGTGCCCCGCTCAATACCATAGACGGTTTCAGCCGGTTGCTGTCCAAGCAACTGAGCGGCAACATGGGCGAGCGGGGGCAGCACTATCTGGCGCGCATACAGGCCGGCGTCACGCAGATGGGCAAGCTGATTGAAGACCTGCTGTCGCTGGCGCAGGTATCACGCATGCAACTGCGTTACGAAGCGGTGGACCTGTCGGCGCTGAGCCAGGAGATACTGGAGGAGTGGAGGGTGCGGCATCCCGAACGGCATGTGGTTTTTTCCATCGAACCCGGCCTGCTGGCGCATGGCGACGGGCGGCTGGTCCGGCTGGTCATGGAAAACCTCCTGGGCAACGCCTGGAAGTTCACATCGCAGAAAACCGATGCCAGCATCCATGTCGGCAAAAAGCTCGACGCAGCGGGGCTGCCGGTGTTTTTCGTCAAGGACAATGGAGCCGGGTTTGACATGGCGTATGCCGACAAACTGTTTATTGCATTTCAGCGCCTGCATACGGCTTCGGAGTTCCCGGGAACGGGCGTCGGGCTGGCAACGGTGAGCCGCGTGATCGGGCGACATGGCGGGCGCCTGTGGGCCGAAGCCCTGCTTGGGCAGGGGGCCACCTTCTACTTCACTTTGCCCAACCTGCCAGCGGCGATTTGAGCGTATTTTGCATGCTTATTTACTTGCACGACTTACGATTAAATTGATTAAAATACGAAAAGTGACAAATCCCGCCTATGCAGCGCAAGCTTAAATCCTTTGAAGACGCCATCACGGCGACGGACTTCTCTAGTGAAGACTATTGCGGGACAAGCTATGCAGCCAAATTGCTGGGTTTGTCGGTTGCCACCGTGCAGTCGCTGGTTGAACGGGGCGAGATCGAGGCCTGGAAGACACTGGGCGGCCATCGCCGGATTGCCCTGCATTCGATCAATACCTATCTGGCAAAAAACAACCCGCAACTCTCGCGGGCAGATACCAATCCCAAAAGCCGTTTGCGCGTGCTCCTGGTTGAGGACGACGAGAACACCCGCGAGCTGTACCAGTGCCAGTTTGAGGAATGGGACCTGCCGGTCGATTGCACCTGGATGCCTTCGGCGCTGGAAGCCTTGATGGACATCGCCAGCATGCGGCCCGACTTGCTCATCACCGACCTGTCCATGCCGGGTGTGGACGGCCTGGAAATGCTGAAGGCACTCAAGCGCAACCTCCAGCTGGCGGATATGCAGATTGTTGTGATCAGCGGTTTGCCGGCCGAGGCGATCGAGGCGCGCGGCGGGCTTCCGAAGTATGCACACCTGCTCCAGAAGCCGATTAATTTTGACTGGCTGCAGGGTTACATGACAGCGCTCGTGACGGCCAACGTCAAGTGGCGGGTCCAGGAGCCGCAGGCCTCAAAGCGCGCTGTCCGGACGCATGTATCCGAGCCGGCGCCTGCTCCCGACCAGGGGGAGCCCGGCCTGCAAGATGAAAACGCCTGACCCCAAAGGGGGCGGGCGTGGTGGTATCCAGGGCGGAAGTCAGCTTGCGGCGCCAGCCGGGCGGGCCTGGAGCCCCTGGGACCTGATAAGCGACGGCATTGTGCTGCTCGACGAAAAAGGCCGGATCACTGAACTCAACGCCGAGGCCATCAGGCTTTTGCACTGCATGCTGCCTGCCTTGCCCGGGCGGGACTTCTGGGAGATCGTGCCGGAGGACATCGCCAGGCGCTATCAAGGCGCCACAGGCAAGGCCCTGACGTCTTCGGCTCGGCACAGCTTTGTGGCCCATGACGAGTTTGCGGACAGCTGGCTTGAATACACCTTCAGCCGGCACCCGGCGGGGTATGCCGTTGTCCTCAAGGATGTCACGCCGGGCCAGAAGCTGCAGGGCCTGCTGGACGACAGCTTGCGTTACAACCAGCTGATCTTTCATGCGAACCCCAACGCGATGTGGATTTTTGACGCCGCGTCGTCACGCATCCTTGCCGTCAATGAGGCCGCCGTGGCGTTTTACGGCATTGGCCGCAAGGCATTCCTGACGCTGGGCATGGGCGCCTTGTTCCCCGACGGGGAAGGGGCCGCACTGCTGAGCGCCCTGGCGCCTGGCAGCGAGACGGGCGATGTCCATTTTATTTCGCAGCTGTGCAAACAGAAAAAGAGCGACGGTCAGCTGGTGCTGGTGGAGCTTGCCTGCGGCCACATCAACTGGAGCGGGCACAAGGCGATCCTGGTGAGCCTGGCGGACGTCACGGAGCGCCACCTGGCAGACCGCTCCCTGAGGCGGGAAAACGCGGAGCAGGAGCAGGAACTGACCCGGCTGCAGGACACACTGAAAAACACCACCCGTGACCTGACGGCCTTCACCGATGCCCTGTCCAGCGACTTGCAGCGGCCCCTGCATGCGGTCAACGGATTTGCTGCAATGCTGGCTGAAAAATATTCCGCCGTGCTGGATGAATCCGGGCGGCATTATGTCAACCGCATCCAGGCCGGCACCCGGCAACTGGCAAAGCTTGTCGATGACCTGCGCGTGCTGGTCCAGTTGCCCCAGTTGTCGGGAAACCTTGAGCGTGTTGACCTGGTGGCCATCTGCGGGGCGCTCATCGACGATCTGCGCCGGCACAACCCGGGCCGCGTGGTGACCGTCGAGATGGAAGCCGGCCTGGCACTGATGGCCGACAAGAGTCTCCTGATAACGGCACTGGCCTGCCTGCTGGACAACGCCTGGAAATTCACCTCAAAAAAAGCCGAGGGCTGGATCAGGGTGGACCTGCTGCCCGGCAAGACGCCCGACGAACGGATCCTGCAGGTGTCGGACAACGGGACGGGTTTTGACGCGGCTTACCGCGCAAAACTTTTCACCGCGTTTCAGCGCTTGCATTCCTCTGCGGATTTTCCCGGCAACGGCCTGGGGCTGGCGATTGTCAAGCGTGTCGCCGAGCGGCACGGCGGCCGGGTATGGGCGGAAACCGGCCAGGCCGGCGCCAGTTTTTTCATGGCCTTTCCCCAGGACGGCGCAGGCGCCGCGCCGTGAACCCCATTCCGTTTCCACATCATTCGTGAAGGCGAAGCGCAGACAGTACAAACGTACGGCCAGCGAAGCCAGCAAAGTGCACGGATGACTTGGAAATGGAATCAGCCCGCGCTGAAGCGGTAAACCCCGTCGCTGCCCAGCGAACGCCTGAGCTGGCCGGCATGCCACAGCAAATGCAGGTGGGCCACGGACTCACCCATGGCAAACGTCGTCTGGTGCAGGTCCAGCTTGCGCCTGAACATGATGGGCAGGATGTCCGCGCCGCTGCAGGGCTGCGCCGTACAGGCTTCCATCACTTCCGCCAGCCTGTCCCGGTGATGGTCGTGCAATTGCGTGATGCGCGTATGCAGGCCCCGAAAGGGCTTGCCGTGGGAGGGCAGTGTCAGCGTGTCCTTGTCCAGCGGCAGGAACTTGTCTATGGACTCAAGGAAAAGCCGCAGCGCGTCGGCCTCGGGCTCCTGGTCATAGACGCTGACGTTTGTGGAGATGCGCGGCAGCACCATGTCGCCGCTGATGAGTACCTTGATGCTCTTGCAATGGAGCGCCATGTGCTCGGGCGCATGGCCGTAGCCGCTGATGCAGCGCCAGTCACGGCCGCCGATGCGGATGTCCTGCCCGTCCATCAACCGGCAAAAGCTGCCGGGCACGCTGGGCACCAGGTTCGGGTAGTAGCCGGTGCGGCCCTTGATCTTTTCGACCGAGTCCGGGTCCGTCAGCCCGTGGGAAGCGAAAAACAGGGCCGCGCTTTCGCCGCCGAACGAGGTTGTGCTCTGGATGGAGAGGCGCGCAATGTTGTAGTCGGTGGCACTGATCCACAGGCGGCACACATGGGTTGGCGTTGTCCAGCGCTCGCATAACCAGGAGGCCAGGCCGATGTGGTCCGGGTGCATGTGCGTCACGATGACGCGCAGTACGGGCAGGCCTTCGAGCTGCGTGGCAAAGATGCTTTCCCACTGCGCCTTTGACTCGTCCCTGCTGATGCAGCAGTCCACCACGGTCCAGCCCTGTATGTTTGTCCCGGGCCGGGCCGGGTCTTCCATCTCATCGCGCAGCAGCCACAGGTTGATGTGGTCCAGCGCAAACGGCAGGGCCATGCGGATCCATTTGATACCCGGCGCTATCTCCATGGTGGTGCCCGGCGCGGGCAGGGTGTCGCCAAAAGGGTAGTCGAGTTGCTGTTCAAGGATGTTCATGTAATATTCGCGGGTATATGTGACGTTTACGTAAACGTCATTCCCTGTTTATTGTAGGGACGATGCGCTTCCTGCGCTGACCGGCCGATATCGGGCGAAATTGCGGCATTACTTTTCACATCATGGCCATCACTTACACCATCAGCGACCTGGCAAAAGAATTTGACCTGACCACGCGCGCCATGCGGTTTTACGAAGACATGGGGCTGCTGCAGCCCCAGCGGGAGGGGGCCGGCGGGCGCAACCGTGTGTACACCGCGCGAGACCGTACCCGGCTCAAGCTCACGCTGCGCGCCAAGCGGCTGGGCCTGTCGCTGGTCGAGGCCAAGGAAATCATCGACTCCTACGACAGCCCCCGTGATACCGCGCCCCAATTGCGCAAATTCCTGGCCATCCTGACGGATCACCGTAAAAAACTTGAAGCGCAGATGCTGGACCTGCAGGCCAATCTCGACGAGATTCGTACCCACGAAAAAGAGGCCAAAGCCTTGCTGGCCAAGACCGAAAAAGCAAAAGCTGCCTGATTTGTGGATAATTGACGTTTACGTAAACGTCAATTGGTGCGCCGCTTCGGGGCGATGCCAAAAACCGGTGAAAACCGTCAATACCCGCCAATATGAATACTCCTTCTGCCCCTTCAGAACTGTTCCAGCGCATAGAAGCGAGCTTTTTGCGCCAGGGCATGATGCAGCACCTGAGTGCACGGCTGCTGCGCGTGGAGTCGGGTCTTTGCGTCATCGCATTGCCGTATTCGGAGCGTGTGACACAGCAGCAGGGCGGTTTTCACGGTGGGGCCATGGGCGCCCTGGCGGACATCACCGCCGGGTATGCCGGACTGACCGTGGCGCCGGCTGATTCGGAAGTGACGACTGTTGAATACAAAATCAATTTCCTGGCGGCTTTCACGGGCGGCGAGTTGCAGGCCACCGGCCGGGTTGTCAGGGCCGGCAAACGGATCATTGTGACGGCTGCGGAGGTCATGCACATCGATGCCTCGGGTAAACAAAGCCCGTGCGCCCTGATGCAGCAAACCCTTGCGCCTGTCGCCAAAACCTATTAACTTTCCGCTGCCCTTGCGGGCGCTACAGGCCTTTCAGCCTTCACAAAAGGACTCCACCATGAACAATATGCCCGGACTCAATTTCCAGCTCGGCGAAGACATCGACGCCCTGCGCGACGCAGTGCGCGAATTTGCGCAAGCCGAAATCGCACCGCGCGCCGCCGACATCGACCGCAACGACCAGTTCCCCATGGACCTGTGGCAAAAAATGGGAGCGCTTGGCGTGCTGGGCATCACGGTGGGCGAAGAGTACGGTGGTGCCAACATGGGTTACCTAGCCCACATGATCGCCATGGAGGAAATCAGCCGTGCCAGTGCGTCGGTCGGTTTGTCCTATGGCGCACACAGCAACCTGTGTGTCAACCAGATCAAGCGCAACGGCACCGACGAGCAACGCAAAAAATACCTGCCCAAACTCATCAGCGGCGAGCATGTTGGCGCATTGGCCATGAGCGAGCCCGGCGCCGGCAGCGACGTGATCTCCATGAAGCTGAAAGCCGAGGACAAGGGCGGTTACTACCTGCTCAACGGCAGCAAGATGTGGATCACCAACGGACCCGATGCCGACACCCTGGTGGTGTATGCAAAGACTGAGCCCGAGCTCGGTGCGCGCGGCGTCACGGCCTTCCTGATTGAAAAAGGCATGAAAGGCTTTTCCGTCGCGCAAAAACTCGACAAGCTGGGTATGCGCGGCAGCCACACCGGCGAGCTGGTGTTCAACAATGTTGAAGTCCCGGCGCAAAACATCCTGGGCGGCCTGAACAGCGGCGCCAAGGTGTTGATGAGCGGCCTCGACTATGAACGCGCCGTGCTGACCGGCGGGCCGCTGGGCATCATGCAGTCGGTGATGGACAACGTCGTGCCCTACATCCATGACCGCAAGCAGTTCGGCCAGAGCATAGGCGAATTCCAGCTGATCCAGGGCAAGGTCGCCGACATGTACACCGTGCTGCAGGCCGGCCGTTCCTTTGCCTATACCGTCGCCAAAAACCTGGACATGCTTGGTACCGACCATGTGCGCCAGGTCCGCAAGGACTGCGCCTCGGTTATCCTCTGGTGCGCCGAAAAAGCCACCTGGATGGCCGGCGAGGGCGTGCAGATCTACGGCGGCAATGGCTACATCAATGAATACCCGCTGGGCCGCCTCTGGCGCGATGCCAAACTCTATGAAATCGGTGCGGGCACCAGCGAGATACGCCGTATGCTGATCGGCCGCGAGCTGTTCGCCGAAACCTGTTGAAAAATCATTGCATCGAAGGACCCTGCGTATGACCACTACCTCCATTGAAGAATTGTTCGTCCACAACCGTGCCTGGGCGGCGCAGATGGAGCAGGACCGCCCGGGTTTTTTCACGGGGCTGATGTCCCAGCAAAAGCCGCGCTACATGTGGATCGGCTGCTCCGACAGCCGCGTGCCGGCCAACCAGATCACCGGGCTGGAGCCGGGCGAGATATTCGTGCACCGCAATGTGGCCAATGTGGTGGTGCCCACCGACCTGAACTGCCTGTCCACCATCCAGTACGCTGTGGACCAGTTGCACGTCGAGCACCTGATGGTGGTCGGCCACTATGGCTGCGGCGGTGTGCTGGCGGCGCTGGACGACATTCGCGTGGGCCTGGCCGACAACTGGATCCGCCACGTCAAGGATGTTCGCGACAAGCACCTGGGACTGATTGCCGCCATCGCACCCGAACACCGCCACGACGCGCTGTGCGAGCTCAATTCCATTGAGCAGGTCATCAACATCGCGCACACCACCGTGCTGCAAGACGCCTGGGCACGCGGCCAGAAGGTCACGTTGCACGGCTGGTGCTACGGGCTCAAGGACGGGCTCATCAACAACCTGAGCATGTCCGTGGACGGCAACGAAGGGCTGAGCGCCCGCTACCAGGCCGCCGTGGCCGGCGTGGCGGCGGCGCGCCGCTAAAGTCGCGGGGCCTTTCCCGGCACGCAGTCGTTTGCTTCAGGAAGCCTTGCCCATGTTTCCCCAGCGCCTCGATTCGCCGCAAGCCTACGACATTGCCAAGGCGATGATGGACGGGTTCAACCGCCATTACCGCCTGTTCCGTTCCGAGTCGGCGCGCGCCAAACACCGTTTTGAAACCGCCGACTGGCACGGCCAGCAGCGTGCGCAGAGGGAGCGCATCGAGTTCTATGACCTGCGCGTCAAGGAATGTGTCATGCGGCTGGAAAAGGAGTTCAAGGCCGGCGCCCAGCCCATGAACGTCTGGCACCAGGTCAAGCTGCATTACATCGGGCTGCTCGTCAACCATCTCCAGCCCGAGCTGGCCGAAACCTTTTTCAACTCGGTTACCACCAAGATCCTGCACCGCACACATTTCCACAACAACTTCATTTTTGTGCGGCCGGCCGTCAGCACCGAGTACATAGAGAACGATGAGCCTGCGGCCAAACCGACCTACCGGGCTTATTACCCGACCCGCGAGACCCTGCTGCCGACCATAGTCAGCATTGTCGAAAACTTCAATTTGCAGCACGGCTTTGAGGATTTGCCGCGTGATGCCGCGTACGTGCTGGAGGCCATCGGCGAGCGCCTCGCCCAGGTCAAGCTGCGCGCCAACTTCCAGATCCAGGTGCTGTCCTCGCTGTTCTTTCGCAACAAGGGCGCGTATGTGGTCGGCAAGATCATCAACGGTTTTATCGAATTGCCTTTTGCATTGCCGGTGCTGCACAGCCCCAGGAGCGGCAAGCTGCTGATAGATGCCGCCCTGTTCGGCGAGGACGACCTGCAGGCCCTGTTCAGTTTTGCCCGGGCTTATTTCATGGTGGACATGGATGTCCCGAGCGCCTATGTGCAGTTCCTGCGCTCGTTGATGCCGCGCAAGCCGCGCAACGAGCTGTACAACGCGCTGGGGCTGGCCAAGCAGGGCAAGACACTTTTTTACCGGGATTTTTTATTCCACCTGCGGCATTCCACCGACAGCTTCCGCATTGCGCCGGGCATCAAGGGCATGGTCATGCTGGTGTTCGACCTGCCGTCGTTTCCTTATGTATTCAAGCTGATCAAGGATTACTACCCCCTGCAGAAAGACACCACGCGCGAGCAGATCAAGGGCAAATACCTGCTGGTCAAACAGCATGACCGCGTGGGCCGCATGGCTGACACGCAGGAATACAGCGAGGTTGCATTTCCGCGCGCGCGTTTTGACGACGAGCTGATTGCCGAGATCGAAAAGTTCGCCCCCAGCCAGCTGGAGATCAGCGACCGCGATGGCGACGGCCAGGTGGAAGTCATCATCAAGCACCTGTACATAGAGCGGCGCATGATCCCGCTCAACATCTACCTGCAGGAGGCCTTTGATGCCGGCCTGGACAATGCGTCCGCCCGGGGGCAGGTGGAAGGCGCCGTTATCGAGTACGGCAACGCCATCAAGGACATGGTGGCGGCCAACATCTTCCCGGGCGACATGCTCTGGAAAAACTTCGGCGTGACGAGGCAGGGCAAGGTCGTGTTCTACGACTATGACGAGATCGAATACCTCAGCGACTGCAACTTCCGCCGCGTGCCCACGCCGCGCAATGAAGAAGAGGAAATGAGCGGGGAGGTCTGGTACCCGGTTGGACCGAGGGACGTTTTTCCTGAAACCTTTGCGCCTTTCCTGCTGGGCAACGACGCGGTTCGCGAGGTTTTCATGAAACACCATGCCGACCTGCTGGACGTTGCATTCTGGCAGGAGCACAAGGAGCGCATCCAGGCGGGCCATGTGCATGACGTATTTCCGTATGAGCGGGAGCGGCGTTTCAGCCGCCTGTACGCGCGGAGTACGTCCGCCCGGGATCTGCCTGTCCAGGATCTTGCTGAATCCCATCTTTCAAGGAAGGAGCCTGATTGATGCCCGAATCTTCATTTCGATATTTGCCCGTTGCGGTCATCATGTCCGCATATGCTTGCGCCGGCGCAGCGGATGCACCGGCGATTGCCGTTGCACAGGACCGGGTGGATCGTGCTGTCGCCCGTATCGATGGCATGGCCGCAAGCCTGATGAAGCGCACCGGCATTCCCGGCATGGCAGTCGCGGTGGTGCAGGGCAAGCGTGTCGTTTATGCCAGGGGTTTTGGCGTGCGTGCCGTTGGCTCGCCGCAGCGGGTGGACGCCGACACCGTGTTCCAGCTGGCATCCATGTCCAAATCGATTGGCGCCAGCGTGGTTGCGCAGCAGGTAGGCGCGGGCGGCATCACCTGGGACACGCCCGTCAGAAAGCACCTGCCCTGGTTCAACTTGGGCAACGCCTATGTCAGCGAGAACATCACCATAGGCGACCTCTATGCACACCGCTCGGGCCTGCCCGACCATGCGGGCGATACGCTGGAAGAGCTGGGCTACCCCCAGGCTGAAATCCTGCGCCGGCTAAACCAGTTGCCGCTCACGCCGTTTCGCAACTCCTACGCCTACACCAACTACGGCATGACGGGCGCGGCCATGGCGGTTGCCGCCGCTGCCGGTACCGACTGGGCCAGCCTTTCCGAGCAGGTGCTGTACCGCCCGCTGGGCATGGCCTCGACCAGTTCGCGCTTTGCCGACTTCCAGGCCAGGCCCAACCGCGCGCCTGGCCATGTCAAGGAAAACGGCGTGTTTGTGATCGGCCCCGAGCGCGGTACGGCCGCTGGCCAGCAGCACTGGGTCGCCTACAACACCGATCCGCAATCGCCGTCGGGCGGCGTGAGTTCATCCGCCAACGACATCGCCCGCTGGATGTCGTTCCTGCTCGCGGGCGGTGCCGGGCCGGACGGTCCGCTGGTGCCGGCCGCCGCACTGCTGCCGGCCATGACGCCCAAGTCAATGATTCGTGAGGCGTCGGCCTTGGGCCAGCGCGCCAGTTACTACGGCTATGGTTTTTTCGTCGATACCTCGGAGGCCGGCCGCGCAGTGCTCAGCCACAGCGGTGCGTTTTCGTGGGGCGCATCCACCAATTTCGCGATCATGCCGTCGGTGAATGTGGGCATGGTGGTCCTCACCAATGCCTGGCCCACTGGCATTGCCGAGGCGCTGGTGGCGCAGTTTAATGACCTTGTGCAGTACGGCGCGGTGCGGCATGACTGGTTTGCGCTGTATGCCCCGGCTTTTGCCGCTGCCTTCAAGCCGCAGGGCGAGCTTGCAGGCAAAGCCCGGCCTGCCCAGCCCGCGCCGGCCCAGGCGCTGCAAACATACACCGGCGTTTACCGCAACGACTACCACGGCGCGCTGCAGGTGCTGCGCAGCGAACAGGGTGCGCTGGAGCTTCGCATAGGCGCCGCCCCCCAGCTGGTTTTCCCCCTGCGGCACTGGGACGGTGACACCTTTACCTTTGTGCCGCCCAACGACAGCGCGCCGCCGGGCTCGCTTTCAAAAGCGCAATTCAGTGAGGGCAAGCTGGCCCTGGAGCATTACAACCACCAGGGCCTAGGCGTATTTGCGCGGACTGCCGCAGCCCCCTGACCCGTCACCGGTTTTTCTTTCTTTTCATCCATTTTTTCAGGAGCCCCGCATGTCAAATTCCAGCCAGAACCCCATCGTCATTCTCGGCGCCGCCCGCACCCCCATGGGCGGTTTCCAGGGCGACTTCACCAGCCTCGCCGCCCATGACCTGGGCGGTGCCGCCATCAAGGCAGCGATAGAACGTTCCGGTATCGCGCCTGAAAAGGTCGATGAAGTGCTGTTCGGCAATTGCCTGATGGCGGGCCAGGGCCAGGCACCGGCGCGGCAAGCCGGTTTCAAGGGCGGCCTGCCTGCCAGCACAGGCGCAGTCACGCTGTCGAAAATGTGCGGCTCGGGCATGGAGGCCACCATGCTGGCGCACGACCAGTTGCTGGCTGGCAGCCGCGACGTGATGGTGGCCGGCGGCATGGAGAGCATGACCAATGCGCCGCACCTGTTGCCCAAGGGCCGCAGCGGCATACGTATCGGCCACGACCGCATTTTTGACCACATGATGCTGGACGGCCTGGAAGACGCCTACGAACCCGGCCGCTCCATGGGTACCTTTGGTGAGGACTGCGCGGCCAAGTACAGCTTCACCCGCGAGGCGCAGGACGCCTTTGCCACGGCCAGCGTGCAGCGCGCCAAGGCCGCCACCGAGTCCGGCGCCTTCAAGGCCGAGATCACGCCTGTCACCGTCAGGGGCCGCGCCGGCGACACCGTGATTTCCATAGACGAAGGCCCAGGCAAGGTCAAGCTCGACAAGATTCCCGCGCTCAAGCCAGCCTTCAAAAGGGACGGCACCATCACCGCTGCCTCCAGCTCGTCCATCAACGACGGCGCCGCGGCGCTGGTGCTGGCGCGTGAGTCCACCGCGAAAGAACTGGGGGCGAAACCGATTGCCCGCATCGTCGGCCACGCCACCTTTGCGCAGGCGCCTGAGTGGTTTTCAACCGCCCCGGTAGGCGCGGTGAATAAGCTGCTGAAAAAAATCGGCTGGAGCGTCAAGGACGTGGACCTGTGGGAAGTCAATGAAGCTTTTGCCGTGGTGCCCATGGCGCTGATGAAAGAGTTGGGTATTTCGCACGACATCGTCAATGTCAATGGCGGCGCCTGCGCACTTGGCCACCCGATTGGCGCCAGCGGCGCCCGCATCATCGTCACGCTGATCCATGCACTGCAGGCGCGCGGGCTGAAGAAAGGTATCGCCACCTTGTGCATAGGTGGTGGCGAAGGCACGGCGCTGGCTATTGAGTTGCCCTGATTTGCTATAAATTCAATAGCTGGTTGCGCGCATATAACGGTGGCTGGAGGCCAATTTGATACTCAATAATGACCAGGAAATGGTCCGCGACGCGGTCCGGGCCTTTGCGCAGGAGCAAATCTGGCCCCACGCCGCGCGCTGGGACAAGGAGCACCACTTTCCCAAAGACGTGCACCAGGGGCTGGCCGAGCTGGGGGCTTACGGCATTTGTGTGCCGGAAGAGTTTGGCGGCGCCAATCTTGACTACGTGACTCTGGCGCTGGTGCTGGAGGAAATCGCTGCCGGCGACGGCGGCACCAGCACTGCCATCAGCGTGACCAACTGCCCTGTCAACGCCATCCTCATGCGCTACGGCAACACAGCGCAGAAAAAGCAGTGGCTCACACCGCTGGCGCAGGGCAAGATGCTGGGTGTGTTTTGCCTGACCGAGCCGCATGTGGGCAGCGATGCCTCATCGCTCAAGACCACGGCGGTCAGGCAAGGCGATGAATACGTCATCAACGGCGTCAAGCAGTTCATCACCAGCGGCAAGAACGGTCACGCGGCCATCGTGATTGCGGTCACCGACAAGAGCGCAGGCAAGAGGGGCATGAGCGCCTTTATGGTGCCGACCGATGCACCGGGTTATGTTGTTGCGCGGCTGGAAGACAAGCTGGGCCAGCATTCCAGCGACACGGCGCAGATCAACTTCGACAACTGTCGCATCCCGGCCGGGAACCTGATTGGCGCCGAGGGCGAAGGCTACAAGATCGCCCTGGGCGCGCTTGAGGGCGGGCGCATTGGTATCGCGGCCCAGAGCGTTGGCATGGCACGCAGCGCATTCGAGTTTGCTTTGGCCTACTCCAAAGAGCGGCAAAGTTTTGGCACCGCCATCTTCAACCACCAGGCGGTGGGTTTCCGCCTGGCCGATTGCGCCACGCAGCTGGAGGCCGCGCGTCAGCTGATCTGGCACGCCGCCAGCCTGCGCGATGCCGGCTTGCCCTGCCTGAAAGAAGCCGCCATGGCCAAGCTGTTTGCCAGCGAGATGGCCGAGAAAGTCTGCAGTGCCGCCATCCAGACGCTGGGCGGTTATGGTTATGTGAGTGACTTTCCGGTCGAGCGCATTTACCGCGATGTGCGGGTTTGCCAGATTTACGAGGGCACTTCTGACGTGCAGAAGATCATCATTCAAAGGAGTTTGGCTTAGGGTTTGTTTGGTTTAAGTGGGTGCCCTTCATGACCAGGCCGGGTCTCGCCCCGGCCTGCCAGTGAAGGGCAAGGCGCAAAGCGCATGAACAACAAAAAACCAACCCATAGACAATAGAAGCAAAGGAGACAAAACCATGCCGATTACCAAAGGATTCCGCGCACTGGTCGATGAAGCCATGGCGCAGGTCAAAACCTATAGCGTTGAAGAAGCCAGGGCCAAACTTGGTGACCCCGCGGTGCAACTGGTTGATATCCGCGATGTGCGTGAGCTGACCGCAGGCACCGTCCTCGGGGCGTACCACGCGCCGCGCGGCATGCTGGAGTTCTGGGTAGACCCCGAGTCGCCGTACCACAAGCCGCTGTTTGCCGACGAGGGCAGGGAGTTCATCCTGTTTTGCGGGGCTGGCTGGCGAAGCGCGCTGGCCGCCAAAACCCTGCAGGACATGGGCATGCGCAATGTGGCGCATATCGACGGCGGTTATGCTGAATGGGTCAAGCAGGGCGCGCCGACCGAAACGCTGGAAGAGCGCAAGGCAAGGAAGGGCTGATGCGTGTGTGCGGATTCAGCGGGTAATCAGTTGCCCGGCCAGCGCGCCGGGCTGCGACGGTGGTGCAGGCAGGCAAGTATGGAGACGCGTTGGTCGTTTAGCAGTTCGAAGTGCAAGGCGTAGGGAAAGCGCCTCAATAAGATACGGCGAAACCGGTCTCTTGTGGATGGAAAGGCCTGGGGGTTGCGTGTCAGTTGCTCTTCGGCCGCTGCGATGACCCGTAAAAAATCGCCGCCCAGGCCGTAAGACTGTTGTTCATACCAGTCAAAAGCCTCGGCAATTTCGGCCTGCGCGGCAGCCTCAAAAACAACCTGCCAGCTCAAAGACGCACGCCGAGCGATTGTGCAATCTGGGCCAGGCTTTTGCCTTGCGCAGGGTGCGCGTCGCGCCAGGCTGCCCGGCGCTCAAGCTCGTCCAGCACCTCTGGCCTGGTCTCGGCACCCGTCTCAGTGGCAAACTCATCCCACAGGTCTTCCACCAATTGAAGGCGTTCAAATTTGCCAAGGTGTTGAACGGGTTGTAATGTAGCTTTCATGATGGAAAGTCTAGCAAATCAAATGTCAAGTGACTACCCTTGCCCCTGCGGGCGCCTTGGCCGCTCCGGCAGGCCGCTGGCCTTTGCCGACTGCTGCGGCCGCTACCTCGACGACTTTGACAACACCCCGGCGCCCGATGCCGAAAGCCTGATGCGCTCGCGTTACAGCGCCTTTGTGCTGGGCCGCGAGAGTTATTTGCGAGCCACCTGGCATGCCAGCCACCGGCCGGACGATGTGGCGCCTGACGAGGGCACCAAATGGCTGGGCCTGGAGGTGCGCCGCCATGCCGTGATCGACGCGGAGCATGCCGAGGTTGAATTTGTCGCGCGCTACCGCGTTGCCGGCCGCGCGGTGCGCATCCATGAGCGCAGCCGTTTTGTGCGTGAAAACGGCCGTTGGTACTATGTGGATGGCGATTTGCTCTGAAAAAGGGCAGTTTTTAAACGAAAAGTGCCCCCGGCCACCGTCCAGAGCGCACAACCAGCTACCATATTCATAGCAAAAAATGACCCTCCTGAAATTTGACGCGGTGCTGTTCGACTGCGACGGTGTGCTGGTAGACAGCGAACCCATTACCAACGGCGTGCTGCGCGACATGCTTGAAGAATCCGGCTGGAAGCTCAGCTCCGCCGAATGCATGCGCATCTTTATCGGCAAGGCTGTCAAGGATGAGCGCGCGCAGATTGAAGCCAACACCGGCCGGCCGCTGACCGAGGACTGGATGCTGCGCTTTCGCGAGCGCCGCAACGAAGGTCTGGTGCGCGACCTCAAGGCCATTCGCGGTGCGGTGGATGCGGTAGCAAAGATCCACGCCCTGCACCAGGGCCGCATCGCCTGCGCGTCGGGTGCGGACAGGTTCAAGGTCGAGTTGCAGTTGCAGAAATGCGGGCTGATGCCTTACTTCAAGGGCAATATTTTCAGCGGTCATGAGCAGCCGCGCTCCAAACCTGCACCGGATGTTTACCTGGCCGCCGCTGCGGCGCTGGGGGTGGACCCGAAACGATGTGCGGTGGTGGAAGACACGGTTACCGGCGTGACGGCCGGGGTGGCTGCGGGTGCCACAGTGATCGGCTACAGCCCGCCGGAGCTGGGGCATGATGCACCCAAGGCCTTGCTCGCCACCGGCGCGGTGCATGTCTTTACGGACATGGCGGATCTGCCGGCGCTGCTGGGCTGACGCTGCGTTTTTTTGGGCGGGCGTGTCGACTTCGGTGGAACCCGTTCGTCGTAGAGTTGTCATCAACCACGTTATCAAGGACGCGTCATGAAATACCTCTGCCTTGCCTATTACGACCCTGCCGAATTCGCCGCCATGTCGCCCGCTGACATGAAGGCCCTTGTCAGCCAGTGCCCGCCCAAGGATGCCCAGCTCAAGGCCACGGGCCGGTTGCGCCTCAGCGCCTCGCTGGGCGAGCCCGCCACAGCCATCCGCCTGCAGCCCCGCAGCGGCAAGACGCAAAGGATCGACGGCCCGTTTACCGAAGCCAAGGAGCTGGTGGGCGGCTTTTTCATCATCGAAGCCGCCAATCCCGATGAGGCCGTGAAAGCCGCCTCCTTGCATCCGGCGGCCACGTTGGGCGAAGGTGCCGGCTGGCGCATCGACATGCACCCCATCGGGTTCTTTGAACAGTACGAAGGCAAGGCCTGAGCCCTTCGCCGCGTTGGCCGTGCACCCTGCCGCCATCTCGCGGAAAATGGCGCGCATGAGTTCATCACACAAGCTGTCCGGGGTTTTGCGTTGGGGCATTTGCCTGCTGGCGGCACTGCTGGTGGGCTGCTCCAGTACGCGCCCCTGGATCAATGAGCCCCTGGCGGATGGACTGGTTCCGCCTGACCCCGACCGGATAGAGCTGGTTCGCGGGGCCGCGTCGGAAGACCAGTCCATCATCATTGCTGTCACCCTGTCTGGTGGCGGCGCCAGGGCAGCGGCCTTTGGCTATGGCGTATTGCAGGCCCTGCACCAGACGCCCATGGTCTGGAACGGGCGCAGCACCTCCTTGCTGGACCATGTCGGTTTTGTCAGCGGGGTGTCCGGCGGCAGCATAGTCGCCGCCTACTATGCCGCTTTCGGTGCTGAAACCTTTGAGCGTTTCGAGCCCGAGTTCCTGCGCCAGAATTTCCAGGATTCGCTGATCAGCCTTGCGTTCACGCCCGGCAACCTGGTGGACCTGACATCACCCTGGTTCGGCCGCAGCCAGTTGCTGGCGCGGCGGCTGGACGAGCTTTACCGGGGCCGGACCTTTGGTGACCTGTGGGCCCGGCCCGGGCGTCCCCGCCTGCTGATTTCGGCGACCGATCTATCCCTGGGGTCCAGTTTCGATTTTTCATGGGACCAGTTCTCCCGCATCTGCTCCGACCTTGCCAGCGTGCCCTTGTCATTTGCCGTGGCCTCATCGTCCGCCGTGCCCCTGGTTCTGAGCCCGGTTACCGTCAAAAACTACGCGGGCAGTTGCCGGCCACAGGCCGTAAGCGAAGATGCTCCGGCCGAAGGGCATGGCGACTACCGCATGCGCATGCTGCGCGCGCAACTCGACAGCTACCAGGACGTGGCCTCGCGCCCCTTCATTCACCTGGTCGATGGCGGTGTGGCCGACAACCTGGGGCTGCGCAGCCTGCTGGACCGGTCCATGAGTGAGGGCGGCATACGCCGCGCGCTGCGCGACCTGCCCAAGGGCGTGGTGCGCAAGCTGGTGCTGATTGCCGTCAATGCCGAGCGTGATCCGTCGGCACGCATTGACGAGAGCGACAAGGTGCCCAGCACGCTGCAGGTGGTGGACGCCATGCTGTTCGGCACCGGCGCCCGTGCCACCCAGGAAACCCTGGGCCTGCTAGGCGACATGGCCCGGCAATGGAAAAACGAAATCCGCACGGCGTCTGACAGGCAAAGCGCGTTCGCAGAAGATGCAGAGATATACGTGATCAACGTCAACCTGCGTGACGCGCCTGAAGCCATGGAGCGCAGCCGCCTGTTGCAGATCCCCACGGCCTTTTCGATCCTGCCGGATGATGTGACCCGACTGATCCAGGCCGGGCACCAGGTATTGCAGGCATCCCCCGGGTTCAAGGAGCTGGTCCGCTCCCTGCCGCAGGCGGCTGCCGTGCCCGCTGCACCTTGAGCAGTGTGTTGCCGGGGCTAAATCCGGGGGCGCAAAACAGCACAGCGTGCTAAGCTGCCAGCCCGACTTTCACAAAGATTGCGAGACACACCATGCCCGGACTTCTTCCCAACGTCGACCCTGATGGCCTGCTCGAGTTTTCGGTGGTCTACACAGACCGCGCGCTGAACCACATGTCCAAAAGCTTCCAGGGCGTGATGACCGATATCTCCAGCATCCTCAAGGAGGTCTACGGCGCACATTCCGCCGCGCTGGTGCCCGGCAGCGGCACCTACGGCATGGAGGCGGTGGCGCGCCAGTTTGCCGCCGGCAAGCATGTGATGGTGATACGCAATGGCTGGTTCAGCTACCGCTGGACGCAGATATTCGAGATGGGCAGCATCCCCGCATCACACAGTGTTCTCAAGGCGCGCCAGCAGGGTGCCGGCGCGCAGGCGCCCTGGGCACCGGCAGCGATTGCCGAAGTGCAGGCCGCAATTGCAAAAGAAAAACCAGCCCTTGTTTTTGCCCCGCATGTTGAAACTGCCTCCGGCATGATCCTGCCCGACAGCTACCTCAAGGCGGTGGCTGATGCCGTGCATGCAGTCGGCGGCCTGTTTGTACTCGACTGCATCGCCTCCGGCGCCATGTGGGTCGACATGAAGGCCACAGGCGTTGACGTGCTGATCTCCGCCCCGCAAAAGGGCTGGAGCAGCTCACCCTGCTGCGCCATGGTCATGCTCAGCGAGCGTGCCCGCACTGCGATTGACGGCACCACCAGCTCCAGCTTTGCCTGCGACCTGAAGAAGTGGCTGCAGATCATGGAAACCTACGAAAAGGGCGGCCACGCCTATCACGCAACGCTGCCCACAGACGCCCTGACACGCCTGCGCGCTGCGATGCAGGAAACGCAGGCATACGGTTTTGCCAGGGTCAAGGCCGAGCAGGAGTTGCTCGGCAGCAAGGTGCGCAAACTGTTTGAAAGTCGCGGCCTGCCCAGCGTCGCCGCAGAAGGTTTTAAAGCCCCCGGTGTGGTGGTCAGCTACACCACGGATCCCGACATCCAGTCTGGCAAGAAGTTTCTGGAGCAAGGCCTGCAGACCGCCGCCGGTGTGCCTTTGCAATGCGACGAAGGCCCGGACTTCAAGACCTTCCGCGTTGGGCTGTTCGGGCTGGAGAAGTGGCAGAACGTGGACAAGACGGTTGCGAACCTGGCGGGCGCCCTGGACCGGATTGGGTTGACGGCGCCTGTGGCTGAGGCGGTTGCTGGCTGAGGATTGGGTTTTCGCTTCGTTGAGGCTAAAGCGAATACTCAACATACAGTCGTCAATCGATTCCCGGCAGGGCCATGCAAAGATTTACGAGCTGTATGTCGTGGCCTGGTCCGAGTTGGCGCATGGACCGCGCCACCCAGGCTTACTTCGCCGCCGCGCGCGCGGCTTCGGCCTTGCGTTTGGCTTCATCGGCCTTGTGTTGCAGTTCCTGGGCTTCTTTCTCTGCGTCCTTTGCCTTGGTTTCCTTGTCGGACGGGGGGCCGGCCAGCGCATTGCCTGCCATGGAGCCGACCACGGCACCCACAGCGACTGCGCCCATGGTGCCCATCAGTCCTGAGCCCCGGGCTGCGGGGGCTGCAGCAGTTGCAGCTGGCGCAGCTGGCGCAGCGGCCGGCGTAGCTGCCTTGGGTGCGACAAGCGCTGCAGGCGCGGCCGGGCGGGCGGGGGACATGGACTTGCCCCCAGTGCCCATGCGTTTGGCGTGTGCCAGCGTGGGGGCGGCCAGTGAAGCGATGGTCAGGGCGATCACGCTAGCCGAGGTGCGAAAAGAAGTGCTCATGAAGCTTCCAGAAGTAGAAATTGACAAAAGTGGGTTGACCGGGGGCTGTTGCATGGTGTGTCGGGCGGCCGTCAGTCGAAGATCTCGCTGAGCCATGACTTGTGTTTGCGCTTGCCGCCATAGCTGGAGCCGGAGTTGTGGCGGAAGTCCGAGTCCGCAAAGTCGGGACGATGTGCGGGTTGCTGGTACGCAGGTTGCGCTGCGGGTGCCGCAGTAGCGCTGCGCTCTATGAGCTTGTCCAGCTCGCCGCGATCCAGCCACACGCCGCGGCATTGCGGGCAGTAATCGATTTCAACACCCTGGCGATCAGCCATGACCAGGGCGATGTCTTTGCAATGGGGGCATTTCATAAGTTTTTCCTTGTACTTAGTCGTTGTTGCCACCGAAGCCGAACAGGCTCAGCAGGCTGGTAAACAGGTTGAAGATCGAAACAAAAAGGCTCACTGTGGCCAGCACGTAATTGGTTTCTCCGCCATTCACGATGCGGCTGGTTTCGAACAAAATCATCCCGGCCGACAGCAGTGCCACCATGGCTGACACGGCCAGCGACAAGGCGGGCAACTGCAGGAACATTGCTGCCACGCCGGCCAGAAGTGCAATCACCATGCCGGCGAACAGGAAACCCCCCATAAAACTGAAGTCACGCCGGGTTGCCAGCACCCAGCCCGACAAGGCCAGGAAAGTCACGCCGGTCGCACCAAGTGCCAGCGTGATGGCTTGCGCGCCACCCGGCAGGGACAGATGCTTTGCCAGCAGCGGGCCGAGGGTGTAACCCATGAAGCCGGTAAGGGCGAAAACCGCCGGAACAGCCCATCCGCTGTTTTGCAGCTTGTGGATGAGAAACAGCAAACCGAAATAGCCGACCAGCGTCATGATCAATCCGGCGGGCGGCAGTTTGAGCGTGACGCCCAGCGCAGCCACGGCGGCACTGAACAGCAGGGTCATGGACAGCAGGGCGTAGGTATTGCGAAGCACCTTGTGCTGCGCAATGCCGGCACCCCAGCCGGAGCCGGTGGTGGGCGATGAGAGGACTAAAGGACGGTTCATGGTTTGTCTTTCGTGTATGTGCAGAACAGCTACACCTGAAGAAGCGAAGGGTAGGGCTTTAAAGCAGCATAAAAAAGCAGACAATTAATGAATTAATGTCCTTTAAATACTGAATATGAGCCTTGCATTCAACTACCGGCACCTGTACTACTTCTGGGTGGTGGCAAAGGAAGGCGGTATGTCGCACGCTGCCGCGCGACTGGACATGGCGGTCCAGACCGTGAGTGCGCAGGTCCGCGAACTGGAGCGAGACCTGGGATGCCAGTTGCTCAAGCCCGCAGGGCGTGGCCTGGCATTGACCGAAGCCGGGGTGGCTGCACTGCAACAGGCCGAGCAGATATTTCAGCTGGGTGAAGCGTTGCCCGACATTGTGCGTGGTGCCGCCCACGTGACATCCGTGCGGCTCACGGTAGGCATTGCAGATGGCCTGCCGAAGCTGGTAGTGCAACGCCTGCTCAAACCTGTGCTGGGCACGCCCAACCTGCGTCTTGTGTGCCATGAGGGTGAAATGGCCGACCTGCTGGCTGACCTGGCGGTCCACCGGCTGGATGTTGTGCTGTCCGATCACCCTGCGCCATTCAATCGGCATCTGAAGGTGCATAACCACCCGTTGGGCAGCTCCGGGATGGGGTGGTACGCGCCGCAGCACTGGTGGGAACTGGCGCACCAGGGTTTTCCTGCATCGCTGGACAAGGTGCCGGTACTGCTGCCCACCACACACTCCACCGTTCGGGGACGTCTTGATCAGTGGCTGACCCAGCACGCGCTGCGCCCTCGGGTGGTGGGAGAATTTGAAGACAGCGCCCTGCTGGAGACCTTCGGCGGCAGTGGTCTGGGGGTTTTTCCGGCAGCGTTGTCGGTGCAGGACGACCTCATGCAACGTTATCAAGCCAGGCTGCTTGGCTCCTGTGAAGGCGTGGAAGAACACTACTACGCTATCAGCACGGAGCGCAAAGTGGAGCACCCCGTGGTTAGGCGCCTGCTGGCCCAGCGTTGATATACGCGCTGTGGTGCTGCCTGAATCGCCAGTTGCGTGGCTTCGGGCTGCTGCAGCGACCGACTTATAGTGCTATCGGATGGTCATCACGACCTGATTGCCCGTTGGAAATGCCGGGTTATTCATGCTGCCTGTTTTGAAGGCATCCTGTCGGAGGCCACGCCAGCAAAGGCTTTCAGGTGTTGTCCCCATGGGGATACACAAAGTTGTCCACAGAAGCTGTGCATGAGCGAGGCAGGTGATTTCCCCTTGTTCCGATCACCTGCCCGGCCGCTGGCGCAATGGTGAGTGACCATGGGCGCAGTCTGGTGGCTGTTTGCCACAAGTCCTGCCACGAACGGGGCAAATCAGGCCGGCGGATGGTTGCCTAGCCGGAATTCCGCCGGCGACTGGCCGGTCCAGCCGCGAAAGGCGCGCATAAAGCTTTTTTCGTTCTGGAAGCCCGCGGCTTCGGCCACCTGTTTGATCGGGCGATTGGTGCGCAGCAGCAGGTCCAGCGCGCGGTCGCGCCGCACCTCGTCTTTCAGCGCCTGCAGCGATGCGCCCTCTTCCTTCAACTGGCGGTGCAGGGTGCGCGGCGAGACATGCAGCAGCGCGGCCAGGGCGTCGGCGTTGTGGGTTTGTGCCGGGTGGGCGACCAGTGCCTGGCGTACACGTTGCACCAGCAGCCGGTCGCGCCGGTAAGGCAGCACTGTGAGCGGCAGGGCGCGTTGCAGCATTTGCTGGAGGGCGCGCTCGTCGCGCCGCAGGGGCAGGGCCAGGTAACGCGCATCAAACCGTATGCAGGCTGACTCGGCATCAAATGTGGTGGGGCCGGAAAACAGCACATCGTAGATATCGCGGTATGGCGGCGCCGCAAACGGAAGCTGCGCGCCCTGCAGCAGGATGCGTGAATCGATCAGCCAGCAGGCCACGCCGAGGATATTGCGCAGCATGGACACCAGGCAGAACTCGCGCAGGGCGCCCAGGTCGCCATGTTCCGTGATGGTCAGCGTGGCGGTGTCGCCCGCGGTCGTCAGGGTGAGTGTGATGTCGCTGGCAATCAGCCCATGGTGGCGGCACCAGCGTTTGAGTGCCACCCCCAGGTTGGGCGCACTCAGTGATGCGCGCGCCAGCATGCCGTAGCTGCCCCAGGGCAGGCGCCGGCTGAACCAGCCCAGCGCCTCGTCGTCCAGCTCCTGCATCGCGGCGCTGGAGATGCGCTCCATCTGCAGTGCGGTGATGCGTGCTGCCGGATCGAGCAAGGATGACGGCGCAATTTGTGCCTGTGCCAGTGCATTGGACGGGCTCAAACCCCGGCGCTCATATGCCAGCGCAATCGCCCGGATAAAAGCGATAGGCGTGATGGCTGGCGCCGCATCGGGATGCGGCTTGCGGGCGGATGGCGCTGGCGGGCGGGGCATGGCTTTGAGTTTGCCTTTTTGTGGCGCGATTTGCAACCAAAGTGACCATTGGAGATGGCATCGTATTTTCGGGAATGGGCCATACTGTTGTATTCGCCCTGGATGGCGACCGCAAGGAGACAAACAACATGAGCGCAGGACTTTCCACATCGAAACCCCTGACCGGCAGCTTTGACCGGGGTGCGACCGATGTGCCGCTGATCGAGCAACCCATAGGTGCATTTTTTGACGCCGTCGTGGCGCGCCAGCCCGCTCATGAAGCGCTGGTGAGCATTCACCAGGGCCGCCGCTACAGCTACCTCGAACTGCAGCGCGAGGCCAATCGCCTGGCCAGCGCACTGCTGGGGCTTGGCCTGGCAGCGGGTGAACGTGTTGGCATCTGGTCGCACAACAATGCCGAGTGGGTGCTGTTGCAGCTGGCCACGGCCAAGGTCGGCCTGATCCTCGTCAACATCAACCCGGCCTACCGCACGGCTGAAGTCGAGTACGCACTCAACAAGGTCAACTGCAAGGCGCTGGTGACCATGGCCAGCTTCAAGACCAGCGATTACCTCGGCATGCTGCGCGAACTGGCGCCCGAGTGGGCGCATGCACAGCCGGGCCAGCTGGAGTCGGTCAAGCTGCCGAACCTGCGCAGCGTGGTCTGGATTGACGAGCCGGGGCGGGGCGCGGATCAGCCCGGCATGATGCGCTTCTCGGACCTGCTGGTGAGCGGCAACCCTGACGATGCGCGACTGGCTGGCATCGCCGCCACGCTCAAGGCGACCGACCCCATCAATATCCAGTTCACCAGCGGTACCACGGGCTTTCCCAAGGGTGCGACGCTGACACATCGCAATATCCTGAACAACGGCTTTTTTATCGGTGAGGCCATGAAGCTCACGCCTGCCGACCGCCTGTGTATCCCGGTGCCGCTCTACCACTGCTTTGGCATGGTGCTGGGCAACCTGGCCTGCCTGACGCACGGATCGACCATCGTCTACCCGAACGACGGCTTTGATCCGCTCACTGTGTTGCAGGCGGTGCAGGCCGAGCGCTGTACCGGCCTGCATGGTGTGCCGACCATGTTCATCGCCGAGCTTGACCATCCGCGTTTTGCGGAGTTTGACCTGTCCAGCCTGCGCACCGGCATCATGGCCGGCTCGCCGTGCCCGACCGAAGTGATGAAACGTGTGGTCAGCGACATGCACCTGAGCCAGATCACCATTGCCTACGGCATGACGGAAACCAGTCCGGTGAGCTGCCAGAGTTCCGTGGATACGCCGCTGGAAAAACGGGTGTCCACCGTGGGCCTGGTACAGCCGCACCTGGAGGTGAAAGTCATAGATCCCGAGAGCGGCGCGATCGCCCTGCCCGGCGTGTCGGGCGAGCTGTGCACACGCGGTTATTCTGTGATGCACGGCTACTGGGACGATCCGGCCCGCACCGAAGAGGCCATCGATGCCGATGGCTGGATGCATACCGGTGACCTCGCCACCATGGATGACCAAGGGTATGTCAACATCGTCGGCCGCATCAAGGACATGGTGATACGCGGCGGCGAAAACATCTACCCGCGCGAGATTGAAGAATTCCTCTACCGCCACCCCAAGGTGCAGGATGTGCAGGTGGTCGGCCTGCCAGACAAACGTTACGGTGAAGAGCTGTGCGCGTGGATCGTCACCAAACCCGGACAGACGCTGACGGAAGACGAGATCCGTACCTTCTGCAAGGGCCAGATTGCGCACTACAAGGTGCCGCGCTACATTCGTTTTGTGCAGGGCTTCCCTATGACGGTGACCGGCAAGATACAGAAGTTCAAGATTCGCGACGAAATGAAAAGCCAGCTGGGGCTGGAAGAAAACAAAACCGCCTGAAAGAAACCGGATTCATGACCACTACGCTTGCCACCCAACTCAACGCCCGCTCCGCCGACTTCCTTGCCAATGCCGCAGCCATGCGGGCGCTGGTAGACGACCTCAACGAGAAGGTCGCCAAATCAGCTGCAGGTGGTGGTGACGCAGCGCGTGCCAAACACGTTGCGCGGGGCAAGCTTTTGCCGCGTGACCGTGTGCAGATGCTGCTGGACCCGGGCACACCTTTTCTGGAGCTCTCTCCGCTGGCCGGCTATGCGATGTACCCGGACCGTGACGGCAGCGACAGCGCGCCCTGCGGTGGTGTTGTGGCAGGCATTGGCCGCATCAACGGCATCGACTGCATGGTGGTATGCAATGACGCCACGGTCAAGGGCGGCACCTATTACCCCATCACGGTCAAGAAGCACCTGCGCGCCCAGGAGATTGCCCAGCAGAACAACCTGCCCTGTGTCTACCTGGTGGATTCGGGCGGCGCCAACCTGCCGAACCAGGACGATGTGTTTCCTGACCGCGACCATTTCGGCCGCATCTTTTTCAACCAGGCCAACATGAGCGCGCAAGGTATTGCACAAATCGCCGTGGTCATGGGCTCCTGCACGGCTGGCGGCGCCTATATGCCGGCCATGAGCGATGAATCCATCATCGTGAAGAACCAGGGCACGATTTTCCTGGGTGGCCCGCCGCTGGTGAAAGCGGCCACGGGCGAAGTGGTCACTGCCGAAGACCTGGGCGGCGGTGATGTGCATACCCGGCTTTCGGGTGTGGCCGATCACCTGGCGCAAAACGATGCGCATGCACTCGCACTGGCGCGCCAGGCCGTGGCCAGCCTGAACCGTAAAAAGCAGCCGGAGCTAGCCTTGCGCACGCCCGTGCCGCCGCTACACAGCCCGGAAGAGCTTTACGGCGTGATCCCGACCGACACGCGCAAACCGTATGACGTGCGTGAAGTCATCGCCCGCATCGTGGACGGCAGCGAGTTCCATGAATTCAAGGCGCGTTACGGCACCACGGTGGTCTGTGGTTTTGCGCATGTTGAAGGCATGCCGGTGGGCATCATTGCCAACAACGGAATCCTGTTTTCTGAAAGCGCACAAAAAGGCGCGCACTTCATCGAGCTGTGCTGCCAGCGCAAGGTGCCGCTGGTGTTCTTGCAGAACATCACCGGCTTCATGGTCGGGCGCAAGTACGAAAGCGAAGGCATTGCGCGCCACGGCGCCAAGCTGGTCACGGCCGTGGCAACGGCGCAGGTGCCCAAGTTCACCATCATCATTGGCGGCAGTTACGGCGCCGGCAATTACGGCATGTGCGGCCGTGCCTATTCGCCGCGTTTTCTCTGGATGTGGCCGAATGCGCGCA
Source organism: Polaromonas aquatica (assembly GCF_042659145.1). Classification (NCBI taxonomy): domain Bacteria; kingdom Pseudomonadati; phylum Pseudomonadota; class Betaproteobacteria; order Burkholderiales; family Comamonadaceae; genus Polaromonas; species Polaromonas aquatica. Next base: position 87,700 of record NZ_JBHSRS010000001.1, on the reverse strand, counting down.
TTTGTGTCATGGGTGGCGAGCAGGCCGCCGGTGTGCTGGCCACCGTCAAGCGGGATGGCATTGAAGCGCGCGGCGGCAGCTGGAGTGCCGAGGAAGAGGCCGCTTTCAAGCAGCCCACGCTTGACCAGTTTGCGCACCAGTCCCATCCGTATTATTCAAGTGCCCGGCTCTGGGATGATGGGGTAATTGACCCGGCAGACACACGCCGCGTGCTGGCGCTGGGGCTTTCCGCCACCTTGAACCAGCCTATAGGCGAGCCGAAATTCGGCGTCTTCCGCATGTAAACCGGGATCAGCCATGGACAACATCTTTATCACCCCCGAACACGAACTGCTGCGCGAGCAGGTCGCCCGATTTATCGCCCGCGAGGTTGAGCCCTTTGCCGCGAAGTGGGAAGAAGACGGCTGCGTGCCGCGCGACGTGTTGCGGCGCATGGGCGAAGCCGGTTTTTTCGGTTTGATGTACGAGTCCGAATTTGGCGGCAGCGAGGCGGATGCGCTGACGAACCTGGTGTTTGCGGAGGCGCTGTCGCAGTCCACGTTTGGCGGTTTCATCATCACCGTGCTGGTGCATACCGACATGGCCAGCCCGCATTTGTTCCACGCAGGCAATGCTGCGCAAAAAGCCCGCTATATGCCGGACGTGATTGCCGGCAAGACGATTACTGCCGTCGGCATCACCGAGCCGGGTGCCGGGTCGGATGTGGCCGGCATGCGCATGACAGCCAAGCGCGACGGCGACCACTGGGTGCTCAACGGCACCAAGATGTTTATTACCAATGGGGTCCATGCCAACCTGTATTTTGTAGCGGCCAAGACTGGCACGGCCCGGCACGATGTGTCCATGTTTATTGTTGAAAAGGGCACGCCGGGTTTTACCGTGGGCCGTGCACTGCATAAAACCGGCTGGCTCTCGTCCGACACGGCCGAACTGATTTTTGACAATGTGCGCATCCCCGCTGAAAACCTGCTGGGGGAAGAAGGCAAGGGCTTTTATTCGGTCATGAAGAACTTCCAGACCGAACGCATTGCACTGGCTGCGATGGCTGTGGGCCATTGCACCCGGGCGCTGCAAATGACACTGGACTATGTGCGCCAGCGCCAGGCTTTTGGCGCCACGCTGTGGGACAAGCAGACCATACGCCAGCGCATCGCCATGCTGGACGCCAAGACCCGCGCTGCGCGCCAGTTCATGTACCACTGCGCCTGGTCGGTCACGCAAAAACGCGACATTGTGCAGGAGGTCTCCATGCTCAAGGCGCTGACCGGCGAGCTTGTCAATGAGGTGCTGCAGACCTGCCAGCAGTTCCACGGCGGCATGGGGTTTATCCGCGAAACCGCGATTGAACGCCTGTGGCGCGATGCGCGTGTGCTGGGCATAGGCGGTGGCGCGACCGAAGTCATGCTTGAGGAAGTCGCCAAGAGGTATTGACATGAGCCATTTGCAGATCAATGTCGCCGGTGCGGTGGCCACAGTCACACTCAACCGTCCTGATGTGCGCAACGCCTTTAATGACGAGGTCATTCTTGAGCTGACGGCAGCATTCGGGGATCTGGGGGCGCGGGGCGACGTGCGCTGCATTGTGCTGGCCGCCAACGGCAGTGCGTTTTGCGCAGGCGCAGACCTGAACTGGATGCGCAGCATGGCCGACTACACGCGCGAACAGAACCTTGCGGACGCGGGACGGCTCGCCGGCATGATGCGCGCCGTTTATGAATGCCCCAAACCGACCATTGCCCGCATCCAGGGTGACGTGTATGCCGGTGGCACGGGGCTGGTGGCGGCCTGCGACATCGCTGTCTCCGTCGATACAGCGCAGTATTGCCTGAGCGAAGTCAGGCTGGGCCTGCTACCTTCCACCATCAGTCCGTATGTGATCCGGGCCATGGGCGCGCGTGCCGCGCACCGCTATTTTTTGACGGCCGAGCGTTTCAGCGCGACCGAAGCCTTGCGGATTGGTTTTGTGCATGAGGTCGTGACCACCGCGGCGCTTGATGGCAAGGTCATGGAACTCGCGCAGGCTCTGGTCAATGCCGGCCCCGAAGCGGTCAGGCTTTGCAAAAAGCTGGTGCAGGATGTGGCGGGGTATGACATCACGCCGGAACTGGTCGCCATGACGGTGGGCAGCATTGCCGATGTGCGCGTGAGCCCGGAAGGGCGCGAGGGACTTCAGTCATTCTTGCAAAAACGCAAGCCGAATTGGACGTTGGGAGCACCATGAACCTCGATACCGCACAACTGATCGCCCTAGCCGGCGCCCTGGGTTGGGCCAGCGGGGTGCGCCTGTACCTTGTGGTTTTGCTCACGGGGCTGGCGGGTTTCATGGGCTGGATTGTGTTGCCGCAAGGCCTGCACCTGTTGGCGAATCCCGTGGTTCTGGGCGTCAGCGGGTTTATGGTTTTTATCGAGTTTTTTGCCGACAAGATTCCGGGGCTGGATTCCCTGTGGGATGTGGTGCACAGCGTTATTCGCATCCCCGCCGGCGCGGCCTTGGCGGCCGGCGTTTTTGGTGCTGACAACGGTGTGATGGCCCTGGTTGCCGCCTTGATGGGCGGCACGCTGGCGGCCACCAGCTTTGCGGCAAAAGCCACGACCCGTGCAGCCATCAACACCTCGCCCGAGCCCTTCAGCAATGTCGGCGCCTCCCTGGTGGAGGATGGCCTGGTCCCGGCGGGATTGTGGCTGGCCATTGCACACCCTTTTGTATTTGTTGTGTTGCTGGCCCTGATGCTGGCGCTCAGCGTCTGGTTGATACGCACCTGCTGGCGGTTTTTGCGCCAGCTGTTCTCCCGGGTTGCGCGCATTTTTAGTGGCAAGCCAGACCCCGGCACGCCGAACGCCTTCGCCCTGAAGTCACTTTTTTCAAAGACTGATAAACATGTTTAAAAAAATCCTAATTGCAAACCGGGGTGACCAGCGGCAACGCCGCGCAGCAGCGAAGCTAAATTGCGTGGCACGCGAAGCGTGCTCAGGGTATTTCACCGCGAAAGTCAACCATGTTTAAAAAGATCCTTATTGCCAACCGCGGTGAAATAGCCTGCCGTGTGGCCGCAACGGCGCGGCGCATGGCCATCAAGACCGTGGCGGTCTATTCCGACGCGGATGCCGGCGCCAAGCATGTCGGGTATTGCGATGAGGCGGTGCACATAGGCGGCAGCGCCCCCAAGGACAGCTACCTGCGCTGGGAGCGCATCATTGAAGCGGCAAAGGCCACAGGCGCTGAAGCCATCCACCCGGGTTATGGCTTTCTGAGCGAGAACGAAGAATTTGCGCAGGCCTGCAGTGACGCGGGGCTGGTGTTCATAGGCCCGCCGCCGTCGGCCATCAAGGCCATGGGCCTGAAAGCCGAGTCCAAGCAGTTGATGGAAAAAGCAGGCGTGCCCCTGGTACCCGGTTACCACGGCAGCGACCAGTCCCCCACACTGCTTAAACGTGAAGCCGACCGCATCGGCTACCCGGTGCTGATCAAGGCCAGTGCGGGCGGTGGCGGCAAGGGCATGCGCGCAGTCGACAAGTCCGAAGACTTTGATGCCGCCCTGGCATCCTGCAAACGCGAGGCCATCAACAGTTTTGGCGACGATGCGGTGCTGGTTGAAAAATACGCACAACGCCCGCGCCACATCGAGATACAGGTGTTTGGCGACACGCATGGCAACTATGTTTACCTGTTCGAGCGCGATTGTTCGGTGCAACGCCGCCACCAGAAGGTATTGGAGGAAGCGCCTGCACCCGGCATGACCGAGGCCATGCGCAAGCAGATGGGCGAGGCGGCCTTGGCGGCTGCACGTGCGGTCAATTACGTGGGCGCTGGCACCGTGGAGTTCATTGTTGAACAGCGTGCTGACGGCAGCATGAATTTTTTCTTCATGGAAATGAACACGCGCCTGCAGGTCGAACACCCGGTGACTGAAGCCATCACCGGCCTGGACCTGGTGGAATGGCAATTGCTGGTCGCTTCCGGCCAGAAGCTGCCGCTGGCGCAGGACCAGTTGCGCATCAATGGCCACGCCATCGAGGCACGCATCTGCGCCGAGAACCCGGACAACAACTTCTTGCCGGCAACCGGCACGCTGCACCTTTACCAGAAGCCCGATTGCACCAGCTTTGAAAGAGGCGCCGTACGCGTGGATGACGGTGTGCGTGAGGGCGATGCCATCTCGCCGTTCTATGACTCCATGGTGGCCAAACTGATCGTGCACGGCCGTACCCGTGAAGAAGCGCTTGCCCGGCTTGACGAGGCACTGGCGCAAACCCGCATCGTGGGGCTGAACACCAATGTGCAGTTCCTGCGTTATGTGGTGCGCAGCCCCTCGTTTGCACAGGCCAATCTCGATACGGCGCTGATTCCGCGTGAGAGTGCCGTGCTCTTCAAGCAGGAGCCGGTTGGTCTGGTCATGGCTGCCGCGAGCGCCATTGCCCGGACCCTGCTGGATGAAAAATCCCGCGAAGGCACCGACCCCTTTAGCCGCCGCGATGGCTGGCGCTCTCATGGCGTCAATGTCCGGCGCTTCGAGTTTGAATTCCAGGGCGAGCCGGCCAAGGCCGAACTGACCTACCTGCATGACGGCGCGCTGCATGTGACGGTGGGGGATGTATCGGGACCGCTGGTTTTTTCAGCAAGCCCCAAGGGTATCGACCTCCAGTTTTCGGGCCAGCGCATGACTGCGGCGGTTTACAGGCAGGGGGAGGTGGATCATGTGTTTACGGCGCGTGGCGCCACCCATATCACTGTCATCGATTTGCTGGAGCATGCAGGTCACGGTCCGGCCGAAGGCGGACGGTTGACAGCACCCATGCCCGGCAAGGTGGTTTCTTTTGCCGTCAAGGCCGGTGACAAGGTGAGCAAGGGCCAGGCCCTGGCCGTCATGGAAGCCATGAAAATGGAGCACACCATTGCAGCGCCTGCCGACGGCACGGTGCTGGAAATTTTGTATGCGCCGGGTGACCAGGTCGCAGAAGGGGCCGAGTTGCTCAAGATAGAGGTCTGAGCCGCCTGGCCGGGCTGCGGTGGGCTGGTTTAATACCTGACCATGCGAGTTACTTTTTGTTGTACCGATACCAAAGCCCAACCCTGGCTGGAGGGGCTGCGGGCGGCCTTGCCAGGGGCCTCAGTTGATTTGTGGTCGGCCGGTGCGGCCCCGGCCGACTATGCGGTGGTCTGGGTGCCGCCGCAGCAGTTTTTTGACGAGCAGGCCGGGCTTAAAGCGGTCTTTAATATTGGCGCCGGTGTTGATGCGCTCATGAAGCTGCGGCTGCCCGCCGGTGTTCCTGTCGTCCGGCTGGACGATGCGGGCATGTCGGCGCAAATGGCCGAGTACGTGTGCCATGCCGTGATCCGGCATTTCCGTGAATTCGATGCCTATGAGGCCGAGGTCGCCGAAGGCAAGTGGTCCTATCGCAAGCCACATCAACGTGAGGATTTTCCCGTCGGTGTGATGGGCCTGGGTGTGCTGGGCGAGCGTGTGAGCCGGGCGCTGGCGCAGTTTGATTTCCCTGTCGTGGGCTGGAGCCGGTCTGCGAAAACCGTGGCGGGTGTGAAGTGTTTTTCCGGCGAGGCCGGGCTGCACGATTTCCTGGCAGCCACCCGTATCCTGGTTTGCCTGCTGCCCCTGACGCCAGACACGCAGAACATCCTGCGGCGTGAAACGCTGCAGCGCTTGCTGCCGGGAGCCTACCTCATCAATGTGGCGCGTGGTGGCCACCTGGTGGATGATGACCTGATCGCACTGATTGACAGCGGACACATGGCAGGTGCGACGCTTGATGTATTCCGGACTGAGCCTTTGCCCGCAGCGCACCCTTTCTGGTGCCATCCAAAAATTACCATCACGCCACATACTTCGGCCCGGACCCTGCGCGAAGAAAGCATTGCCCAGATCGCCGGGAAAATCCGGGCCCTGGACCGCGGTGCTTCAATTGCCAGCCTGGCCGGTGTGGTTGACCCAAAAAAAGGATACTAGGCAGATGAAATACCCATCCAAAGTAAAACTGGTTGATGTAGGCCCCAGAGACGGCCTGCAAAATGAAAAAGCTCCTGTGCCTGCGGCCGTCAAGATCGAGCTGGTGCATCGCCTTCAGGATGCCGGTCTGACGGAGATCGAGGTCACCAGTTTTGTCTCGCCGAAGTGGGTGCCACAAATGGCCGACAACGCGGAGGTCATGGCCGGCATACACCGCAAGCCGGGTGTGCGTTACTCGGTGTTGACACCCAACATGATGGGTTTTGATGCAGCGGTATTGTCGAAACCCGATGAGATCGTGGTGTTTGCCGCTGCCAGCGAGGCCTTCAGCCAGCGCAATATCAACTGCTCCATCGCTGAAAGCATTGAGCGCTTCCGGCCGGTGGTGGCTGCGGCCAAGGCCCGCAACATTTATGTGCGCGGCGCAATCTCCTGCACTGTGGGTTGTCCTTATGAAGGCGAAATCCAACCCGAGCGTGTGGAACTCGTCGCGCGGCTCATGAAGGACATTGGCGTCCAGCACATCGGCGTGGCGGACACGATTGGCGTAGGCACGCCGCTCAAGGTGCAGCGCGCCATGGAGGCTGCGCTCAGGCACTACGCCATCAACGACGTGTCCGGCCACTTCCACGACACTTATGGCCAGGCACTGGCCAACACCCTGGCCGCGCTGGAAATGGGCATCTGGCAATTCGACGCCTCGTCAGCCGGGCTGGGCGGCTGCCCGTATGCCAAGGGCGCAACAGGCAATGTCGCGACAGAAGACGTCGTGTACATGCTGCAGGGCATGGGCATTGAGACCGGCATCGATCTCGACAAACTGATCGACGCCGGGAAATTCATCAGCGACTTTCTGGAGCGCAAGCCGAACTCGCGCGCTGCCACGGCCTTGCTGAACAAGAGGGCAGGCTAAGTGCGCCGCGCCGGGCCACCCCAAGCAAGCACGGCCCCCTCGGGGGGCAGCGCATTACACGAAGTGAAAAGCGTGGGGGTCAATGCAAACCGCGACGGACCGCCCCCAGCAAGCACAGCCCTCTCGGGGGGCAGAGAGCTACACGAAGTGAGCAAACGTGGGGGCTACTAATATGTGCGGTGCCGAGTTGGTATCCTTGCCTGAAGGTGTGCAGCGGGTCGCGGCTTTGCTTGACCGCCAGGGCCATCCCTATCCTCCAGTGATGCTTGACGATGCTGCACGCACCGCGCAACAGGCTGCTGACGCGCTGGGTGTTTCCGTCGGCCAGATCGCCAAGAGCATTGTTTTTCGCCGCCGCTCGGATGATGTCGCCATCCTGGTAGTGACCTCCGGCGACCAGCGCGTCGATGAAAAAAAACTGGAAGCGCTGGTCTGCCCTGATGGTAAACGGCTGGGGCGGGCCGATGCGGAGTTTGTCAAAAGCCGTACCGGGTTTTCAATAGGCGGCGTGTCGCCGTTCGCACATGCGACCGCCACGGTGATCATGATTGACCGGTCGCTGTTCCGCTTCGGGGAAATCTGGGCCGCCGCCGGCCACCCGCATGCGGTGTTCCGGCTTTCGCCCCAGGACCTTGAGCGGCTGACCGGCGCCCCGGTTGCCGATCTTGCGGTGGATGTGGATGAAGAAAAAGTCGCCCTGCAGCGCGCTATTACTTTAGTAGCTATACGTGCCCGTACTGTGGCGGCCGCAGCGGACATTCCTTCACCATGCATTTCCATTTGCCGCATGAGCGACAGCACGGGTTTGTGCATGGGTTGCTTTCGCACGCGTGACGAAATTGCGGGCTGGAGCCGGGCCGATGACGACGGCAAACGAGCCACCTGGAAACTGATCGAGCAGCGCATGGCTGCCTTGCAGTCATAAAGATACTTAAAAGAAGGGGTTTGCCCGGCATGAAGCACATCACGTTTTATCTTGACTTCATCTCGCCTTATGCCTACCTGGCGTTCGAGCAGTTGCCAGACGCCCTTGCAGGCACAAGTTACAGCGTTGGCTACAAGCCGGTTCTGTTTGCCGGCCTGCTCAAGCACCATGGGCAACTGGGCCCTGCGGAGATAGCGCCCAAGCGCGACTGGACCTACCGCCAGGTCTTGTGGCTGGCGCATACCTTGGGCATCCCGTTGCAGATGCCGGCCAGCCACCCGTTCAATCCGCTGCCGCTGCTCCGGCTGTCCCTCGCCTGCAGCCCTGAAGCGGAACCCGGCCAGCCCAGCCGTTATGTGTGTGAAAGCATCTTTCGCCATGTCTGGCGCGGTGGAGCCGATGCCGCCGATGTGTCGCGTCTTGCGGCACTTGCACAAGCGCTCGTGCCGCAACAGCAGCAAGGCAGGGAGCGTGATGACCAGGTCAAGGCGCAACTGAAAAAAAATACCGAAGACGCCATCGCCAAAGGTGTTTTTGGCGTGCCCATGTTTGCCGTCGATGACAAGCTTTTCTGGGGCCTGGACGCCTTGCCCATGCTGCGAGGCTACCTGCTGGGCGAGCCGTGGTTTGAAGGCGAGGACTGGAAAAATGCCTGTCAGGTTGCTGTGGGCGTCAGCCGACGGTCTGAGTGAAAGGCTAGGCGTTTTCCCGTAGACGCTTCGCATGCTGAAAAGTTTTTCTGGGGTTTCCCCTTGACTTGTCAGCCTCGCATAAGTTTCGCGCAAGCTCCTGTTATTTTCACGTCAGAGCTGGGTCAGACATCCCCAAAATAATCAGTGCAGCTCCCATTTTGGGAGCCCCTACTATTTTGGAGACAAAAACATGTCAACAGCAGTCGACAACAGACCCATGTCAGCTGAGCAGAAGAAAGTGATCTTCGCCTCATCGCTGGGCACCGTATTCGAGTGGTACGACTTTTACCTGTACGGCTCACTTGCAGCCATTATTGCCAAGCAGTTCTTCAGCGGACTGGACAGCGGCTCCGCATTCATTTTTGCGCTGCTGGCCTTTGCCGCCGGCTTCATCGTGCGTCCCTTCGGCGCACTGGTGTTCGGGCGGCTGGGCGACATGATTGGCCGCAAGTACACCTTCCTGGTCACCATCGTGATCATGGGCTTGTCCACCTTCATCGTGGGCCTGCTGCCCAGCTATGCATCGATTGGCGTCGCGGCTCCGGTGATCCTGATTGCCCTGCGCATGCTGCAGGGCCTGGCGCTCGGCGGTGAGTATGGCGGTGCTGCCGTGTATGTGGCGGAACACGCTCCTGCACACAAACGCGGTGCCTATACGTCCTGGATCCAGACCACGGCAACGCTGGGCCTGTTCCTGAGCCTGTTGGTCATCCTGGGTGTGCGTACCGCCATCGGCGAAACTGCATTCGCCGACTGGGGCTGGCGCATTCCGTTCCTCGTCTCCATCTTTCTGCTGGCAGTGTCTGTCTACATTCGTTTGTCCATGAACGAATCGCCAGCGTTCCAGAAGATGAAGGCAGAAGGCAAGACCTCCAAGGCGCCACTGTCCGAGTCTTTCGGCCAGTGGAAAAACCTGAAGATCGTCATTCTTGCACTGGTGGGCCTGACCGCCGGCCAGGCCGTTGTCTGGTATTCCGGCCAGTTCTATGCACTGTTCTTCCTGACGCAGGCGCTCAAGGTGGATGGCCCTACGGCCAACATCCTGGTGGCCTATTCCCTGATCCTTGGCACGCCGTTTTTCGTGATCTTCGGCACACTGTCCGACAAGATCGGCCGCAAGCCCATCATCATGGCAGGCTGCCTGCTGGCTGTGGTCACCTACTTCCCGGTGTTTACTGCATTGACCAAGGCTGCCAATCCTGACCTGGCAGCAGCACAGGCCAAAAACAAGGTGACGGTGACGGCTGATCCGAACGAATGCTCCTTCCAGTTCAACCCAACGGGTACTGTCAAGTTCACCAGCTCCTGCGACATCGCCAAACAGGTGCTTGCCGGTGCATCGGTGAGCTACGACAACGTTGCAGCACCTGCCGGAACTGTCGCCAGCATCAAGATTGGTGAAGCCTCCATTCCAAGCTACGCCGCCAAGGGCCTGAGCGCTGACGAAGCCAAGAAGAAGGATGCCGAGTTCAAGAAACTCGTCGCGGATGACCTGAAAGCCGCAGGCTACCCAACGAAAGCCGACCCGGCCAAGGTCGACAAGGTCATGGTGACCATCATCCTGTTCTACCTGGTGCTGCTGGTCACCATGGTGTACGGCCCGATTGCGGCCATGCTGGTCGAGCTGTTCCCTACGCGCATTCGTTACACCTCCATGAGCCTGCCGTACCACATCGGCAACGGCTGGTTCGGCGGCCTGCTGCCAACAACGGCCTTTGCCATCGTGGCGCAGACCGGCAACATGTACAACGGCCTGTGGTACCCGATCATCATCGCGGGTGTCACCCTGGTTGTGGGTACGCTGTTCATCAAGGAAACCAAGGACGTCGATATTTACGCCGACGACTGATGAGCCGTCAGGCGGCGTGGGCCAAAGCCCATGCCGACCTGAACAGATTTGTGAAAGTTTGCAGGCCCCCGTCATATGGCGGGGGCTTTTTTTTAGGAGTTTTGATATGTGGAAACTAGTGATCGGCTTTGTCGTGATTGCCGGGCTTGCCCTGTTTTTGCTCAACAAGGGCGGCGATATTGATATGGGGGGTGAAAAGCATGGTCTGCAGGAATCCGGCACTCCTTTATCCCAGTCGCCGCCGGCTGGTGGGCGTTTGGCGCTTATTGCCTGAACCGCTTCCCCGCAGGCACTTGCGGGCAGGGCGACACGCCTTTGGCGAAAACCGTGAAGCCGGCTTGCCACCTCCTCCATAACACTGATGCGCAGCCCATGAAAATGGGTTAAATTGATTTGAGTCGGGCATAAAAACACATAACAGCGTTGCTCAACTACAAGTCACTGCTTGCTACAGACCCCGGTAGCGGCATCAATTGGAGACAAGCCAATGATTTATATAAAAACAGAGTTGGGTCAAACCGCGTTACAGGACCGTTCGCTGGCGCTGACACCGCGCCAGCGCTCTGCCTTCATCATGTTCGATGGAAAGCGCAATCTGGCCGAGGTCATGAAAGCCACCCTGGGCCTGGGTGTGACGCAGGATGATGTGGACCGTCTGGTGTCCCTTGGCCTGCTTGTGCAGCAGGCATCGCCGTCAGTCGAAAAATTCACTGCTGCAACTGCACCACCGGCTGCCGCCGCACTTTCGCAGACGCCTGATGGACAGCCAACGCTCAGTGCCCAGGCACATTATTCAAAAGCCTATCCGATCGCGATACGTTTGACGGCTGGTCTTGGCTTGCGCGGTTTCAGGCTGAACCTTGCAGTTGAAGGCGCCACAGACCTCGACAAGCTCAAGGAACTCGCGCCGAAAATCCGGGAAGCCGTGGGCCCCGAGAAGTTCCTGGAACTCGAAAACGCCTTGTATTACTGAGGCATGCCCGGCTATTAGGCCGGTGCCCGCTCCGGCTTCTGGCCGCAAGCATTGCGAACGGTCCGTGGCGGCCCCGTCAGTCTGGATCTGCAGATCAATGTACTCAAAAATCCGCGCCCCCGTTTTGGCAGGCCGGTGCAAAACCCGCATTAAAAAGGGCTTTAAGTCCACCCCCTGCTTTCGGCGCTGCCCTGTCTAGAATGTTTGACTTCTTCAGGAAAGCACCCATACATGTCCCAGGGCACCATCCGCATTCGCGGCGCGCGTCAGCACAACCTCAAAAACCTTGACCTGGACATCCGCACCGGTGAAATGACGGTGGTCACCGGGCCCAGCGGCTCGGGCAAATCCTCGCTGGTGTTTGACACGCTGTTTGCCGAGGGCCAGCGCCGCTATGTGGAGACTTTTTCTGCTTATGCCCGGCAGTTCCTGGACCGCATGGACAAACCCGCCGTGGACAAGGTCGAAGGCGTGCCGCCTGCGATTGCGATTGACCAGACCAATCCCGTGCGCAGCTCACGCTCGACCGTGGGCACCATGACGGAGCTCAATGACCACCTGAAACTGCTCTATGCACGTTCTGCACAGCTGTTCGACAAACAGACCGCGCAATCGGTGCGCCATGACAGCCCTGAGTCCATCTATGCGGAAATCATGGAGCGCACGAAGACCGGTGACAACCGTGTCGTGATGACCTTCCCGGTCGAGTTGCCCGGTAACACCAGCGCGGAACAGCTCGAACAATGGCTTTCGGCCAGTGGCTTCACGCGTGTGCATGTGCAGCGGGAGGTCGCCACACCCGCCGGGCCGCACAAACTGCTCGACGTAGTGGCGGATCGTTTTCGTATCCAGTCCATAGAAAAAGCACGCGCGATTGAAGCTATTGAGACAGCACTCAAACGTGGCGGTGGCCGCCTCAATGTCTATGTACAGAAAATTGGGGTAGACGGAACAGATACCGAGGAAATGTGGCGCTATTCAACCGGCCTGCATTGCCCTGACAGCGACACACGTTACACCGACCCGACGCCTTCGCTGTTCTCATTCAATTCCGCCATGGGCGCATGCGCCACCTGCCGGGGTTTTGGCCGGGTGATAGGCGTGGATTACGGCCTGGTCATTCCGAACGACAAGCTCACCCTGCGTGCAGGCGCCATCAAGGTCATGCAGACGCCTGCATGGAAAGAGGCGCAGGACGATTTGATGCGCCACGCCGAAGCGGCAGGCATCCCGCGCGACACGCCCTGGTACAAGCTCACGCCGGAGCAGCAGGGCTGGGTCATCAACGGCTCACCGAGCTGGAATGGCAAATGGAACCAGCACTGGTTCGGCATTAAACGCTTTTTTGAATACCTCGAAAGCAAGGCCTACAAGATGCACATCCGTGTGCTCTTGTCCAAGTACCGCAGCTACACGCCGTGCGAGACCTGCGGCGGTGCACGCCTGCAACTGGAGTCGCTGCTCTGGCGCCTGGGCACCAGGGAGGCCGCCGACGCCGTGCTGCCGCCCACGGAACGTTTTATGCCCGTGGGCGTGAAGTGGAGTCGCGCACAGCTTGAGGCCTTGCCCGGCCTGTGCCTGCATGATTTGATGCGCCTGCCGATTGAGCGCCTGCAAAAGTTCGCCGGCAGTCTTTCGATTTCGGCCGTGGGTGATGACGCGGAGCAGAAAGCGCTGAAGTCGCTGTTTGAGGAAATCCAGACGCGGCTCAAATATTTGTGTGATGTCGGCATTGGCTATCTCACGCTGGACCGGCAAAGCCGCACGCTCTCGGGTGGCGAGGTGCAGCGCATCAACCTCACGACCGCGCTGGGCACCTCGCTGGTCAACACACTGTTTGTGCTGGACGAACCTTCAATCGGCTTGCATCCACGCGACATGAACCGCATCACCCAGGCCATGCATCGTTTGCGCGATGCGGGCAACACGCTGGTGGTGGTGGAGCACGATCCGGCCGTCATGCTGGCCGCCGACCGCATGATAGACATGGGGCCTGGACCCGGCGAGAAGGGTGGCCAGATCGTGTTTGACGGCACACCCGAAGACCTCAAACATGCCGACACGCTGACCGGCGCCTACCTGGGCTCGCGCAAGCAGGTCGGCATGGGCATCAAGCGTGCGGTGACCGACAACACACCGCGCCTGATTCTTGAAGGTGCACGCGACCACAACCTGAAGAACCTGACGGTGGACTTTCCGCTGCAACGGCTGGTGGTTGTCACCGGCGTCAGCGGCTCCGGCAAATCCACGCTGATGCAGGACATCCTGGCACCGGCATTGCTGCGCCAGTTCGGCAAGGCGACAGAAACACCGGGCCTGCACGACCGACTGATGGGTGCGGACCACCTGACCGATGTGGTGTTTGTGGACCAGTCACCGATTGGAAAAACCGCGCGCTCCAATCCTGCAAGCTATGTGGGCGCATGGGATGCCGTGCGTGAGCTGTTTGCGCAGGCGCCGCTGGCAAGGCAGCGCAGTTACACGGCCTCAAAATTCAGCTTCAACAATGGCGACGGGCGCTGCCCGACCTGCGGTGGCTCGGGTTTTGAGCATGTGGAGATGCAGTTCCTGAGCGACGTTTACCTGCGTTGCCCGGATTGCGACGGCAAACGTTACCGGCCCGAGATACTGGAAGTCACGATTGAACGCAAGGCGATTGGGCAAGCCCTGCCCAGAGTACTCAGCGTGGCGGATGTGCTGGACCTTACCGTGAGCGAGGCCGTGCAACTGTTTGCGCAGGATCGTGAGGTGGTGCGCGCCCTGCAGCCGATAGTGGATGTGGGCCTTGAATATGTGAAGCTGGGCCAGCCCGTGCCCACGCTGTCAGGCGGTGAAGCGCAGCGGCTCAAGCTCGCGGGCTTCCTGGCCGATGCAAGCAAAACACAAAGCGTCAGCAAACAGTCGCTGGCACTCCGGATGCCGGGGCGCGGTACCTTGTTCCTGTTTGACGAGCCGACCACCGGCCTGCATTTTGACGACATCGCCAAGCTCATGCGCGCACTGCGCAAGCTGATCGATGCCGGTCATTCGTTGATCATCATCGAACACAACCTGGATGTGATCCGTTCCGCCGACTGGCTGATTGACCTTGGTCCCGATGGTGGTGAAGCCGGCGGTTTGCTGGTGGCCGAGGGCACGCCGGAGCAGGTGCGCGAGCACCCGACCTCGCACACCGCGCTGGCGCTGCGCGAATACGAAGCCGCCATGGGCAAGGTGCATGGTGTCGAAGAGGCCCGTCCCAAGGCCTGGAAAACCCGGCCGGCCTTCAGCAACCTGATACAGATCGTCAACGCCAAGGAAAACAACCTCAAGAGTTTGTCGGTCGACATTCCGCGCGGCAAGTTCAATGTGGTGACCGGCGTGTCTGGCTCGGGCAAGTCCACACTGGCCTTTGACATTTTGTTCAACGAAGGCCAGCGGCGTTACCTTGAATCGCTCAATGCCTATGCGCGCAGCATTGTGCAACCGGCGGGCCGGCCCGAGGTCGATGCGGTGTACGGCATTCCGCCCACGGTGGCGATCGAGCAGCGCCTGTCGCGCGGCGGGCGCAAGTCCACCGTCGGCACCACAACAGAGGTCTGGCATTTCCTGCGCCTGCTTTACGTCAAGCTCGGCGTGCAGCACTGCACTAAGGATGGCGCGGCCGTGATGCCGCAAAGCCCTGAGAGCATCGCAGCGCAACTGCTCAAGGCCTACCGCGGCAAACACATAGGCCTGCTGGCGCCGCTGGTGATTGCCCGCAAGGGTGTCTACACCGAGCTGGCCGACTGGGCGCGGCCGCGCGGCTACACGCACCTGCGTATTGACGGCGAGTTTTTGCCGACCACCAACTTTCCGCGCATTGACCGTTTCAAGGAGCACACGGTCGAGTTGCCGGTTGCCGACATCCATGTCACGCCCGAGAACGAAGCGGTGCTGCGTGCAGCGCTCGCCACCGCGCTGCAACATGGCAAGGGCGTGGTGCATGTGCTGGCGCCGCTGGACGGCCTGCGCGGTGCCATGCTGGCGGGCACATCTACCAAGGCGATTGGCAAACTCGAAGCCTCTTCCACCAAACGCGCCTGCCCGGTCTGCTCAACCTCATATCCCGAGCTTGACCCGCGCCTGTTCAGCTACAACAGCAAACATGGCTGGTGCCCCGATTGCGTGGGCACCGGTGTCAAGCTCACCAAAGAGCAGCGCAAGGTATTTGACGACTCTGTGCGTGACGACGACAACAAGGGCCGCGAGCAGAGTTTTGCGGAGCCTGAAGCCGAAGACGTGGTGGACACCGTCTGCCCGGGCTGCGAAGGCACGCGCCTGAACAAGCTGGCGAGGGCGGTCAAGTTCGCCGGCGTGGGTATTTCCGAGATCGCACGCCTGTCGGTGACCGACGTGCGCGCCTGGGTTGAAAAGCTCGACCTGGTGGGCCGTGAAGCCGGTATCGCGCGAGACCTGGTCCCCGAGATCAAAAGCCGCCTCGAGTTCCTCGAAGACGTGGGCCTGGGTTACCTCACGCTGGATCGCGGCGCACCGACGCTTTCGGGCGGCGAGGCGCAGCGCATTCGCCTGGCCGCGCAGCTGGGATCCAACCTGCAGGGCGTCTGTTATGTGCTGGACGAGCCGACGATTGGCCTGCACCCGCGCGACAACCAGATTTTGCTCAGCGCGCTTGGCAAGCTCAGCGAACGCGGCAACACGCTGGTCGTTGTAGAGCATGATGAAGACACCATTCGCCGCGCCGACAACATCATCGACATCGGTCCGGGCGCAGGCAAACGCGGTGGGCGGCTGGTGGCGCAGGGCACGGCGGCGCAGCTGTCGGCAGTGCCGGATTCGCTGACGGGCCGTTACCTGGCGAATCCGCTGATTCACCCCTTGCAGATACGCCGTGAAACGCAGCTGGGGCTGGACCCGGATGCAGCAGTGGCGCCGGGCGCCGGTTCCGGTCCTGCCGCCAAGCCCCTGAGCAAACAAAAGCAGGCACTGCTCAAGGCCGCCGCGCTAAAGGCTGCGGCAGCCAGTGCGAGTGCCTTGCACAATGCAGCGCCCGCTGCCGCCACGCCTTTCACCTCGTGGCTCAAGGTCGTCAACGCAGACCTGCACAACCTCAAGGACGTCTCCATTGATGTGCCGCTGTACCGCCTGGTGGCCGTCACCGGCGTGTCGGGTTCGGGCAAGTCCACGCTCGCGCGCGATGTGTTGCTGACCAATGTGCATGCCGCCGTCATGCAGCGCTCGACCAAAGCCGGCCGCGATTCTGACGATGCCGGCAAACACCCGGCATGGACGGGCTGCGAGCGCATTGAAGGCTACCGCGTGGTTGACCGTGTGCTGGAAGTGGACCAGACCCCGATAGGCAAAACACCGCGCTCCTGCCCGGCCACCTACATCGGTTTCTGGGACACGATTCGCAAGCTGTTTGCCGACACGCTGGAGGCCCGGGCACGCGGTTATGCGGCGGGGCGCTTCAGCTTCAACACCGGCGAAGGCCGTTGCCCGACCTGTGAAGGCGCCGGCGTACGCACGATTGGCATGAGCTTCTTGCCTGACGTGAAGGTGCTGTGCGAAACCTGTCACGGCGCGCGCTTCAACCCCGAGACACTGGCTGTGACCTGGCGCGGCAAAAGCATTGGTGACGTGCTGAAGATGGAGGTTGACGAGGCGGTGGACTTTTTTGCCTCCATGCCCAACATCAGCCATCCGCTGCAGTTGCTGAAAGACGTGGGCCTGGGCTACCTTACGCTGGGCCAGCCGTCGCCGACTTTGTCGGGCGGCGAGGCGCAGCGCATCAAGCTGGTGACCGAACTGTCCAAGGTGCGTGACGACATCACACGCCGTGGCCAGAAGGCGCCGCATACCTTGTATGTGCTGGACGAGCCCACGGTGGGCCTGCACATGGCCGACGTCGAAAAGTTGATCCACGTGTTGCACCGCCTGGTCAATGGCGGCCACAGCGTGGTGGTGATCGAGCACGACCTGGACGTGATTGCCGAGGCCGACTGGGTGATTGACCTGGGCCCCGATGGCGGCAATGCCGGTGGCACGGTGGTCGCCTCCGCGCCACCCGAAACGGTGGTGAAGCTGGGGACGCACACCGGCAATGCCTTGCGGGGTGTGCTGGCACGGGTGTAAGTGTGTATTTTGCTATCAAATGGATAGCTGGTTGCGCGCATATCCAGCCGGCCAGAGGCATAAAACACCTTTAAAACCGGCCTGGTGCGGGCCGGCAGGCCTTCAGGTGTTCCCCTGATGCGGCCCGGGGTGATGTGACGCATGATCTGGCGCTACATCACCCACCGGGAGTTTTTCATGCAACGTCGCCACCTCTTGCAAACCGCCGCCGCACTCGCCGTTCCTGCACTGGGCCAGCAGGCCTGGGCGCAAGGCAGCTTTCCGGCCAAACCCATCAAGCTGGTGATTGCCTTTCCGGCCGGCGGGCCGACGGACATCACCATGCGTTCGCTGGCGGACAATGCTTCCAAAATCCTCGGCCAGCCGGTGATTGTCGAGAACAAGCCCGGCGCCGGTGGCACCCTGCCGGCGCAGCAACTGCAAAGCGCCGTGGCTGACGGCTATACGGTGGCGCAGATTCCGCTGGGTGTGTTCCGGCTGGGTTACACCACCAAAATCAACTGGGACCCGATCAAGGACATCACTTACGTCATCAATGTCACGGGCTACGCCTTTGGCATTGTTGTGCCGGCCGACAGCCCACTGAAGAACTGGGCCGACTTTGTTGCCTACGCCAAGGCCAACCCCGGCAAGCTGACTTACGGCTCCACGGGCACGCTTACCAGCCCGCACCTGACGACCGAGCTGGTCGCACAGAAGGCCGGCATCGAGCTGCAGCATGTGCCCTACAAAGGCAGCGCCGACCTGATGCTGGCGGTGGTTGGCGGGCAGGTGATGGCGGCGGCCGACAGCACCGGTTTTGCAACGCAGGTCGAGGCGGGCAAGCTGCGCGTGCTCAACACCTGGGGCGAAAAGCGGCTGGACAAATTCCCCGGCGCGCCTACGCTCAAGGAACTGGGTTACGACATAGTGCAGAACTCGCCTTTCGGCATAGGCGCACCCAAGGGCACGCCGCCCGAAGTGGTCAGGCGGCTGCATGATGCGTTCAAAAAGGCGATGGAAGAACCCAGTTATGTGGCCGCGCTGGCCCGCTACGACATGCTGCCCAACTACCTGAGCTCGGCTGACTACACAAAATTTGCGCAGGACACCATTGGCCGCGAAAAGGTGTTGATCGACAAGCTGGGCCTGGCCAAAGGCAGCTGAGTCAAAACCGCCTGCGCGGTTTTTACGTGGAGCGTGCCGACAAAATGGCGCGCGCCACCTCGGCAAAACCCGCGCCGCGCTCGCCCTGCGTGATGTAGCGCGGCTTGTGCGCCAGCTGTGCCTCAAAACGCCGGATATTGGCCACGCCCACTGAGTGCGGGAAGGCCTCAAACATCAGCTGGTCGTTGGTTGAGTCGCCAACATAAACCCAGCGTTCCATCTCGGCATCCAGCTCGCGGCCCAGCAACTCGCGGACTATCCAGCGTGCGCCTTCGAGTTTGTTGTGCGCGCCAAACCAGCCATTGATGTGGATGGAACTGACGGTGGCATTCATGCCTTCGTTCTGCATGATCTGCACGGCGTGGGCGATGGCGGCGGGCGGCAGATGCACAAACTCGCTGTGGTCTATGGCGATGTCGGTTTCGCGCCCGGGGCTGTCTTGTGAGAGGACGGCGCCGGGCACTTCCTGCATCACACGGCGCGCCACCTGCTGCATGCGGGCGTAGTTGGCCCGCCGCATGGACTCGTCCTGTTGATACAGTTTTGATAGCTGGTTGCGCCTGTCCTGCAAGGGCTGCGGGCCTTTTTGGCTTGAAAGTAGCGCAACTGCGCCGTTTTCTGCAACGATGGCGTCCACCGGCCAGCTGAGCGCAAAAGGCTCGCTCCAGCCCACCGGCCGGCCGGTGATGGGAATGACATGCAGGCCGGCCGCTTTCAGGTCGGCCAGCGCCTGCAGTGCATCGGGCGTGATGGCGCCGTCTGTTGTCAGCGTGTCGTCGATGTCGGTGAAGACGCCGGTCACCAGGCGCCGTGCTGCGACGGGCCAGTTGTTCAGTTCTTGCATGGTGAAATTTTCGCATGCCATTTTCGGGCGCCGGCGCGCTTCGGTACAATGGCAGGCTTCCTGAGGAGCGTTGCAACCCACACCCAGTGGACCAGGCTCAGGACTTCATTGCAACCACGCTCACCCGCATGTGCTCTCAAGCCGGGTGAATGACCGAGTTCCCCCGTCCCTTGAACGCCCATGCCTGTGGCGATTTTGCCCAATTGACGTTTGATTTTGGAGAACCGTATGAGCGCCGTATTGAAGCCTTCCACCGACTACACCATTGCCGACATTTCCCTCGCCGCCTGGGGCCGCAAGGAACTGAACATCGCCCAGACCGAGATGCCCGGCCTGATGGCCATCCGCGAAGAATTCGCGAAAGCCCAGCTTTTGAAGGGCGCACGCATCACCGGCTCGCTGCACATGACGATCCAGACCGGCGTGCTGATCGAAACCCTGCAGGCACTCGGCGCCGACGTGCGCTGGGCTTCGTGCAACATTTTCTCTACGCAAGACCACGCTGCTGCCGCGATTGCCGCTGCCGGCACGCCCGTGTTTGCCATCAAGGGTGAAACCCTGGCCGACTACTGGGACTACACCCATCGCATTTTCGAATTCAACGGCGCCAAAGGCACGCCCGAAGAAGGCCCGAACATGATCCTGGACGACGGCGGCGATGCAACGTTGCTGATGCACCTGGGCACCAAGGCCGAAAAAGACGCCAGCCTGATCTCCAAGCCCACCAGCGAAGAAGAAATCTGCCTGTTCAACTCGATCAAGGCCAAGCTTGCGCAAGACCCGACCTGGTACAGCCGCCGCCTGAAAAACATCATCGGCGTGACTGAAGAAACCACCACCGGCGTGCTGCGCCTGAACGAAATGTCGGCCAAGGGCACCTTGGCCCTGCGCGCCATCAACGTGAACGACTCGGTGACCAAATCCAAGTTCGACAACCTCTACGGCTGCCGCGAATCCCTGGTTGACGCGATCAAGCGCGCCACCGACGTGATGGTGGCCGGCAAGGTCGCCTGTGTGGCCGGTTACGGCGACGTGGGCAAGGGCTCGGCCCAGGCCCTGCGTGCGCTGTCGGCCCAGGTCTGGGTGACCGAGATCGACCCGATCAACGCCCTGCAGGCCGCGATGGAAGGTTACAAGGTCGTGACCATGGAATACGCAGCCGACAAGTGCGATATTTTTGTCTCCGCCACCGGCAACAAAAACGTCATCACCTATGAGCACATGGCCAAGATGAAAGACCAGGCCATCGTTTGCAACATCGGCCATTTCGACAACGAAATCGACGTCGCTTCGCTGGAAAAATGCACCTGGGAAGAGATCAAGCCGCAAGTCGACCACGTGATCTTCCCGGACGGCAAACGCATCATCCTGCTGGCCAAGGGCCGCCTCGTGAACCTGGGTTGCGGCACGGGCCACCCCAGCTTTGTCATGTCCTCCAGCTTTGCGAATCAGACCATTGCGCAGATCGAACTGTTCACCAAACAGGCTGACTACGAAGTGGGCAAGGTTTATGTGTTGCCCAAGCACCTGGACGAAAAAGTCGCGCGCCTGCACCTCAAGAAAGTCGGCGCCATGCTGTCTGAACTCAGCGATGAGCAGGCTGCTTACATCGGCGTGTCGAAGTCCGGCCCTTACAAAGCCAACACCTACCGCTATTAATGGCTACTGCGCGGGCCGATTTCCGCCTTGCGGATTTCGGGCCGCTCGCTACGCCCTCAACGCCATAAAAGGCAGAAAACCTATCCATGCGCGCTGACCTCTTCCTCGTCGAACACGGCTTTGCCACCACCCGCTCCCAGGCCCAGCGCCTGATTGCTTCGGGGGTGCAATGGCGCGTGCTTGTCGATACCGATGTGCTGCCGGCATGGAAGCGTGTTGCCAAAAACGGCGACGAGATCCCGGACGCGGCCGAGATGGAAGTGCTCGACAACACCGAGGCCAAATACATCTCGCGCGGCGGGCTCAAGCTCGAAGGCGCACTCAAGGCTACAAAGCTGGACGTGAGCGGCCTGCGCTGCCTCGACATAGGCCAGTCCACCGGTGGATTCACGGATTGCCTGCTGCAGCACGGCGCGGCGCAGGTCGTCGGTGTCGATGTAGGCCATGGACAGCTGCATGCCACCATGCGCGACGACGCGCGTGTGGTCTGCATAGAGGGCGTGAATGCGCGCTCGCTGACTGCAGACGATCTGGCCGAACACTATCGCCGTGCACTGCACCTGAAAAATGGCGGTGAAGAGGGTGATGAAGACTTTGACGATGAAGCGCCGGAAAGCGATGAAGAAGCCTTCAACCCGCTTTTTGACTTCCTCACCGGCGACCTGTCCTTTATCTCATTGACGCTGGTCTTGCCTGCCGTTGCGCGCCTGCTGAAGGCCGACGGCCATCTGCTGATGCTGGTCAAGCCGCAGTTCGAACTGCAGCCCGGCCAGATAGGCAAGGGCGGCATTGTGCGCGACCCTGTGCATTTTGAGTTTGTCGAAAAACGTTTGCGCGACACCTGCGCCCAGGTCGGTGTTGACGTGCTGGGCTGGATGGAATCCGCCATTGAAGGCGGCGACGGCAACCGCGAGTTTTTCATACACGGCAAAAAGCAGCACAACGTCGCCGCTGAAGACCAGCCGCTGGTCGCAGCGCCATCGCGCAACCTTGTCAAACGCACGCCGCGCAGCGAGTTGCGCGCCAGGCATGCGGCGCACGAGGATTCGGAAGAGGCGCACGCCGGCCAGCATGGGCCGGCCAGGGCCAAGCGCCGCCACAACCCGGACGAAGATTGAAAAAAACAGACCGTTCTGCCTGAGCCCGTCGAAGGCTTCGACAGCGTTTCGACAAGCCCAACGCGAACGGATTCCTGCAAGAGTTGTTATCGAAAAGTGGATGCCAGATGAGTATGCCCATCAGCTTTGAATTTTTCCCGCCCAAGACGCCTGAAGGCGCGGCCAAACTGCGCGTGACGCGCCAGGCGCTGTACGCCTTCAAGCCCGAGTTCTGCTCCGTCACCTTTGGCGCAGGCGGCTCCACGCAAGAAGGCACCTTTGGCACCGTCGGCGAAATCCTGCAAGAGGGCGTTGACGCCGCCAGCCATTTCTCCTGCGTGGGCGCCACCAAGGACACCGTGCGCCAGCAGCTCGCAACCCTGCGCGCCATGGGCGTCAAGCGCCTGGTGGCCTTGCGCGGCGATTTGCCCAGCGGCTACGGCGCGGGCGGCGAGTTTCATTACGCCAGCGACCTGGTGGCCTTTATCCGGGCCGAGACCGGTAACGCCTTCCACATAGAAGTCGCTGCCTACCCGGAAATCCACCCACAGGCCAAATCCGCCGACGCCGACCTGCAGGCCTATGTGACCAAGGTCAAGGCCGGTGCCAATTCGGCCATCACCCAGTATTTCTTCAATGCCGACGCCTACTTCCGGTTTGTGGACGACTCGGCCAAGCTGGGCGCCGATGTGCCGGTGGTGCCCGGCATCATGCCGATTACCAGCTCGACGCAGCTGATGCGTTTCAGCGATGCCTGCGGTGCCGAGATTCCGCGCTGGATCCGCTTGCGCCTGCAAGGCTACGGCGACGACACCGCGTCCATCAAGAGTTTTGGACTGGATGTGATCACCGACCTGTGCGAGCAACTGCGCACGGCCGGTGTGCCGGGAATTCATTTCTACACCATGAACCAGGCGGCGGCGACCTCCGAGATCATCCAGCGACTGCAGCTGGCCTGAACCAGACAGGGGCCGGCATGATGATGAAACAAGGTGTCATCCGGCGGGCCTCCAGCCTCGTACTCGGCCTCGCCCTGCTGGCCTGGCTGGCCGCTTGTACCACCGCGCCGCCATCGCCTGAAACACCGGCAACAGGCCCTGCGGCAAGCCGCGCCCCTGCCAAAGCGCCGGCCAAACCGGTTGCCAAATCTGCCGCCTCCACCGGGGCTGCCGAAGCGGCGAGCATGCCCGAGGCCGATTCGCCAGACGATTTTCCGCGGCCGGCACTGCTGGCGGGCGAACCCGCGCGCGAGTTCGAGCGCGGCGGCGCCTCCTGGTACGGCCCGGGCTTTCATGGCAAGCGCACCGCCAGCGGCGAGCGTTACGACATGCACGCCTTCACGGCCGCGCACCGCACCTTGCCCTTTGGCACCATGGTGCGGGTGCACAGCCTGGTCAACGGCCGCGACGTGGACGTACGCATCACCGACCGCGGCCCCTTCAGCCGCAACCGCGTGATTGACGTGAGCCGCGCCGCTGCTGAAGAGCTGGGCATGCTGGGCCTGGGTTTCAAGGAAGTCGTGCTGCTGGTGCCTGAGTCCACACCCGAGGTGGTGGAGTCCCTGCCGTCGCCGCCGGTCAAAAAAGCCCGGCGGGCCAGGCCTTCGCCCAAGCCAAAAACCAAAGCCCGGTAAGGTTTTGCTACTTAATTGATAGCTGGTCACGCAAGCAGCGCGGCGGCCATGGGCCTAAAACGTTCATAAAACGGCTAAATCCAGGGCTCCAGGGGCAGTTTTTGCCGTTTCAAGCCGTTTTGGAGTGGTTTTGATGCGTTTTTGAGTGCCAAAAATGCCTGAAGCCCAATAGCTATGCGCGCAACCAGCTATTAAATAAATAGCGTTTATGCGTCTGCCTTTCAGGCCGGAATGCATAAAAATCAGGTACTTTCTGCAGATTGAACGCCAGCGTGTCGAGAACGCCGCGCCTGCTTCGTCGTACAGATAAGCGGCCTGCAAGTGGGCATGGCCGCCGAGTCAGTTAAATACTACCAACCCGAAGGAGAACGCCATGACGACCCCAAGCCCCGCCGCGCCGGCTTCCGACCGCGAGCTTGTACTCACCCGCCTGATAGACGCCCCGCGCGAAAAAGTCTTCAAGGCCTGGACCACGCCCGAGCTGCTGGTGCAGTGGTTCACTCCCAAGCCCTGGCAGACCGTGCGCGCCGAGGTCGATGTGCGCCCCGGCGGCGCCAGCCTGGTCGTGATGCGCGGCCCCGACGGCACCGAGTTCCCGAATCGCGGTGTGTATCTTGAAGTGGTGCCCAACAAACGCCTGGTGTTTACCGACGCATTCACCGAAGCCTGGAAGCCGTCAGAAAAACCCTTCATGACGGGCGTGCTGACCTTCGAGGACGAAGGCGGCAAAACCCGCTACACCGCCCGCGTGCTGCATTGGACGGTGGCCGACCGCGAGGCGCATGAAAAGATGGGTTTTCATGAAGGCTGGGGCAAGGCTACCGACCAACTGGCTGAGTTGATTGGTGCGCCTAGGCCTACGGCTTGAGCGTTTTATCTTCTAGATCGCACTTGCCGACTCTTCATAGTAGAACCCCACATCAAGGCCGACTTTGTGGTGTGCGAGGAGCTCCGCCAGTGCGGATGAAATGAAGGGGCCACCTCCTGTTCCCTGGCCTCCCCAGTAGAAAGCCAATGAAGAATCAAGGCCTTGATTCTTCGCGTCGGCTAGCAGAACGCCAGGCTTGAGTTGCGAAAACAGCCAGGACACGTGAACGAGTGGATCGCTCTCGTCGGCGCTTACCCCTTCCCGCGAATCCACGTACCACGCGTATCTGGGCAGGTCGCTTCTTGTGACGAAGCCTGCGATACGCATGCGTTGCGCTCGTGCCAGGTTTACCGGTGACTGGTTGTCTTCCTGGTCAAGCGCCTCAATGGCAGCAGGAGGCAATATTGCCGACAGCACGTCCCTCTTATCCGAGCGCAGGAATAAAGTGCAGTAGTAGGTCATCGCGTTTGCGTGCGGTCTAACGTTGAAGTTGAGCCGAGGACTCAGGCTTGTCGAAGGACGTCAGTTCGAACGACCGGTTATACGGCACTCGCGCTTCCCGACTTGAACTCTAGCGTTTTGGAAAGCTCAAGCGCAAGACGAGAGTCCGCTTCGTAGTGCACGGCCTCCCCCAGAACACTCGCCGCCGCAGAAATATTCGGATAGTCCGTATGAGGACGAAAACGAGCCCGCACGCTGTCGATTTTCTTGCTGGAGAAATGCATCTTCATATATCCATCGAGGACATCACCCTTAGCAATCGGCAGAAGTTCAGTGGCGTGCTTGGCACTGATGTAAAGGTCAGGAAGGTCGCTGGATTCAATCCCTTTGGGTTCCAGTACGGATATGGGTAAGCCTACCGTCCCGCCGAACTCCAGGTTGAATGCTTGGCAAACTACACGTGACGCTGGGTACGGGCGCCCTTCTACATGCAAACGGAGACGTATCTCTGTTCCGGCCACAGCCTTAGGGAGCAACATGAAAGTCTTGAGTCGAGCGGCTGAGAACGAAAACTCATCTGGATTTGACTCAATTCCCCCGCGCGGTGAAATGTGCCGCTCCAGGTCGCGCTTCACCTTGGCAACAAGATCCGCCTCATTGGTGTAGGTTTCAATGGTGTGCCGTTCCCGAAGGATGCTCTTGAAAGAGTCCAACTTTTCCTGGGACTCCCCTCGATCAATAAATCTGACCGGCACGAGAGCGTTCTCCTCATCGACGAGGTAAATGAATACCTTCTTGGACAAGGCAATGGCGCGCTCGTACTCAAGCTGTGTGTAAGACTTACCCGAGGTTGGTTCAATTGAGCCCAACCGAAAGGACATGACACCGACGTATATGTCCGATTGGTCGACTTCGATCAGACATGTTTGTAGTGGCGTTTCCGTCCTAGCGCCGAACTGCTCCATGCCGCGGACGGTAACGTCGAATTTTGCGAGCATGTCCCAAATCGCCTTCCGGTGAGTCTGCAGGTCAACGAATGTGGATGAGACAAAGACAGTGCGAGTCATGAAAGTATTGGTGACGTATGACGTAATGTAGACCGCAGCCGCTGCGGCATAGAAATGCCGCTGCGGTATAAGCTGGCGCTGAGTAAATCAGCTAAGTTATTGTTCCTCAAAGAATTTTCTGATTTCACTTCTGCCTCCAGCTAAATAATTTACCGGCAAACTTCGCACAGCCCTCGAGTTTAGGTGCTGCTCCCGCGATGGACCTTCTCTGCCGGGTAGGTGCTTTCCCCGTTTTTGGACTGAGACCGCAATAGCCTCACGCCATGGTGCGACAAGCATTCATAGCTGGCGCAATCATCTTTTGATTACTATACTTTCAGTAACTCCTGAAAATTCAGTAAACACGAGCTGCCATGAACCTAGCCCCCCTGACCCAGCGTTTTGTCCTCCATTTCGGAGAAATGGGCAGTCGATGGGGCATTAACCGCACCGTTGGCCAGATTTACGCGCTCTTGTATGTTTCGCCGCGCGCCCTGAATGCCGACGATATTGGCGAGGCACTGGGGTTTTCGCGCTCCAACGTGAGCATGGGGCTGAAAGAACTGCAATCCTGGAACCTGGTTCGGCTGCAGCATTTGCCCAATGACAGGCGCGAGTATTTCCAGGCGCCTGAAGACGTCTGGGCCATCTTTCGCACGCTGGCCGAGGAGCGGCGCAAGCGCGAGATCGACCCGACTCTGTCGATGCTGCGCGATGCGCTGATGGAGCAGCCGGCGCACGAGGATGACATCCACGCCCAGGCGCGCATGAAACAAATGCACGATTTGATAGAGCTCATGACGGGCTGGCTGGCCGATGTGCAGAAGATGGATTCGGCCACCCTGGTCAGCCTGATGAAGATGGGCGCCAAGGTGGCCAAGCTGCTGGAGGTCAAGGACAAGCTGACGGGCAGGGTCGTTGCCGGTTTGACAGGCAGGCCGACACAAGACACCATGGCGGCTCAACCATCGGGTGTTGCCGATCACAAACCTGCTGGCCGAATCTTCGATAACACGAACGATAAAGAGGGGAACTGACCATGGAAGGCCTTGATGGATTCCTGTTGGCGCGTATTCAATTTGCGGCCAACATCACTTTTCACATCCTGTTTCCGACCATCAGCATCTCGCTGGGTTGGGTGTTGCTGTTTTTCAAGCTGCGTTTTGTCAAGACCGGGCAACAGCACTGGATGGATGCCTACCAGTTCTGGGTGAAGATTTTTGCGCTGACCTTTGCGCTGGGCGTGGTCAGCGGCATCACCATGAGTTTCCAGTTCGGCACCAACTGGCCGGGCTTTATGGAAACCGTGGGCAACATCGCCGGGCCTCTGCTGGCCTATGAGGTGCTCACGGCATTTTTCCTGGAAGCGACCATGCTGGGCGTGATGCTGTTCGGGCGGTCGCGTGTCAGTGAAACCACACACACGGTGGCAACCTGGCTGGTGGCCGGCGGCACGACACTCTCGGCATTCTGGATTCTGGCGCTCAACTCCTGGATGCAGACGCCGGCCGGCTTTGAGATGATCAACGGCCAGGCCCATGTAACGAGCTGGTTCGAGGTGATCTTCAACCCCTCGTTTCCCTACCGCCTGGTGCACATGCTGCTGGCCTCGGGGCTGACGGTGGCTTTCCTGGTGGCTGGTATATCGGCCTACCGCTGGTTGCGCCAGGACCGCGGTGCCGATGTGATGGCCAGCCTGAAAACCGGTGTCTACCTGGCCGCGGTGCTGATTCCCCTGCAGATTGTGGCGGGCGACCTGCATGGCCTGAACACCCTGGAACACCAGCCGGCCAAGCTGGCCGCGATGGAGGGCATCTGGAAGACCGAAAAAGGCGTGCCCGCCGTGCTGATTGCCTGGCCGGACGAAAAAGCCAAAACCAACCGTTATGAAATCGCCATCCCGAAACTCGCCTCGCTGTACCTCACCCACAGCTGGGACGGCGAGGTCAAGGGCCTGGACCAGTTTGAAGGCGAACACCCGCCGGTGGCGCCGGTGTTCTGGGCCTTTCGCATCATGGTCGGTGTCGGCCTGCTGATGCTGGCCGTGAGCTGGGCCACAAGCTTTCAACTGGCGCCCTGGAAAAAAGGCCAGACCCGCGACCTGACGGTTTGGCATGCCCGGGTGCTGGTGGCCATGACGTTTGCCGGCTGGGTGGCGCTGATCGCCGGCTGGTATGTGACCGAGATAGGGCGCCAGCCCTGGCTGGTAAGCGGTGTGCTGACGGCGGCCGATGCGGCCTCCAGGGTGCCGGCGCCGACGATTGCGTTCTCGCTTGTCCTGTACCTGGCGCTGTACCTGTCGCTGCTGGTGGCCTACATCACCGTGGTGTTTTACCTGGCGCGCCCCAAACCGCAGGACGGAAAACCCCGGGGAGAGCGGCTGGAAGACCAGCTCAATGTCGTGAACTACCCTGAAAAGAAAGGAGCCTCCCATGCTTGACCTTGCCCCCGATCTGACGCAGGCCGCTGGCTGGATGCCGATTGTCTTTCTCGTGGTCATGGGCCTGGCGATGCTGGCCTATGTGATCCTGGACGGCTACGACCTGGGCGTGGGTGTGCTGATGCGCCGCGCCAGCGACGACGACAAGGACACCATGGTGGCCAGCATTGGCCCGTTCTGGGATGCCAATGAAACCTGGCTGGTGCTGGGTGTGGGTGTTTTGCTCACGGTGTTTCACAAGGGTTACGGCATCATCCTGGGCGCGCTGTATGTGCCGGTGGCCCTGATGCTGATAGGCCTGATGCTGCGCGGTGTGGCCTTTGACTTCCGGGTGAAGGCGCATGCGGCGCACAAGCCCTTGTGGAACCGGCTGTTCTACAGCGGCTCGCTGCTGGCCGGCTGGTCGCAGGGCTATATGCTGGGCGCGCTGATCACCGGTTTTGCCTCCGGCGCCTGGAACATCGTGTTCAATGCCGTGATAGGCGCGGCGCTGGTGGCGGCTTATTGCCTGCTGGGCGCGGGCTGGCTGATCATGAAAACCGAAGGCGAGCTTCAATTGCGGGCAGTGCGCTGGGCGCGCGGCAGCCTGTGGTTCACCATGGCCGGCATCGCCGCGATTTCGATTGCCACGCCGCTGGTCAGCCCCAGCATTTTTGGCAAGTGGTTCTCCTTCCCGAACATCGTGCTGTTGCTGCCTATCCCGGCGGCCACCGCGGTGCTCTTCTGGATCATCTACCGCAGCCTGCACCGTTTGCCGGTGCGGCTGGCGCAGGGCAACGAGTACGGCGTCTGGGTGCCGTTCGGTTCAACCGTGGGTGTGTTTTTGCTGGCGTTTTACGGCCTGGCCTACAGCATCTTCCCGTGGCTGGTGATAGACAAGTTGACGATCTGGCAGTCGGCCTCAGCGCCCGAGTCCATGGGTGTCATCCTGGTCGGGGCGCTGGTGGTGTTGCCGGTGATCATCGGCTACACCATCTTTGCCTACCGGGTGTTCTGGGGCAAGAGCACAGCCCTCAAGTATTAAACAGGCTCCTGGCCCGACTCATCCCTGAACTTCCGCCCGGGCGCTAGGGTGTTTAGCCGGGTAGCCAGTTTCGGGTTCGTTACTGTAAAATTGGGGCATCCACCATCCAGTAGCTAACATGAGACGGCAGAGTAAATACGACGCATCCCTGCAGGCAGCACCTGGTTTGACAGACGAAGAGCGAAAGGCCGCTGAGGAGAAATTCCTGGAACTGCTGGAACGTGTTTTCGGCAGTGCCTCCAAAGTGCGGGGCGCCTACTGCGAATGCGTGGCCGTGCGTTCGCTGCGCGTGGAAAACCCGTGGAGCACCACCACACCGGAAGAGGTCCAGGCCGTCACCCTCTGGGAAAAAGCGGCTGAAAAAGCGACCCGGCTGGTTTTCAGCCAGATGAAGATTCCCCCCGGCGATGCATTCTTCGAGCTCCATGTGTGGAACTCCCGGACCAACTGAGCGCTTGCTGCCGGTTGCCCGTCACGGGCTTTATTTTTCTCTTTTTCTGTTTCCTGTCTTTCAGCCGGCCAGCGCGAGGTCTTCCAGCAGGTCGGCCGCTGACGCGTAGCGCACAGCCAGGTCCTTGTGCATCAGTTTGTTGACGATGGCCTGCAGGTGCGCGTGCGCTGCAGGCAGCGCCGGTGTGTCGGCATGCAGGTGCTTGGCCAGCAGCAGCTCCAGCGACTCGGCAATAAAAGGCCGTTTGCCCGCCAGCATTTCAAACATCATCACCCCCAGGCTGTAGAGGTCTGACTGGGTGGTGGTGAGCCTGCCGCCGGCCTGCTCGGGGCTGAGGTAATAGGGCGTTCCCACCACGTCGCCATGCCGCGTCTGCGTCAGGCCCAGGCTCTCGGCCTCGCGCATGGACTTGGCGATGCCGAAGTCCGCCAGCGCCACGCTGCCGTCCACGCGCAGCATGATGTTTTCGGGTTTGATGTCGCGGTGCACGATGCCGCTGGCATGGATCGCCTGCAGCGCCTGGGCAATCTCGCGGATGACCGTGAGCGCCCGCTGCTCCGTCATCTCGGGCCCGAACAGCCTGCGCAGGTCGCCGCGCTCGAAGTACTCCATGGCGATATAGGCGTGTTCGTCGGTAAAGCCCTGGTCATAGATGCGGATGACATGCGGGTGCTGGATCCCTGAGAGCAGCGCGTACTCCTGGATGAAGCGGACCAGGTGCTGCGAGGCGTCCTTGCCGCGCGAGTCCAGTATCTTGAGCACGATGGGCAGGCCGTCCTTTTCACGTTCGGCCAGGTAGACCTCGGTCATGCCGCCGGAGCCGATTTTTTCGGTGATGCGGTAGCCCTTCAGGCGCACCGTGGCGGTGGCCGGGTCAAAGCCCTGCGCCTTGAGGGCCGCCAGCTTGGAGTCCAGCGCACTTTTGACTGCGCGTGCCGTGATGGCCGAATTGGCCTTGACGGCCTCGCTGATTTCCTGTGCCCGCTCGCTCAGGGTGGCCATGCCATGCACCCTGTCGGCCACGGTCGTGACGAGGCCGGTGACCTCCAGCACATCCACCACCAGGTCCTTGCCGCGCACTGCCAGTGATGTGCTGGAACCGGTCAGGATGCCGTCGCCCGCCTTGAGCAGCACGGCGGTGCTGGCGACCACGGTCCAGCCCAGCTCCTTGCTGGCGGTTTCAAGGCGTGCCGCGGTATTGACGGTGTCGCCTATGGGCGCAGTTTCCCTGCTTTGCACGGTGCCCAATTGGCACAGGGTGACTTCGCCGCAGTGCAGGCCCACGCCTATGGCAAAAGGCGGCAGGCCGCGCCCGGGGTAGCGCTGCTCCAGCCAGGCGCGGAATTCATGCGCGGCGAGCGCCATGGCCAGCGCGGCAGACACGGCGCGTCGCGCG
The DNA here is from genome assembly GCF_042659145.1 of Polaromonas aquatica. NCBI lineage: Bacteria > Pseudomonadati > Pseudomonadota > Betaproteobacteria > Burkholderiales > Comamonadaceae > Polaromonas > Polaromonas aquatica. The sequence continues at coordinate 56,229 of NZ_JBHSRS010000001.1, read as the reverse complement.
GCCGGCAGCGGCGAGCCCTGGCTGGTGTCGGTGAACACGGCCATCAGCCCGTCGCCAATGAATTTGACGTGGAGGCCGCCGTTTTTCAGCAGGGGCTGGCAGGCTCGCTCAAAGTATTCGGTGAGCAGTTCTGCGACTTCAACCGAGCCGAGTTTTTCCGCCAGAGACGTGAAGTTTCGGATATCCGAAAACAGCACGGTCGCATCGGCCAGCTGTTCGGTCGTGGCGCCTTCCGGCACATCGACCATGAAGGTCTGCGGCATGCCGCCGTCCATGCTGTGGGAAAAAGCTGCGCGCAGGCGTTCCTCGCCGGCTGCCAGCTCGGTCTGTATGGCTTGCTCGACCAGGCCACGCTTGCGCATCTGGGCGTTGACGGCATCGAGCAGTTCGTTGCGCGTGAAAGGTTTGGAGAGGTAATCATCGGCGCCGGTCGTCATGCCGCGGCGCATGTTCTCGCGGTCGTCCAGGGCGGTCAGCAGCATGAGTGGTGTGGTGGCCAGCGCCTTGTCGGCGCGTATGGCGGCCAGCAGCTCAAACCCGTTCATGCCGGGCATGCTCACGTCGGAGATGATCAGGTCCGGCTTGAAGGCCTGGGCCCGCTCCAGGCCGGCGGTGCCGTCGGGGGCCGAGATGGTGTCAAAGCCCTCGAGCTTGAGCAGGCGGACGATGTTGCTGCGGATCGCGTCATCGTCTTCAACAATGAGTATGGTGCTCATGCAAGCCTGCCCGGTAAAAGCGCCCGCGTCGTGGCCAGTCGCTCAGCCGCCGTGGTCCAGCGTGAAGCCCGCGTTGCGGTCCTGGCCCAGCAGGGCCACCATTTGCGGCAGGGCGGCTTGCAACCCTGCTTTCAGCGTGTGCGGCGGGTTGATGACAAACATGCCGCTGGCAGGCAGGCCCGGGCGAACCACTTCACCCTCGGTATCTGTCGTCAACTTGCTTGATTTGACCGTTAAAACCGCATTCAGCCAGCTCCTGCCGGCCTTGACGGCCAGGGTTTTGAGTTTGCGGGGCAGGTCGTGGGCTTCGGGCCGCGGGATGACGGGGTACCAGACCACATAAGTCCCGGTGGCAAACCGCTTGATGGCATCCGCCATGCAGGCCGTGACACGGGCGTAGTCCGACTTCATTTCGTAGCTCGGGTCGCATAGCACCATGGCGCGGCGGGCGGGCGGCGGCAAAAAGGTCTTGAGGGCTTCAAAACCGTCTTCGCGGGCGACCGACACCTGGCGGCCCACGCCGAGCTGCTCGATGTTGCCCGTCAGCGACTTGTAGTCCGTCGGGTGCAATTCAAACAGCTTGAGCTTGTCGCGGCCGCTCAAAAACTGCTGCTCGATAAAGGGCGAACCGGGGTAGATCTTCAGGTGCGCCGGGTTGCCGGTTTCTGCAAATTGCGGGTTCAGGGCGCGCAACACATCGACATAGTCCTGCAATGCCGGCGCGAGGGTATCCGTGGGTGCTACTGTTTTTGTAGCTGGTTGCGCACGTTTGACGGCGGCCGCAGGCACTTTGGGCTCCAAAAACAGCCTGAAAACACCGTCTTTGGCTTCCCCGCTGGTTTCTGTGTAGTCGCCGTCCAGGCGGTACAGGCCGGCGCCAGCGTGGGTGTCGATCACGGTCAGTGCCGTGTCTTTTTGGGTCAAATACTTCATCAACGCGATCAGCGTGGTGTGCTTGAGCACATCGGCGTGGTTGCCGGCGTGAAAGGCGTGGCGATAAGAAAACATGGGCTCATGGTAACTGTTTGCCACTACCCCTGGCAGCCGGCGGGGGTCTTGCTGTCAGGCCCAAAACAGGAAAATTGACGCAAGCCCTTGATTTTTCATATAATCGAGGGCTTCGCAGCGCCTATGTGGTTCCGCGGCGGAGTACGGCAATGGAGTCATTCACTGCCAGATTTACTACCTAAGAGGTTCTCATCAGAAGAACGCCGACCGTAGAAAAGAACCCGACAAACCCTTTTGAAAAAGAGAAACTCATGAAAACCTTCAGCGCAAAACCCGCTGACGTGACGCACGAGTGGTTTGTGATTGACGCGACCGACAAGGTCCTCGGACGAGTAGCCAGCGAAGTTGCTCTCCGTTTGCGCGGCAAACACAAGGCCATTTACACGCCTCACGTCGATACCGGTGACTTCATCGTCATCATCAATGCAGCCCAGCTGCGCGTTACCGGCGCCAAGGCGCTGGACAAGATCTACTATCGCCATTCCGGTTATCCAGGCGGCATCACTGCCACCAATTTCCGTGACATGCAAGCCAAGCACCCTGGCCGCGCTTTGGAAAAAGCCGTCAAGGGCATGCTGCCAAAAGGCCCGCTCGGCTACGCCATGATCAAGAAACTCAAGGTGTACGGTGGTGCAGAGCATCCGCATACCGCCCAACAGCCTAAAGTGCTGGACATCTAAGGAGCTATTGATGATTGGTGAATGGAACAATGGCACCGGCCGTCGCAAATCCAGCGTCGCCCGCGTGTTTATCAAAAAAGGCACCGGCAAGATCACGGTCAACGACAAGGACATTCAAGCGTTCTTCGGTCGCCAGACCTCGATCATGATCGTGCGTCAGCCCCTGTTTCTGACGAACCACGTCGAGACGTTTGACATCATGGTCAACGTCCACGGCGGCGGCGAGTCCGGCCAGGCCGGCGCGATCCGCCACGGCATTACCCGTGCGCTGATCGACTATGACACCACACTCAAGCCGGCACTGAGCCAGGCTGGTTTTGTAACGCGTGATGCACGTGAAGTCGAACGTAAAAAAGTCGGCTTCCGTTCAGCTCGCCGTCGCAAGCAGTTCAGCAAGCGTTAATTCGTTTTTGCTGCCGAAAAAAGCCGCCGCGGTTCACGCCAGGCGGCTTTTTTCATGGTGCCTGCAAAGCGGGGCCCGCCTTGCCGCGCGGTTACCGTGCTTTACCCAATGCGTCCGGGGCGCGCCTGTTTTGCGTGCACAATGCTTTTCCTTCGTTGAAAAACCGCAGAACCTCTTTTGAAATTCCGCCTCTTTCGCCGTCGCCTGACCATCAGCTCCCCCCGCATGTCCGTACGCAGCGCCTTGCCCTGGCCCGTGCGCTGGATACTGGGTGCCGTCATGCTGGGCTTTTCAGCGGCCATTGCCTTGTGGGCCTTCGAGTTCGGCAAGGGCATTGCCGGCCTGGACACCAATGCCAAGCAGGAGCTGCAGCTGCTGCGCGCGGAAGTCAGCGTTTTGCGCGCGGACCGCGAAAGGGCGCAATCGATTGCCAACACCTCGGGCAGCCTGCTCACGGCTGAAAAAGCCGCCCAGGAAAAGATGGCCGCCCAGATCCGCCAGCTGGAATCCGACAACCTGCTGCTGCGCGACGATCTCGGATTTTTTGAAAAACTCCTGCCGGCCGGCGGCGCGGACGGTGTGTCCATACGCAGCCTGCAGGCCGAGCTGCTGTCCAATACGCAGCTCAAGTGGCAGGTGCTGGTGATCCAGCCGGTCAAGGGCGCACCCGACTTCAACGGCAAGCTGGACATGACGGTGAACGGAACCCTGGCGGGCAAGCCCTGGACGGCCAATTTGCCGGGTGGGGCACAAAGCTTGCAGCTCAAGCAATACCGGCGGATTGAAGGCATTCTCGACCTGCCTCCCCAAGCCGTGGTACAAACTGTTACAGCTAAAGTCCTGGAAGGCGCGGCCATCCGCTCCGTCCAGACCTTCAAGCTAAAGTGAACCTGCGGTCTTTGAATCCGCGATCTTTTTTAGGACAGGATTGACATATGTTCGGCAAGAAAAAGCAGCCTCCCATCAAAAGCCTGATTGCCCAGGGCACCTGCATTGAGGGCAACCTCAAGTTCACGGACGGCCTGCGTATTGACGGCGAGGTGATTGGCGATATTTGTGCCGGCGAGGGCATTTCCAGCATTCTGGTCATCAGCGAATCCGCCAGCGTGACCGGCCGCATTCATGCCGACCACGTCATCATCAATGGCCGTGTGATGGGCCCGGTCCATGCCTCCGAGTTGCTGGAGTTGCAGCCCAAAGCCAAAATTGAAGGTGATGTGTCCTACAAGGCCCTTGAAATGCACCAGGGTGCGGTCATCTTTGGGCAGCTGCGGCCGACCAGCCAGGAAATGGAAGAAAAGCCGGTTTTAAAGCTGGCTGCCAACAATATCTGAGTGCTGTAAGGCCAAAGCTGGAGAGTGAGTACTGGCAATGCCGGGCCCATTGAAAACATGTGGGCGATATGGTTGATCGATTTGCTGTACTATTTACCGGTCAAGCTTGAATAAACGGAGTTCCCCATGAGCGCAGTTGCCGAAAACATCCAGACCGAAATGCCCGCACCTTTTGTCTTTACCGACAGTGCTGCGGCCAAAGTGGCTGACCTGATCGCCGAAGAAGGCAATCCGGACCTGAAGCTGCGCGTGTTCGTGCAGGGTGGCGGCTGCTCCGGTTTCCAGTACGGGTTTACCTTTGACGAGATCACCAACGAAGACGACACGACCATGACCAAAAATGGTGTGTCCCTGCTGATCGACGCCATGAGTTACCAGTACCTGGTCGGTGCCGAAATCGATTACAAGGACGACCTTGAAGGCGCCCAGTTCGTTATCAAAAACCCCAACGCCACCAGCACCTGCGGCTGCGGTTCCAGCTTCTCAGCCTGAGCCCCAACGCAGACCTGTCCTGAAAGCCGCCCCTGAGGCGGCTTTTTGTTGTCTGAGCCCCGCATATCAGCGCAAGACCTGAGTATTGGAAAAATGCCGATGGCCTCCCAAACCGACGAAAAATCACTGCGCATGTTGCTTTGGCTGGTCGCCATAGGGTTTTTCATGCAGACGCTGGATGCCACCATCGTCAACACGGCCTTGCCGGCCATGGCCAAAAGTTTTGGTGAAAGCCCGCTGCGCATGCAGTCGGTGGTGGTGGCGTATTCCCTGACCATGGCCATGCTGATTCCCGCCTCCGGCTGGGTTGCCGATCGTTTTGGCGCCCGGCGGGTGTACATGGCGGCCATCTCGCTGTTTGTGATCGGCTCCATTGCCTGCGCGCTGTCGGGCAACCTGAGCCAACTGGTGGCTGCGCGTGTGGTGCAGGGCATGGGCGGTGCCATGTTGCTGCCGGTGGGGCGGCTGGCGGTGCTGCGGGCCTATCCGCGCGAGCGTTTCCTGCAGGCCATGAGTTTTATTGCGATTCCCGGCCTTGTCGGCCCGATGATCGGCCCCACGCTGGGCGGCTGGCTGGTCGAAGTGGCCACCTGGCATTGGGTGTTTCTCATCAATATCCCGGTCGGCCTGCTCGGTTGTGTGGCCACGGTGTTTTACATGGAGGACAACCCCCGGCCGGACACGCCGCGCTTTGACCTGGCGGGTTACCTGATGCTGGCGTTTGGCATGGTGTCTATATCGCTGGCAGTGGACGGTTTGTCGGGGCTGGGCCTCAAGCAGGCCAGTGTGCTGGTTTTGCTGGTGTTCGGCATGGCCAGCCTGGCGGCCTACTGGCTGCACGCGGCCAAGCGGCCGGACCCGCTTTTTTCACCGCATCTTTTTTCCGTTCCCACACTCAGCATTGGTTTGTTGGGCAACCTTTTCTCGCGCCTGGGCAGCTCCTGCATGCCCTTTCTGGTGCCCCTGCTGCTGCAGCTCAGCCTGGGTTATTCGCCCATGCAGGCCGGCATGATGATGGTGCCGGTGGCCATGGCGAGCATGCTGGTCAAACGCTTTGCGACACCGCTGATCACGCGATACGGCTACCGCAAGGTGCTGGTCACCAACACCATGCTGGTGGGGCTGGCGATGGCAAGCTTTGCCTTTGTTGCGCCTTCCCAGCCCTTGTGGCTGCACATACTGCAGCTGGGCCTGTTCGGTGCAGTCAACTCCATGCAGTTCACCGCCATGAACACGGTCACCCTGCGCGACCTGGATGGCAGCATGGCCAGCAGTGGCAATAGCCTGCTGTCCATGGTGCAGATGCTGGCTATGAGCATGGGTGTCGCGGCGGCAGGTGCCGTGCTGGCGGCCTTTACCGGCTTTTTCGGCAATGCTGAGGCGCTGCAGACACTGCATTCATTTCAGGCGACCTTTGCCTGCATGGGCCTGATGACGCTCGCCTCTGCAGGGATTTTCTGGCAGCTTTCGCCGGAGGTGCGGGTGGTCAAAAAGGCTGAGTCCGCCGAGGCTGCCGGCCAGGGTTAGGCGTGTTTCACGCCGGGTAAATGGCGCCCAGCACCCGCGGACCGGCCGCACCCGTCACACTGGCGAGGTTGCCGGGCTGCCGCAGGACGGCCTGGCGTGCCAGCCACGCAAAGGCTGCCGCTTCAACCTGCAGGGGCGGCAGGCCATGGGCCTCTGAAGAAGACACCCTCAGCGATGGCAAACCCGCCTGCAGTCGCTGCATCAGGTGCAGGTTAAACGCGCCGCCACCGCAGACGATCAGCTCTTTGCTATCTTTTGCATAGCTGGTTGCGCCCGTTATACAAGCGCTGGCAGTGAATTCTGCCAATGTATTCTGGATGTCCTCGGGGCGCTCCGCTGCAAAGGGGGCAAGTTTTCCGGCCAACCACTGCATGCTGAAAAGATCCCGGCCTGTGCTTTTGGGTGGATGTTTGGAAAAGTAGGGTTCATCCAGCAGGCTGGCCAGCAACGCGGGCACCAGCTTTCCATTGGCGGCCCAGGCGCCACCGGCATCAAAAGGCTGGCCGGTGTGCTGCTGGCACCACGCGTCCATCAGCGCATTGCCCGGCCCGCAGTCAAAACCCAGCACGGGTGCCGTGCCAGCGGGCGGCAGCACGCTGAGGTTGGAAATGCCACCCAGGTTCAGCACTGCGACCATGCTGTTCAACTGGCCAAAAATGCTTTGGTGAAAGGCCGGCACCAGCGGCGCACCCTGGCCGCCTGCCGCCACATCGCGGCTGCGGAAGTCGGCCACCACATCAATGCCGGTCAGCTCGGCCAGCAGTGCGGGGTTGTTGAGCTGGAGGGTGTAGCCTGAGCCTTTGGGCGCGCCGGGACTGGTTGGCGGCTGATGCCTGACGGTCTGGCCATGTGCGCCTATGGCGCTGATCTGGGAGGGCAGGACGCCTTGTGGCGCCGCTTTGGCGAGCAGGGCGCTCACGACCTTTGCATACACCGTCGCCAACTCGTTGCCGGCCAGGGCTGCACGGTGCAGCTCGTTGCCAGAAGGGGTGTTGAGCGCCAGCAGCTCGGTGCGAAAGTGTTGGGTAAAAGGTTCGCTCGCCGCCGCCACGACACGCAATCCGGCTGCTGAGAAATCAAGCAAAACACCATCGGCGCCGTCCAGTGAAGTGCCTGACATCAGGCCAATGTAAAGATCGGACATATGCGCATTTTGCCGCACGGACCGGCATAAAAAAAGCGCCCATCAGGAGCGCTTTTTTTGACAGGTCCGGACAGATCGTTTATTCCGCCCGGGTCTGGCCTATGGTGGTAGCCGCCTGCAACTCGATCCTGGCGTTCTGGGCCAGTTGCTTGAAGGCGGGCATGGCCGCGGCCGAGAGAGGAATCGTCTCGCTTTGCCTTGCCATGGTCATGGGGTCCTGCTGGGTGCCATTCACGCGCACTTCAAAGTGCAGGTGTGGGCCGGTCGCCCAGCCGGTTGAGCCCACCAGGCCAATGGTCTGGCCCTGGCTGACGTTCTGTCCCTTTTGCACCATCAGCTTGCTGAGGTGGGCGTAAACGGTTTCCTGGCCGTTGCGGTGTTTGATGAAAACCACGTTGCCATAGCCGTTCTGCACGCCGGAGAACTCAACCACACCGTCACCGACGGCACGTGCCGGTGTGCCGGTTGCGGCTGCAAAGTCGGTACCCAGGTGGGCGCGCCATTTTTGCAGGATGGGGTGAAAACGCATCGAAAAACCGCTGCTGATGCGCGAGAACTCGACGGGCGAGCTCAGGAAGGCGCGGCGCAGGCTCTGACCATCCAGCGTGTAATAGCCGCCTTTGTGCGCAGCACCCGTCGCGTCCACGCCCGGAGGCTGGAACCACATGGCCTGGTAGGCCTTGCCGGCATTGACGAATTCAGCCGACAGCACGCGGCCGGTGCGCAGCGCCTCGCCATCGGCTTCGAGGGTCTCGTACACCACGTTAAAGCGGTCGCCCTTGCGCAAGGCGCGGCGGAAATCAACGTCGCTGGAGAAAATTTCCGCTAGCTGCACGGCCACGCCGTCGGGAATGCGTGCTTCGTCGGTAGCGGCGAACAGCGAGGTCTGGATGCTGCCGCTGGCCAGCCGGTTGGAGCTGACATAAGGTGCAGTTTCAACACGTGAGACGAGGCCCGTGGTGGTGCGCTCGATCACCAGGCGTTTGAATTGTGTTTCGTCGTCGGTGGGCCAGCGCATGCTGAGCTTGAGCAGTTGCTGGCTGTCGCTGGCTTCAACGGTGACGTTTTTACCGGGTCGGCCTGTCAGTACCAGCCTTGCATTGCTGTCTGTGCGCAAAAAGGCGGCTGCGGCTGTGTCGTCGATGTTCAGGCGTTTGAGCAGGGTATCAGCGGTGTCGCTGCTGCGCGTGCTTTCGGTGCGAAACAGGTTGAAGCGGAAATCGCTCAGTATGTCGGTTTGCGGCTGGGTAGGCAGGGCTTCAACGGCTTCCATTACCTGGCGGACGGGCAGGTCGGAGGCGTCAGGGGCCATAGGGGCTACACCAAATGCCGTGACACCGGTGCCCAGTAACAGGGCGGCAAGGCTGCCGGTCACCCGTTTGGGGTGGCGGCGAAGGTTATCAATAAGGGCGGTAACTATGCGGGATAGGGTGGACAGACGCAAAACAAATTCCCAACTTGAGGCATCGCACCACCAGACCCTGGCTTCAGGCCGGTATTGGCGCAACTGCTGTATCTAAAAGCTTCGGTGGCCAGCCCGGCCGTGATTGCCTTGGGGGCCGGGTTGATCCGATTCAAAAATTCCGTTCCTGACACGGCCATTTCTTAGCAACTCTTAAGCCAGGTTGCCCGCCCACTAAAATGGCGCTCTGATGCAGGAGAGCCCCAAGTATATCTGTCGGACAATACCCCGACATGTGAAAAACCCTTATGAATCAAGAGCTTGTTACAAATTTCCCGGTAACTGACCGTGTAAAGATGGCCCTGGCCGTCTCTTTGCGGGGTTGCGAAGAGTTAATCCCCCAGGACGACTGGGTCAAAAAACTCGCCCGCAGCGAAGCCACCGGTGTGCCCCTGCGCATCAAATTGGGGCTGGACCCGACCGCACCGGACATCCATATCGGCCACACGGTGGTGCTCAACAAGATGCGCCAGTTGCAGGATCTGGGGCACCAGGTGATTTTCCTGATCGGTGATTTCACCTCGCTGATTGGAGATCCGTCCGGCCGCAACGCGACCCGTCCGCCGCTGACCCCCGAGCAGATCAAGGTCAATGCGGAAACCTATTACCGGCAGGCCAGCCTGGTGCTGGACCCGGCCAAAACCGAAATTCGCTACAACAGCGAGTGGAGCGAACCCCTGGGCGCCACCGGCATGATCCAGCTGGCGTCCCGCTACACGGTGGCGCGCATGATGGAGCGCAACGACTTCAATGACCGTTTCAAGGCCGGCACGCCCATCAGCGTGCATGAGTTTTTGTACCCGCTGATGCAGGGTTATGACTCTGTCGCGCTTAAAAGCGACCTGGAACTGGGCGGTACCGACCAGAAGTTCAACCTGCTCATGGGCCGGCATCTGCAGCAGGAATACGGCCAGGAACCGCAGTGCATCCTGACCATGCCATTGCTGGAAGGCCTGGACGGCGTGGACAAGATGTCCAAAAGCAAGAACAACTACATAGGCATTTCCGAAGAGCCCAACACCATGTTTGCCAAGGTGTTGTCGATCTCCGATGTGCTGATGTGGAAGTGGTACACGCTTTTGTCTTTCAAAAGTGAAGCGGATATCGCCGCGCTGAAAGCCGAGGTTGACGGCGGGCGTAATCCGAAAGACGCCAAGGTTGCGCTTGCAAAGGAAATCACGGCGCGTTTTCACAGCGCAGCGGCCGCCGATGCGGCCGAGCAGGACTTCATCAACCGCAGCAAGGGCGGGGTGCCTGATGAGATTCCGGATGTGTCCGTATCTGGCGCACCCCTGGGCATAGGCGCGCTGCTCAAGGCAGCGGGCCTTGCGCCTTCGGGCAGCGAGGCCACCCGCCTGATCGAGGGCGGCGGCGTTCGCGTGGATTCAAGCGTGGTGAGTGACAAGGCGCTGAAGTTGAATGCCGGTACTTATGTCGTACAGGTGGGCAAACGCAAGTTTGCGCGCGTGACGATTTCATAAATAAGCCGCAGAAAAGGTTCATACTGGCTGGCAAAACTCGGGTTTAACCGGGGCTGCCAGCACCGCGCCCGGGATATGGAGTCTTTGCCATGACCAAGCCACATCGCCAGGTTTCCACCACGGCCGCCTTACAGGCAGCTACAGCGGACGCCAGTGTCCGCCACATCACCCTGACCGAAAGCCTGGCCGATGTGCCCTCGCTGCGCCTGTCGCCCGGCCAGACCCTGACAGGCGCGGACCCGCAAACCACGCTGCGTTTTGCCGCGGGCCAGCATGGGCTCCAGCTGTCGATTGACAACAGCGTGGACAACCTGGAACTGGTGACGGACATCGACAAATGGGCTGTCTTCAATGACACCAGCGTTGATCAACTGGGCCGTCTTTTGCTGCAAAACCTGGTCGTGCATGGCGTGGTACTGCTGCTGGCGCGTGACAAGGTGAGGGGCGGCCATGTCGAGGCGCATGATGTGGACATTGTGGCCGCCGATGCGCGTGGTTACGACGTGCGACCCGCGGGTTTTGGGGTGGAGGTGATTCCCGGAGCCTTCACGCTGTGGAACCAGCAGACCGACAAAGCCGTCATCATCACCGCAGAGCTGACGGGGCTGTCGGCGGGCCGCGCCGGTGCGCCCGTGCATGGCAGTGGCATTTTTGTCAGCGGTGCGGGTGACGTGGGCGGCCGTATGGTTGTCAGCCTGCTGGAAACCGGTGCAGTTTATAGCCATGGTGGCATTGCGCCGGGCGTGGCCAACTGTATCTCCGGTGGCGTGTTCACCGTTTATGGTGCTTTCGTGGACAGCGTGCACAACCTGGGTCCGGTGACCACCTACGGACAGAACGATATGGTCCTGGACAACTGGGGCTCGGTGGACAACTGGGTGGCCGAAGACAAGATCACCTCCTACGGCCCCAGCGGCATTGGGTTTGTCAACTTCGGCACGGTCAACGAGCTGGTGGTCAACGCCCCCATAGAAACCTTTGGCCAGGGCTCGCGTGGTTACAACGTGTATGCCGGCACGGTGCATTCGGCCGAGTTTGACCGCGTGGTCACCCATGCCGATGGGGCTGTGGGCATGCAGATCAGCCAGCCGGTGGGCAGCATTGTGGTGCACCGCGGCATCGAAACTTTTGGGGGCACCGGTGACTCGCTGGTCAAGGGCGTGGTGGTCAAGCTTTCGGCTATTGCCCTGAGTTTCAAGCCTGGTGCCTGGGCGCGCGAGGTCAGTATTGCGGGTGGCCTGACCACCCACGGCCCTGGCGTCAACCCGCTTGAACTGCATGGCACGGTCGACTCGCTGACGATAACCGGCGGCATCACTGCGGCTGGTGAGGGCTTTTGACGAGGTTCAAATTTTCTGAACCTCAGTCTGGCAGGGCATTGGTGAGCATCTCACCAATGCAACTGGTCCCCGGCCCTATGCTCAGGGCGCAGGCGTTGCCAGCGGTTTGCCCTTCTCAACGACATACACACCGACCAGCTTGATGGGGCTGGATCCATTGTTGTGGGCGTCATGCACCACGCCTGCGGGCACCACAAATGACTCACCGGCCTTGACCTGCTTTGGCGGCTGGCCGTCGACAAGCAGTGTGGCTTCGCCTTCCATCACATAGCTGATCTCATCACCGGGGTGTGTGTGGCGGCCGGCCTTGGCGCCGGGCGCGACTTCAACGCGGGCCACCACCGCTTCGCGGCCGGGCACCGACACATCTGCCTTGCCGACCATGACGCGTGTCAGGCCTGAGGCCTGCGCAAAAAGGCCGCCGGCCGCCAGGGCGAGCAGGCCGCCGATCACCAAGGTTATGCCGCGTTTGTGGGTTTTCATGTTGTTGTCTCCTCAGGGTTGTTTGAATAGCACGCAGCCGTGGTGGTGCGCGCAAGTCATCGTAGCGGCGCCATAAGGCGGCCGCCCCGGTAACAACCCTTAGCGGGCTCCTGCCTGCTCAAGCATCTGCACCATCTCGCGGTAGCCGCGCGACTTTGCAAGTTGCAGCGGCGTGTTGCCTTGCCGGTCGCTGAGCTGGAGGTTCGCGCCTGCGGCGATCAGTGCACGCAGGCTCTCCTGGTGGCGCGGCCCACCATTGCTCAGCACGATGGATTCGATCGCAGCCGTCCAGTGCAGGTTGTTCACGTGGTCAAGCGGTGCGCCGGCGGCGATCAGCTGTTTCACCACGCCGTCGTGGCCCAGGTGTGCAGCCGCAATCAGCGCGGTGCCGTCATAGCGGCTGGTCACCAGTTTCGCGCTGGCGCCCGAAGCGAGCAGCACGCGCAGGGTTTCTTCATCATCGGCAACCGATGCAATCGTCACGCCGTCGTAGCGGTCCTTGTCCAGCAGGTTGATGTCGGCGCCGGCCCTGGCCAGCGCACGGATCGCGTCGCGCTGTTTTGCAAAGGCCGCAACATGTATAGGCGTGCGGCCATTGCCGTCGCGTGTATTGAGGTCGGCCCTGGTTGCGGCAAGCCTTTCGATCTTGGCCACGTCGCCTTTTTGAGCCGCAGCATGCAGGCCCGTGTAGGCCGCCGCTTCAGATGCGCCGGGCGCTGTCTGGGCCATGGCAGGACCGCCTGTTACCGCCGCAAAGCCAATTGCGGCAGCTGCTGCAAGATGTCGCAATGGGTAAAAAAAGGTCCTGCGCATGGTGTTCTCCTTGTGGATGCCTGGTGCTTACTTGAGCTGGTCCTTGACCTTGTCGAGCGCAGCCATTGCGCAGGCTTCGTCGAGGTGGCCGCCTGGCGCGCCGCCTATACCTACGGCACCGATTACTTCATTGCCCACCTTGACCGGCACGCCACCGCCCAGCAGCAGATAGCCGGGGATGTTGACCAGGTTGGCTGCAGCCGGGTTCTTTTGTGCGCCTTCCATCATCGCCTGCGTGGTGTTTTTGGCGGAGGCCGAGGTGAAGGCTTTTTGCAGGCTGGCACCCAGGGTGTGCGGGCCGGCATTGTCAGCACGCTGCACTGCGCGCACGGTGCCGGCGCGGTCCACCACGGTGACGCCCACGGCATAGCCGTTGGCAGCACAAGCGGCAACGCTGGCTGCTGCGATCTGGTTGGCCAGTTCGAGAGACATGTTTTTCTCGGTACGAACCGACTGGGCACTGGCGGCTGCGGCCACGAGGGACAGGGCAAGAGCGGAAACCTTGATAACGTTGCGCATGGTGTTCTCCATCAATTCTTTGTGAAACGGTTCAATCAACCGTGGGAGAACTTTAAAAAATGGCGACACCTTTGCCCATTCGTAGGGCTACGCGACGGGCTCCGTAGAACTACGGAGTGGCTACGCTGCAGGCTTGGAGTCTGCATCGACAAGCGATGCGTAATGTCGTATGAGCTGCGCCAGCGACTCGGCTTCAAGTTTTGAAAACAGGTTGGCGCGGTGGGTTTCCACTGTGCGTGGCGAAACATCCAGCGCTCGGCCGATTTCCTTGTTGGTCAGCCCGGCGACGATCAGGCCCAATACCTCGCGCTCGCGCTCGGTCAACTGGGCAAAGCGCGCTTGTGCATGCTGGTCGATCTTGTTCCGTTCACGCGACTGGACATGCTGGCGCACGGCGTTTTGCAGTGCTTCCAGCAGTTGTTCGTCGTTCACCGGTTTTTCCAGAAACTCCGCGGCCCCGGCCTTGAAGGCGCGGCGGCACATCTCCACCGTGCCGTGGCCGGTCAGCATGATGATGGGCTGGTCCACGCCCTGGCTGATCAATGTGTCGAGGGTGCTCAAGCCGCTTACGCCGGGCATACGCACGTCCAGCACGATTGCGCCTATGGTTTGCCGGTCAAACCCATGTACGAAGGCCTGCGGATCGGCCCAGGGCTGCACACGCAAACCCACGGTGCCAATCAGCAGGGCCAGGCTGCTGCGCACGGCTTCGTCGTCGTCGATCAGGTGGATGAGAGGGGACAGTGTGGCCGCAGTTGCGTTTGTTTCGCTCATGGCGTGGCTCCTGCGGACGTAGCCGCCAACGGCAGGCTCAGGCGGAATTCGGCGCCTTGCGGTGTGATGTTGTGGGCGCTCAGCGTGCCGCCCATGTTGCTGACCAGGGTCTCGCACAAGCTCAGGCCCAGACCCAGGCCGCCAGTCCGGGTTGTGAAGAAGGGTTCAAAAATCCGCGCCAGCAGTTCAGGCGGGATGCCGGGGCCGCTGTCGCGCAGGCTCAAGATGCCATGGTGTGAGTCCTCGCGCAGCGTCAGCGTGAGTTGGCGTTGGGGCGCGGCCACCTGCTCCAGCGATTGCAATGCGTTCATCAGCAGGTTGTGGATGACCTGCTCCAGCGCCACCGGGTCCGCGAGGACCGCGCCCGGCTGGCCATCGGATTCGATCTCAGGCAGCATGACGTTGCGGCGCCTGAATTCGGGTTCCAGCAGGTAGAGCGCATTGCGCACGGTTTCCTGCAGCAGTACCGGCCGCACTTCGCCAGCCAGTTCCGGTCGCTCGATGACGCGGCGCAGTCGTCCCACCACCCCGGACGCCCGCCTGGCCTGCTCCACCGCTTGTGTCATCGCGACGCGCGCAGTGCCCAGTTCGGGCGGGTCTTCATCCAGCAGGCGGCTGGCGGCCTGGGTGTTGGCCAGCACGGCGGTCAGCGGCTGGTTCAGTTCATGGGCCATGCCGGCGGCGAGTTCACCCAGTGAATTCAAGCGCGCGACCTGGCCCAGGCGCAACAATTCTTCGGCACGGCGGCGCGCTGTGCGCTGGCGCAGCACCGCCATCCAGGCGCCCAGCAGGACCGCAACCAGCACGGCCCAGGCCAGCATTTCGCCCCAGGGCAATTCAGGCCAGCCCACCTGGCGCAGGGCCACCACGTCAAAAGGCTGGCTGTCGGTAGCCAGGTGTTTGTGAAAGTCAAAACGCCAGCCGGTCCCGGCGAGGTGTCCGGGTTGAAGCAGGAAACTCTGGCCGCCATAGTCCAGGCTGACACGCACCGGGCTTTGCTCGGGCTGCATGGGCCATTCGCTCCAGGGCACGGTGCTGCGCAGGTCAATCAGCAAGGCATGGCTGGTGGGGTCGGCGCCCAGCACCAACTGGTAGCGGCCTGTGTTGAAGTCAACATCAGCCAGTTCGGCGTGGTGGCTTTGGCGTGATTTTTCTTCGGCGAGGCGCAGGCTGTCCTGCGGCCAGGAGGTACCGGGGTCGCGCCGTTGCACAGAAAGGATTTGCGGGTAGACCGAACCCAGCCGCTGCTCGGGCTGGGCAGACTGCGAAGCATCGCGTTGGGGCTGCAGCAGGGCCAGCGTGGCCATCACGGCGTCATGTTGCACCACACGCTGGCTGAGCAGGCGGTGGGCAATTCGCATGTCGGTTTCAAACGCCTCGCGCAACTGCAGGAGCGCAAGGCGCCCCAGCAACATACACCCCAGGGCCGTGATGAGGCACCAGGCCAGGACCCATGGCCAGCGACGTTGCAGCATGTTCAGCATGCCGCATTTTTGCATGGTGGCCGGCCAGATTTGTCAGGCGCTCCGTGCCAGAGCTGTTGTACGCAGCTGGCCTGCTTCATTTTTGATAGCTGCTCGCGCAGGTTGCACGGGGATCACCCCCCTTTTTCTCATCGAACCTCGATAACCACGCGCCGGTTGAGCGGCTCCTCAATCTCATCGGGCGTGGTGACCGCAAGCTCGCGTTCGCCTCGCCCGGTGGCCTCAATCCGCTCGGCGGGAAACCCCCGGTCAATGAACATCTGCCGCACCTCCAGGGCGCGAAGGCGTGACAGCTCATCGTTGAGCGGACCTGGTCCCACGGTGTCGGTGTGGCCCGTGATCACGATGTCGCCGCCACTGCGTGCCAGGGCGTTCGCGAGGGCCGCATCCATGACTTGTTGTGATGCGGGTGTGACCAGGATGCCGCCCACACCAAAGTGCACGACGTAACGTTCCGGCTTTGGTGGCCGCAAGTCGAACAGGCTCTGGTTTTCGGCCCTGACCCTGGCCGGGTCCACCTCGTCGACCCGGGGCGCGCCGGTGGCGCTGGCCAGCGCGATGGCACGCTGGTAGGGTTTGGACAGCACCTGTTCGCCGCCGCTGGCGTGGACTTCCACCGCCGAGGGCTGGCCGTTGTCTTGCGGCAGCAGCACGACACGGGTACCGGGCGAGCTGCATGCCGCGAGCAATAGACCGAGTCCGGCCAGAAGGACAAGGGTGGAAAATGAAGGTCGTTGACGGGTCATGGCAGCGGGTCCGCCTGGACGATGAAGTCGGTACCGCGAATACCGACATAAGCTGATTTTGTTTCTATACGCACGGTTTCGGGATGGGCTTTGCCGATCAGCCCGGTCACCATGCGCATCGAGCCCTGCAGCAGGGCGACCAGCAGGTTGCCCTCTTGCGTGGTTGCGTCAAACTTGAAGGTCTTGAGGTCCAGCCGGGACGTTGGGCCGACAACGATGACGGTGCCGTCGCGAAGCACCAGGCTGGCGGCGGCGCCGGCACCCGTCACAATGCGGTCGGTGGGCTGTACCTGTTCGCCTGCGTGTGCGGGCCGGGCGGCACCGCCCGCATCAAGCAGTTGTACATCGCCGCGTACCGACTTCAAAAATCCTGCGTAGGCTGCCAGCGGCGCGGCGGCAGGGACTGGCGTGTCAATGGCTTGCACGGGTGGCGTGTTTGCATCTTGCGCGAATACGCTGGCGCACAGGCACAAGCATGCGAGTCCGGCAGATATCGGCCTGTATTTGTTTTTCATGGTGACCTTCTTGTCCTTATGTGTATGAAGATCTTATAGACATAGCCTTTATTGGAGAGAATGTTGCAAGGATTTTCCTTGTTGTTTGTGACTTGAGTCACCAAAATGTCTACATGAGCCTATTTACCTGGTCATTCTGGACACCGAAGCGCATGCTCAAGGCTTCCGTGTTTGTGGCAATTGTCACTATCGTGCTCAAAACGGGCGCCTGGTACATCACGGATTCGATCGGGCTGCTGTCCGATGCGATGGAGTCGTTTGTCAACCTGGCCAGCGCCCTGTTTGGCCTTGCCATGGTCACCATTGCCGAACGGCCTGCCGATGACGACCACCCCTATGGCCATCACAAGGCCGAGTATTTTTCATCCGGCTTCGAGGGGGCGCTGATCATTGCAGCCGCAGCCGCCATCATCTGGGCGGCGGGGCACCGGGTATTCAACCCCCAGCCCCTGCAACAGGTGGGATGGGGGCTGGCCCTGTCCGTTGTCAGCTCGGCACTCAATGGTTTGCTGGCCTGGGTGATGTTTCGCTCTGCCAAAACGTATCGCTCCATCGCGCTGGAGGCTGATGCCAGGCACCTGATTACCGATGTCTGGACTTCGGCCGGTGTTGTGGTCGGCATTGGCGCCGTGGCCCTGACGGGCTGGCTGTGGCTTGATGCGTTGGTGGCCATTGGTGTGGCGCTGAACATCCTGTGGGAAGGCTTTCAACTGATGTGGCGCTCGTCGCAGGGCCTGATGGACGGAGCCCTGGAGCCTGAAGTGCTGGCCGAGATTGACAAAACGCTGGAAGAATTCAGGCACCCCACCATCCGTTTTGACCACCTGACCACGCGCCGGTCCGGCCAGCGCCGTTTTGTGGAACTGCACATGCACATGCCGGCCAGCTGGTCCCTGGGACGCGCTGCGGCCGTGCGTACCAGCGTCGAGCAGGCCCTGATGAGTGCTGTGCCCGGCCTGCGCGCCAATGTGCAGTTGCTGCCCAGCGATGTGGAACCGCATTTTGGCGATGAGGCGGACCTGATCTGATACGGCGTTCAGGTGGCGCATGCGGTATTTGGCAGAATCCTTCTTCCACCCCCGGGTCTCTTTGAGGAATTTCCCATGAATCACATTTCACGTCTTCGCCATGTGCTGGCTGGCGCATTGCTGGCAGCCGGTCTGGTGGGCACTGCATTTGCCGAGGACATCCGGGTACTCAGTGCCGGCGCCATTGAGCCCGGCCTGAAAGCCGCCGCAAGCGCGTTTGAAAAGCAGACCGGGCATGTCGCGAAGATCACCTTCAACACGGCACCGGAGTTGCGCAAGCGCATGGATGGCAATCCGGCATTTGACGTGGTGATTGCGCCGCCCGCCGTCATTGGTGAGTTTGCTGCCGCCAGCAAGCTGGCTGAAACGCGCGCCAATGTAGGCCGTGTCGGCATGGGTGTGGCCGTGCGCGAAGGCGCAGCGGTGCCGGATGTCTCAAATGCCGAGGCGCTCAAACGCTCGGTGCTTGCTGCGGATTCGCTGGTCTTTAACCGTGCATCGACGGGTCTGTACCTGGAGGGGTTGCTCAAAAAAATGGATGTGTATGCACAGGTTGAGGGCAAGACAACGCGCTATCCCGACGGCGCTGCCGTGATGGAGCACGTCATCAAAGGCAAGGGCAGTGAAATCGGCTTTGGCGCCATCACTGAAATCTTCCTTTACCAGGGCAAGGGCCTGAAATTCGCCGGCCCCGTGCCGGCCGAGGTGCAGAACTACACCTCGTACATCGCCGCACCGCTGGCCTCAGGCAAACAGCAGGCGCTGGCGCAGCAATTTGTCAGCTTTCTTTCCGGGCCGGTTGGCAAGCCGCTGTTTGTGGCGGCGGGCGTGACGGACTGAGCGCCTGGATATGAAGGCTGTTTTGCAACGGGTCACCGGGGCCCGTGTGGTGGTTGCGGATGCCACGGTCGGCCAGATCGGCCAGGGTCTGCTGGTGCTTGTTTGCGCTGAACGTGGCGACAGCGAGCTGCAGGCCGACAAGTTGCTCGCCAAAATCCTGAAGTTGCGGATTTTTTCAGACGAAGCCGGCAAGATGAACCGCAGTGTGCAGGATCTGGACGGTCAGGGGCTGAATGGCGGCCTGCTCATTGTGAGTCAGTTCACCCTGGCCGCCGATGTGTCGGGCGGCAACCGGCCCAGCTTCACCAGCGCTGCAGCACCGGATGAAGGGCGCCGGCTGTATGACTACTTTGTGGCGCAGGCACGCTTGGCCCATCCCGTGGTGCAGACTGGCCAGTTTGCGGCCGACATGCAGGTGCACCTGGTCAATGACGGGCCGGTGACGATTCCAGTCAGTGTGGCGTAGCCGTTTTTGCCGGTATGGCATTCACGGCATCATCCACGCTCCAGAACAATGAAACGCCCCCCCCGGCGTTCTCGGCGAGACCTGAGCGCAAAAGCGCCTCGCGCGGCCTGTCCTTGACGCGTGCCAGCAGGACCGAGACCCCTTGCCGGTTCAGCCCGACGACGAATTCCCCGAGCGCTTCGACCGCCGTGCTGTCAAGGTCATCGCATACCTCCAGGCTGAGTACGACTGCGCGGGCTGCACAGGCATCGGCGCGCTGGCGCACCACCTGGAATATGCGCTCCGCATTGGCAAAGAACAGGGGTTCTTCGGGGCGCATGATCAGGGTGCCTGCCACCCGCGCGGCATTGGCGTGGCGTGCCTGATCAATGTAATCGCGCGTTCCGGGTAATTGGCCGAGTTCCGTGACAATCGGCTGCGCAAAGCGCCGCATGGCCAGCAGCAGCGACAGGCCCACGGCCAGCAGCATGCCAAACAGCACGCCGAACAGCAAGACGCCCAGCGCGGCCGCCCCCGCCAGCCACGCGTCCCCGCCCAGATGCAGGCTGGCCAATACCGCACGCGGCCACAGGTTGTGCGAAAGAATACCGACCACCACGGCGGCCAGCACTGGCACGGGTAGCAGCGCTATCCATGGCCGGGCCAGCCACAACAGCAGCGCCAGCGCCAGTGCAGCGGCGATGCCCGCCCATTTGCTGTGGCCGCCGGCGGCGTGGTTGGCCGATGCCGCCGAGAAACCTGCCCCCACAGGCAGGCCCTGCATCATGCCGCTGGCAACATTGGCTGCGCCCAGGGCCAGCAGCTCACGGTTGGCATCGACCTTGTCACCGTTCTGCAGGGCCAGCGAGCGCACCGAACCCCAGGACTCGGCAAACAGGATCAGGAGAAGTGCTGGTGCGATTTCCATGGCGCGTAGCCAGTGTTCGGTACTCATGCGGGGCAGGCTCCAGGACAGCGCCTGCCAGTTGATGTCTCCAACCAGTGCCACGCCATGCGCTCCGAGGCCCAGGCCGACCGACACCGCGACGCCCAGTGCCAGTACCACCAGGGAGATGGGCAGGAACAGCCAGCGCTGTACCCCGTGGTATAGCCCCAGCCACAGCAGCAGCGCTGCCGCGCCCAGCGCCAGGCTGGGCAGGTGGGTATGGGGCGCTTCGGTGAGCAGGCTCCATGCCAGCGGACCGAACTGGGCGCCGCTGGCGTGTACGCCCATGAGCTGCGGCACCTGCTTGAGCATGATGGTCACGGCCAATGCCCAGGCAAAGCCGCGCAGTACCGGACGCGATATGAAGGCCCCCAGAAAGCCCGCGCGCATTGCGGCAGCAACCAGGAACAGTGCCCCGGTCAGGCTGACCAGCGTATAGCCCATGACCGGGCCGCCTGTCGCCGCCGCCGAGGCGAATACCGCTGCTGCGGACGATGTGGGCGCCACCACTGCGAAGCGGCTGGTCCCGAACAAGGGGTAGAGGCACAAGCCGATCAAGGCGGCCAGCAGGGCGTGCATGGGTTCCACACCGGCAATCGCGGCATAGGCCACGGACTCGGGCAGCAGTACACCCGCCACCGAGACGCCCGCCAGCATGTCAGGCCACCAGGCACTTCGCGTTGATGCTGGCGGGGCTGTGTCCACAAAAATACGTGATGCGCCTAGACGGCGAGCGGCGCTGCAGCACCCGACCAGCCCGGCAGGTGCGCGGCTTCAGGGCTATGGCACAGCGTGAGCGCCTGTTGCAGTCCTGCATCTGCATCACGCTTTATCTGTTTGGCACTGATGCGGCGGCGGAAAAAATCGGCCCACAGGAACTCGGCGAAGGGCGTGGCATCCTTGGGGAAGCCGCCGGCGTGGCGTACCTCACCTGCCAGGCTGCGATAGGGATCGTCCGTCAATTGGTCCAGCGCCCTAGGCAGGTCCGCCACGGTGCGGCGGCGGCCGCGCGCATCGTAGGGGTGAACCCACTGGTGGTGGTCCATCACCGTCCAGAACTCGTCCTTGGACAGCAGGCTCAGGTCCTTGAGCAGCACGACAAAACTCTGGCTCACGCCTTCCTCCAGCAGCGCCAGCCCCAGGTGGTGGTGGTCGACGATGTAGAAGTTGTCGTTCGGGCCACGCACGGCGGGAAACCAGTGGTTGTCCAGAAACTGCTTGCGCTGGGTTTTGCCCATACCGCTCCACAGGCCACGTTTTTCCTGGACCTCTGCATAGCCCACCGTGATCTGGGTGGGGCGCAGCTTGCTCAGGTCTGTTTTGAACAGGTGTTGGTGGTGCGTGTGCATGGCCTCTGTCCTTTGGGTTTGTGATGGGTTGCGTTTAATACGGGTTCCTGAAACCAAGTCCCGCCAGCACCCTGGTCTCCAGTGCTTCCATTTCTTCGGCATCCTGCTGGCTGGTTTCGTGATCGTAGCCCTGCGCATGCAGGGTGCCGTGCACCAGCAAATGCGCGTAATGGGCTTGCAAGGTTTTTTTGTTTTCTTTGGCCTCTTTGGCCACGACAGGCGCGCAGAGCACCAGGTCGGCGGTGACGACGGGTTCTTGTGTGTAGTCAAAGGTCAGCACGTTGGTGGCGTAATCTTTTTGCCGGTAGTCGCGGTTCAGCGCCTGGCCTTCTTCGGCGTCCACGATACGCACGGTGATCTCGGCGTCGTTCTCCAGCGCGTGGCGTATCCAGCGTGTCACGCTGTGGCGCGGCAGGGCTGCGCGGTGCCGGGCGGCGTCTTTCAAATTGCCGAACTGCAGCGACAGTTGCAGGTTTTTAAGAGCCATTTCTGCTCCTGGCGCTTGATTTACGAGCGGGACCAGCTATCGATTCGATAGCGTCGACCGGATCGTCCAGACCGGCGGGGCCGCTTTGCGTCTTGTCATAAGCATCCACAATGCGTGCCACCAGCGGATGCCGGACCACATCCGAGCTGGTCAGGCGGGTGATGGCAATGCCCTTGACGCGTTTGAGCACCCGCTCGGCATCCACCAGGCCGCTGAGCTGCGTGCGCGGCAAGTCGACCTGGCTGACGTCGCCCGTCACCACGGCCTTGCTGCCAAAACCAATGCGGGTCAAGAACATCTTCATTTGCTCGGGCGTGGTGTTTTGTGCCTCGTCCAGGATGACAAAGGAGTGGTTCAGGGTGCGGCCGCGCATGAAGGCCAGCGGCGCAATTTCGATCTGCTGGCGTTCAAAGGCTTTTTGGACGCGCTCAAATCCCATCAGCTCATGCAGGGCGTCGTAGAGCGGGCGCAGGTAGGGGTCCACCTTCTGGCTCAGGTCGCCCGGCAAAAAGCCCAGCCGCTCGCCGGCTTCCACCGCCGGGCGTGTCAGCACAATGCGTTGCACCGCGCTACGCTCCAGCGCGTCGACAGCGCAAGCCACCGCCAGGTAGGTTTTACCGGTGCCGGCCGGGCCTATGCCGAAGGTGATGTCGTGCGTGGCGATGTTCTCCAGGTAGGTGCCCTGGTTGGTGGTGCGGGCGCGCAGGTCGGCGCGCCGGGTGGACAAGGCCATGCTGCCGTCCGGCGCCCGGCTCAAAGCGGTGTCGCCCGCCAGCATGAGCTGCACGGTTTCTTCGGCGATGGGCCGCTGCGCCATTTCATACAGCGCCTGCAACACTTCCAGTGCCTGGGTGGCCCGCACCTTGGTGCCGTCGATCTTGAACTGCTCAAAGCGGTGCGCGATCGTGACGTCAAGCCCCGCTTCTATGGTGCGGATATGCACGTCCATAGGGCCACACAAATGGCCCATGCGGGTATTGTTGGGCGGCATGAAAGTGTGGCGAAGAATCAAGGCGGGGGTTTTCCTGAAAAGTGAATCGCAAACCCGGATTGTCCGCCTAATTCCCGGCTTGTACCCGGCTGATAAGATTTGCCCATGGCAGGAAAAAAATGATTGGAAGAGTAGCTGGCCAGCTGGCCGAAAAAAATCCTCCGGAAATCCTGGTGGACTGTAACGGCGTCGGCTACGAGGTGCTGGTGCCCATGAGTACTTTTTACAACCTGCCGGCCCTGGGTGAGAAAGTCAGCCTGCTGACGCATTTTGTGGTGCGGGAAGATGCACAAATCCTCTATGGCTTCGGTAGTCACGCCGAACGTGCCGCTTTCCGCCAGCTCATCAAGATCTCCGGCGTGGGTCCGCGCACCGCACTCAGCGTGCTCAGCGGCATGAGCGTGGAAGACCTGGCCCAGGCCGTGACCACCCAGGAGGCCGGCCGCATCATCAAGGTGCCCGGCATAGGCAAAAAGACAGCCGAACGCCTTTTGCTGGAGCTCAAGGGCAAGCTGGGCGCCGACATGGGCATACATGTCAATGTCAGCAGCGACAGCCAGTCCGACATCCTGCAGGCGCTGGTGGCGCTGGGCTACAGCGATCGCGATGCGGCGCTGGCGTTGAAAGCCTTGCCCAAAGACATCGGCGTGAGTGATGGCATCAAGCTGGCCTTGAAGGCATTGGCGAAATGAGTATTCAAACCGACGATTTCGACATGTCCGGTGTGCCGCCTGCCAAGCGGGTGATGTCGGCAGCGCCCGCGTCGCCCGGCGAAGAAGCGATTGAACGTGCCCTGCGGCCCAAGCTGTTTGACGAGTACGTCGGCCAGGCCAAGGTACGCGAGCAACTTGAGATTTTTATAGGAGCCGCCAAAAAGCGCAGCGAGGCGCTCGACCATGTGCTGCTGTTCGGCCCGCCCGGCCTCGGCAAAACCACGCTCTCCCACATCATTGCGCACGAACTCGGTGTGAACCTGCGCCAGACTTCGGGCCCGGTGCTGGAGAAACCCAAGGACCTGGCGGCATTGCTGACCAACCTGGAAAAAAACGACGTCCTGTTTATCGACGAGATCCATCGCCTGAGTCCGGTGGTCGAGGAAATCCTTTATCCCGCGCTTGAGGACTACCAGATCGACATCATGATCGGCGAAGGCCCCGCAGCGCGCAGCATCAAGCTGGATTTGCAGCCCTTCACGCTGGTGGGCGCCACCACGCGGGCCGGCATGCTGACGAATCCGCTGCGTGACCGTTTTGGCATCGTGGCGCGGCTGGAGTTTTATACCGCCGAGGACCTGACCCGCATCGTCAGGCGCAGTGCCGGCCTGCTCAACGTGCCCATGGACGAAGAGGGCGGCCATGAAATCGCACGCCGCTCGCGCGGTACCCCCCGTATCGCCAACCGCCTGCTGCGCCGCGTGCGCGACTATGCGGATGTCAAGGGCAAGGGTCATATCACGATGGACATTGCCAACAAGGCACTGGCCATGCTGGATGTGGACCCGCAGGGTTTTGACGTGATGGACCGCAAGCTGCTCGAAGCCGTGATCCACCGTTTTGACGGCGGCCCGGTCGGGCTGGACAACATTGCGGCCAGCATCGGCGAAGAGTCGGGCACGATTGAGGACGTGATAGAGCCCTACCTGATCCAGCAGGGCTATCTGCAGCGCACGCCGCGCGGTCGGATTGCCACGCTGGCGGCCTATCGGCACCTGGGCGTGACGGTGCCTGCCAACCGGCAGGACGGTGGTTTAGACCTGTTTGTGTCCTGACGGAACTACCGGCCGGGCGTGGCTGGCGATCAGGATTTGCGCCACGTAATAGGTGCCCAGCACCCACAGCTGTGCCAGCGGCAGGGGCTGCACAAAACGATTGGTTGCCAGCAAGGCGTCACTCAGCATGAAAAAGCCGGCACCGATGGCGACGGTGATCGAGGCCTTGTCGCGCAAGACCAGCGCGCGGCCCATGGTTTGCGCAGCCATCAGGGCGATCACGAGCACATAGGCTGCCACCGCGCCCTTGAGCACCGGGCTCAGGTGGGGCCATAAAAAAGCGTACATGGCCAGGCCCGCGGCCAGCGTGAGCCCCAGGATGCGGCGGCTGGGAAACCAGGCCACGCCCTGGTGGAACAACGCGATGAAAAACAGGTGGGCGACCAGAAATGCCAGCAGTCCGGGGATGAAGTAAGCGGGGAACATCAGCAACACGTCCCCGGCCAGGCTGGCGGCCAGCGCGGCCAGAAGAAAAGCATCAAATCGGCCTTTGGCCGCCGGTGGACGCGCGCGGCTAGCTACCAAAACAATAGCAATCAGAAGGGCCAGGGGTTTCATCACGTGGTGCAGTCCGGTCAGGCCCAGCGCCGCGCTGGCTGTGGCCAGGGCGGCGGACTCTATCAGCAAGACCTGCAGCATGCTCAGCCGGCCCTGCAGCAGGCCACCCACGCTCCACAAGCCGGCCATCAGGGCCAGCAGCCAGACCGCGCGCGGTTCCGGGGCCATGGCCTCGGCATGCCAGAGATAGGCGATCACGCCGAGCAACAGCAGCCCAAACTGCAGGGCGCCAAACCACCGCACGGTGCGGCTCAGGGGCGGGTGAAAAACTTCCAGTTGGGTGATGTCAAAAGGCGGCTTGGGAAACCGCGCCGCCACGTCGGCCGGCCGCCAGCCCGGCCGCTTGACCCAGACGCGACATTTGTCGGCCCAGTTTTTGGCATGCCAGCTGTCTTTGAGCAGGCTCCAGTACACCTCGGCATTGGCCCAGAGCGGGTCCCAGCTGTTGAGCGGGCTGCGTGTGCCGTAGACACACTTTTCGTCCTCTTCCCTGAAACTGCCGAACAGACGGTCCCAGATGATCAAAATGCCGCCGTAGTTGCGGTCCAGGTAGCGGTCGTTGACCGCGTGGTGCACGCGGTGGTTGGACGGCGAGCAGAACCAGCGGTCAAACCAGCCCAGCTTGCGCACATGGTCGGTGTGGACCCAGAACTGGTAAAGCAGGTCTATCAGCGTGACGATGCCAAACAGCAGCGGCGGCACGCCGGCCACGGCCATGGGGATGTAAAAAATCCAGCCGAGCAGGGCGCCGCTGCTGGTTTGCCGCAGGGCGGTCGAGAGGTTGTAGTCCTGGCTTTGGTGGTGCACCACGTGGGCCGCCCAGAACACCGCGCTTTCGTGGCCGGCGCGGTGCAGCCAGTAATAACAAAAGTCGTAAAACACCAGCGCCAGCAGCCAGCCGTACCAGTGGTTCCAGAACTCGATGTCGGGAAACAATGCCACCGAGGAATAAATCGCGGTGTAGATGCCGGTCCGCAGCAGCCGCGTGAACACCGCGCTGAGCTGGTTCAGCATGCCCAGGCTGAGGCTGTTGACGGCATCGTTCAGGCGGTATGTGTTGCGGCCCTTGAGATAACCCCAGGCGAATTCAATCGCGATCAGCAGCAGGAAAACCGGGGTGGCAAGGACGATGATCTGGCTGGATGTCATCTCCGGATTCTGGCGCGCCTCAGGTCAGTGCGCCTCTGGCATCAACCCTGATGACGCGCTCAACCACCCCTTTAAGCAGGCCGCCGCGCACGCCAATCATCATGTCGTGCAGGTTGACGGTCGGGTCGCAGTGACCGGGAATCAGCCATAACAGGCTGCCCAGGGTGGGCAGACGGGTGCTGCCGGCTGTAGGCCTGAGGATGCCGTGTTCATCACCGCCATTGAAGTACTCAAGCTTGCTGCGGCTGCTGAAGGCGTGGACTTTGGGCAGGCCCGAGTCAATCGCGTGGCTTTTGTGGCCGGCATCGCAGACCACATAAGGGTCGCCGGTCGTGTGGGTGCTGATGACCTGGGTTTTCACAAACAGCGCATGCTCAAACCGCGGCTGCGCCGGGTCCAGCTGGTTGGCTGCATAGTCCGCGTCCATGAACAGGTAGGAGCCGGCCTGCAACTCGCCATAGACCCCGCTGGCGCCCTCCAGTGCTGCCGTGCCGGTACCCGAACCCGTGACCAGTCCCACCGAAACGCCTTCGGCCTCAATCAGCTGGCGGGTCAATGCCGCAGCCTTGATTGCGCCGGTGATGGCTTCCCGCCGTTCCGCCGGGCTGCGCAGGTGTTGCGCCTTGCCGTGGTAGGCCTGCAGGCCGGCAAAGTTCAGCGCCGGGTGTTTGCGGATTTCCAGCGCCAGCGCCACGGCAGCTGTGCCCGGCTCGACGCCGCAGCGCTTCTGACCGACGTTGATTTCAATAAAAACATCAATCGCCGTGGCCACGCCGCTGGCGACACGGGCCTCGTTCATGCTGGTGGCCAGGCGGCGTATGCCCTCGATGCTGTCCACGCAGATGGCGATTTTCCCCTCATGGGGCAAGACCGCCCGCGTCAGTGCAGCAACGCGTGCCAGCTTGAACGGCGAGATCACTTCATTGCTGATGAAGACGTTGTAGACGCCGCCGGCGACCATGGCTTCAGCCTCGGAGGTCTTTTGCACGCAGACGCCGACCGCACCGGCCGCCATCTGCAGTTTGGCGAGCTCGGCGCTTTTGTGCATTTTGGCGTGCGGCCTCAGCCTGACCTTGTGCCGCTGCGCAAATCTGGCCATGGTGGCCAGGTTTCGGTCCATCGCGTCCAGGTCCACCACCAGTGCCGGTGTGTCAATGGCATTGACGGGTCGGCCAATCAGGTCTTGTGGGGCGTCCATCGCGTTCATCCGCTTGTGGGGCGGTGGCCGTCAGCCGTTGGTTTCGTCCAGCGCGTCGTCATCCAGGTGCTGCGTATCCGCCCAGCCCACCAGCGTAAAACCTTCGGGCGTCCAGAGCAGGCGGTTGATGGCCGCGTTGCCCAGCGCCCAGGTACGCGGCGCCTGGATGTCGAGCCGGGTGGCCGCACGGTAGAGCACGTCCATCACGCCGCCGTGGCCGACCATGGCAATCAGCTCGCCCGGATGCTGCGCGGCCAGCCGTTCCGCCGCGCCGACAACCCGGCTGCGCAACGCCAGCAGTGATTCACCACCGGCCGGGGCAAACTCCGGGTCGCGTTTGCGCCAGCGCTGCGATTGCTCGGGCAGCAGCTCCGCAATTTCGGCAAAAGTTTTTCCTTCGAAGTCGCCAAAGCCGCGCTCGCGCAAGCCTTCTTCCTTTGTGACCTCAATGCCGCAGGCACGGGCCACGTATTGAGCGGTTTCCCAGGCCCGCGTGAGGTCGCTGGCATAAATGGCCCTGATGGGCTCGTCTTTCAAGGCCTCGCCCAGCCGGTCGGCCTGCCTGCGGCCGGTCGCGCTGAGCGGGATGTCGAGATGGCCCTGTATGCGGGTGTCCACGTTCCAGGCGGTTTCACCATGGCGGATGGCGATGATACGCGTTGGTTCAGTCAAAATGCTGCCCCCACGCTTGTCGCTTCGCGTACTACGCTGCCCCCCGAGGGGGCTAATTTTCCTAGGGGCGGCCCGTCGGAAAATTGGGTCGCTGCGTTTGCGCTTTTGTCTCTCCATTTCAGTTGTTGAAAAATGGTCATATCGTGCGTTCAGTTAGCGCGGGATTTCAACATTGATGCGCCGTGTTCCCGGTGGCGGCTGGGGGAAACCCAGCAGCGCGGCATCCAGCATGGCCGGCAGCACGGCCAGGGTGTCGCCCCAAATGCCGTCGTGGAAGGCGCGGGTTTCAAATACCACCTTCTGGGTTGACAGCTCGCGCACCAGCAAGGTCAGGTCGCGTTTGTAGTAGGGTTCGCCAAAGCGCATCGGAAAGCCAAAACCGAAGGCACCGCCGCCGGTGCCTGCACCGATAAACACGCCGGGGCCGCCCAGCAGAAAACCGTCGTCGGGAAAACGCTCAAGGTACTGGGTGTTGAAACTGATCTGCACGCTGAAGCGTGCCTTGGCCGGGTCAAGCACCAAACCGACCTTGGCCAGGCTGGTGCTGGCTATGCTTTCCAGCCGCTCTTGCTGGGCGTTGCCCGATTGCTGCGAGGGCAGGCGTTCAAAACGGTAAGGCGTGCCCGGCACTGGCGGCGCGGAGGTCCAGGCCGTGAATGCGGTGACGTCGCTGTCAACGACACGCATGCCTGAGCAGCCGGTCAGCACCAGGCTGACAAAGGCTAAAAAGAAGATGGTTTTTAGCGGCTGTTTCATGGATGCCTCCGGCTTGTTCGGCTGGTTAGTACTGCAACCCGAAAATATCGAAACATGAAAACGCGTCTTCGCACCCATGGCGGCGTTGCAACCCTTGTGAAGGCGCACGGCCTTCACTGCGGCTTGCGCCTTGCCCTGAGCGCGAATCCATCGTTTTCATTTTGTTTCGCTACTTCCAGGTTGCAGTACTAGCGGGGCTTCAGTGCAATCACCGACAGGCCAGGGATTGACGGCTCAGTGAAATCTTCCGCATCAAAAGCCTTGTCGCCATCGGCGTCGGCAACACCGGTGGCCTTGATGCCTTTGAAGTCGTGGCGTTTGTTATCCATCAGGTGCGAGGGCACGATGTTCTGCAGGGCGGAGAACATGTTCTCCAGCCGGCCCGGGTGTTTTTTCTCCCACTCGCGCAGCATGTTGCCGACCTGCTTGCGCTGCAGGTTTTCCTGGCTGCCGCAGAGCGTGCAGGGGATGATGGGAAAGTCACGCACCTGCGCCCAGCGCGTCAGGTCTTTTTCGGCAACATAGGCCATGGGCCGGATCACGATGTTCTTGCCGTCGTCGCTCACCAGCTTGGGCGGCATGCCCTTGAGCTTGGCGGCAAAAAACATGTTGAGGAAAAACGTCTGCAGCATGTCGTCGCGGTGATGGCCCAGCGCAACCTTGGTGCAGCCCAGCTCGCCCGCCACGCGGTAGAGGATGCCGCGGCGCAGGCGTGAGCACAGCGAGCAAAGCGTCTTGCCCTCGGGAATCACGCGGGTGACGATGCTGTAGGTGTCCTGGTTTTCGATATGAAAGGGCACACCGAGCTTGCTTAAATACTCGGGCAGGACGTGCTCGGGAAAGCCGGGCTGTTTCTGGTCCAGGTTGACCGCCACCAGCTCGAAATTGATGGGCGCGCGTTTTTGCAGCTTGAGCAGGATGTCCAGCATGGCGTAGCTGTCCTTGCCGCCCGAGACGCAGACCATGACCTTGTCGCCTTCTTCAATCATGTTGAAGTCGACAATCGCGCGGCCGACTTCGCGGCACAAACGCTTTTCAAGCTTGTGGTCCTCGCGCTCTATCTTCATCGAGTTCTGCACGCGTGCAGAGCTCTCCAGTTTGTCATCTATCCATTGAGCACTCATGTCTACCACTGTCCTGTCTCGACCCGAATCGCCACTTCGCAGTCGTCAAAAATTTCAAGTTTTGCAATCTTCACGCGCACGCCCAGCACGCCCGGCAGCAGCATCAGCCGGTGCGCCAGCTTGCCGATCAGGCTTTCCAGCAGGTTGACATGCTCGGCCGTGCACTCGTTGATGATGATCTGGCGCACCTTGCGGTAGTCCAGCACACGGTTGATGTCGTCGTCGCTGGGCAGCAGCGGCTGCGTGCCCAGGTTCAGTTCGGCATCGACCTGGATGGGCTGCGGTGCGGTTTTTTCATGGTCCAGGATGCCCAGGTTGGCGTCAAAACGCAAACCGGTGAGCGTCAAAATCTGGGTGCCTCGGGTATTGAACATGGTGTCAGTCAAAAAGTTCCGGCGCGCTCAAGCCTGGCCGGGCTGCATGAGCGAAAAATCGCGCTCGAATTTCATCAGGTGCTGCCCGCCGTCGACCAGCAGCGTGGTGCCGGTGATGGACTGGTTCTCCAGCGCAAACCGCACCGTGGCGGCCACGTCGGCGGGGGTGGACGAGCGGCCCAGCGGCGAGAGTTTGTGCAACGCCTCGAACTTCTCCGGGCTCAGCATATGGCTGGTCAGGGTCAGGCCGGGCGCCACGCCGACTACCCGCACCTGGGGTGCCAGTGCGATGGCCAGCATGGTGTTGGCGGCTTCCAGCGCGGCCTTGGACAGTGTGTAACTGAAAAAATCGGGGTTCTGGTTCCAGAGCTTCTGGTCCAGCAGGTTGACGACCACGCCGCTGGCGTTGCGGGCGCTGACATGCTCATGCAGGGCCTGGGCCAGCAGTATGGGTGCGCCGGTGTTGCTGCGAAGGTGTTTGTCCAGGGCGGCAAAACCGAAGCTGGCGGCGCTGTCGTGTTCAAAGGTGGAGGCGTTGTTGACAACGGCGTCAACCTGGCCGAATTCGGCAATCACCTGCGGCAGCAATGCCCGCACGGCACCTTCATCGCTCAAATTACAGGAAAAACCGGCCGAGGCTCCCGATATATGAGCGCAGTCAGCTATTGTTTTGGTAGCGTCCGCTTCCGATTCTCGGTAGTGCACGGCCACGCGCCAGCCGCTTGACGCGAGCGCCAGCGCGATCTCGCGGCCCAGCCGCTTGGCGGCGCCGGTGACGAGAACAACAGGGGACGGCGGTGTTTGCTGCATGCGTAAGGTGGCGTGGGAAGTGCGATCATGGACAATCCAGGCTGTATGCCCAGCCCACGAAAGCCATGACGAGACCCCCTAGTTTAACGACCCCCCTCCAGTTACACCTGAGCGAGGCTATTGCCGCCGCCGGCGGCTGGATGGGCTTTGACCGTTTCATGGAAATGGCCCTGTACACGCCGGGCTGGGGTTATTACGCCAACGATTCGCGCAAATTTGGCCTGATGCCGGCCGGCGTCAAGGGTGGCGGCAGTGATTTTGTCACCGCACCCGAGCTGTCGCCGCGGTTTGGCCAGGCCCTGGCCCGCCAGTTGGCACAGGCGCTGGAAGCGACCGGCACCCATGAGCTGTGGGAGTTCGGCGCCGGTTCGGGGGCGCTGGCCCAGCAACTGCTGGAGGCCTTGCCGCAGCTTGAGCGCTACACCATCGTCGATTTGTCGGGCAGCCTGCGCCAGCGCCAGCACGAGCGCCTGCAGGCTTTTGCGGGCAAGGTGCGGTGGCTGACGGAACTACCGGCGCAAATGAGCGGCGTGGTGGTGGGCAACGAAGTGCTGGACGCCATGCCGGTGAAGTTGCTGGCACGCCTGGGTGGTGTCTGGCATGAACGCGGCGTGGCTCTCCATGAAGGCAGCTTTGTCCATGCGGACAGGCAGACCGACCTGCGACCGCCGTTTGAGGTCGAAGGCCCGCATGATTACGTCACCGAGATCCACCCGCAGGCCGAGGGTTTTATCCGCACGCTGGCCGATCGGCTGGTGTCCGGTGCGGTGTTCCTGGTCGACTACGGTTTCCCCGAGCATGAGTACTACCATCCGCAGCGCAGCATGGGTACGCTGATGTGCCACCGCGACCACCTTGCAGACACCGATGCGCTGGCGGATGTGGGCAGCAAGGACATCACGGCGCATGTCAACTTCACAGGCATTGCACTGGCCGGGCAGGAGGCCGGCCTGCAGGTGCTGGGTTATACCGGGCAGGGCCGTTTCCTGCTCAACTGCGGCCTGCTGGACGGGCTTGAAAATGCCAGCCTGCCCGAGCGCGTGATGTTGCAAAAGCTGGTCAACGAGCACGAGATGGGCGAGCTTTTCAAGGTGATCGGGTTTGTGGTTGATTCGCCGGGAACGCCTTATGGCGGCTGGCAGGCCCTGGGTTTCGCGCAGGGCGACAGGACGCACACTTTATGACGGCCCCCACGCATTTCACGGCGTGCGATGCGCTTTGCATGAGGGCCGGCGAATGATCCGCTGGATGATCGTCATCTTCCTGGCCCTGATGTTTATCAGCTGGTTCACGCCGCTGCTCAACAAGCTGGGGTTCGGCAAGCTGCCGGGCGACCTGCGCTTCAGGTTGTTCGGCCGCGAGTGGTTTGTCCCGCTGACCACCACCATCATCCTGAGCCTGGTGGCCAGCCTGCTCAGCAAGCTGGTCTGATGGTGGACGGGCAGGAGATGCTCAGCGCACCTTCTGGCC
This sequence comes from Polaromonas aquatica, assembly GCF_042659145.1. Classification (NCBI taxonomy): domain Bacteria; kingdom Pseudomonadati; phylum Pseudomonadota; class Betaproteobacteria; order Burkholderiales; family Comamonadaceae; genus Polaromonas; species Polaromonas aquatica. The sequence goes on along the minus strand of NZ_JBHSRS010000001.1, from coordinate 23,343 downwards.
GGTAGACACGTCAACGGCGGAACCGTCGGCCAGGTTGATGCGGTAAAACTCGCGCAGCACATTGCCCGAGAAGGCCAGCTCGACGATGGACACGTTCTGGAACGAGGTCGTCATGCCATCGGGCAGCACCTTGTTGAATTCCGCTGCAACCTGGTTCATGTCGGCCTGCACCTGCGGCGTGAAGCGGGCCATGCTGTAGACCAGCGTGTTGTGCGGGTTGTGCGAGCGCAGCTCCTTGCCGTCCTTCATCACGTTGACGCCGCTCACGCCAACGGTGCGTACCAGGTCCTTGCCTGCATCACCCATTTTGGCGAAGACCGGGCCTGTCACGCGCGGCAGCGGGCCATCGCGCAGCGGCGCGAAAGCAGCCGTGGCACGGGTGTTGAAGCTCATCATGTCCTCATAGGCCTTGCCGGTCTTGACGATGCCCAGGTCCAGCCACCAGGGATGGCCGGCGTCCTTGGCGGCCTCGGTGGTGTAGAAGTTCTTCAGCACCACGCCATCGAGCACAGGCGGCAATGCGGGCAGTGCCTTCAGCATCTTTTGCGGCGTGCTCGGGTCGGCGCTGTGGATATGCACCACCGTGACGTGCGGCAGGTTGAAGGTCTGGGCTTCGGCGCCCAGGTTCAGGCGCACCAGGTGTTGTTGCAGCGGCGTGGTGATCTTCGCTTCCATCACATCCATCACGTCCTTGGGCAGGCGGTAGACCAGGCCGTAGGTCGCCGTGTGCGCGCGAAAGGCGGGTTGCGCCAGCGCGCTGTTGTCGATGGCCGCCGGGGCCTGTGCGAAGCTGGGGGCGCAGGCACCCAGCATGGCGAGGGACAGGGCTGCGCCCAGTCGGCGCCAGGGGGTGTGTTTGCGTGTGCGGGTCATGGTTTTATTCCGGTGGTTTGAATGTTGAAAAAACTTTGTCGCCTCCGGTGCCGCTTGCGCTGCGGTGATGCCGCAATGCATGGGATCCTGTTGTGCATGTTTCTGGTCCGGAACGTTAGCAGCCGCACGTGACCGGCCCATGACAATGCGGGGTGGCCTAAACTGGCGCCATGACCCCGCTGCTTCTGCGCAACCTGAAAGAGACCAAGCGATGAAGGCCTGCATCGACATAGGCGGCACCAAGGTGGCCGTCAGCCTGAGCAGCGGCGCCGGCCTGGAACTGCTGGCGCGGCGCAGCGAACCCACGGTCATTACCGGCAGCAACGACGCACTGGCGCTGCAGGTGCTGCGCATGGTGGATGCGGCCTGCATTGAAGCCGGTGTGGCGCCCGGCGCGGTGCGGTGCGCCGGTGTCTCGTCCTGTGGCCCGTTCGCGTTGCGCGATGGCCTGCTGGAACTGGCTGCCCCGAATATCTGCGGCGGCATTGCCGGTCCGGCGCGCGGCCTGCCCAATGACTGGAAAACGGCCTTGCTGGAGGCGCCGCTGCGTGGCCGGTTCAGCGAGCTGCGTATTGAAAACGACGGCATAGCCGCACTGGAGGCAGAACGCCGCTGGGGCGCCCTGCAGGGCTTTGAGCACTGTGCCTATGTGACCTGGAGCACAGGCATAGGCGTGGGCCTGTGTGTGGACGGCCGTGTGCTGCGCGGCAAGCACGGCAATGCCGGCCATGCGGGCCACATGTTTGTCAGCGACAACAACGACGCCCTCTGCGGCTGCGGCAATATCGGCGACCTGGAAGCGCTGGTCGCCGGCAATGCCATTGCACGGCGATTTTCTGCTCAGGGGTATCCGGATACTGCTACTTTATTGATAGCTGCCTGCGCTCATGAAAAGGGCGCTGTAGCCATTGTTGATGAGTTGTGCCGGATCATGGGCCGGGCCCTGTACAACCTGGTGGTGACACTGGACCTGCAGTGCATCAGCCTGGGCGGTGGTGTGTTCTGGCGCCATCGCGACTATCTGCTGCCGCGTCTCCAGGCACAGCTGGACGGCAGGCTGGCCGCCTTGACCCAGGGTGTCACGCTGGTGCCGGCCGGCCTCGCGGACAAGGTGGGTGATTACGCAGCGTTGGCCCTTGTGGCCTGACCAGTGCCGCCAGGTCGTTAGCGGCGGTGGTCGCTGGTATCGACACCAGTGAGTGCATCCAGAAAAGTTTTGCGCCACCAGTGCACGTCCTGGCTGCGAATGCTGGCCAGCAGTTTCTGGTGCCGGGCCTGGCGTTCGGGCAGGGGCATCTGCAGCGCCCGCTGGATGCTGTCGGCCGTGCCATCGGTGTCGTAGGGATTGACCAGCAGCGCTTCCTTGAGCTGCTCGGCTGCTCCTGCAAAACGCGACAGCACCAGCACACCCGGGTCTGCCGGGTCCTGCGCGGCAATAAATTCCTTGGCCACCAGGTTCATGCCGTCGCGCAGCGGTGTGACCAGGGCGACCCTGGCCACCCGGTACAGCCCGGGCAGGCGTTTGCGCGCGACGTTGCGGTGGATGTAACGCACCGGCATCCAGTCCAGCTCGCCGAAGTCGCCGTTGATGGAGCCGCACAGGCTTTCGAGTTCCTGGCGCAGGCCGGAGTAAGTGTCCAGGGCTTCGCGGCTGGGCGAGGCGATCTGGATCAGGGTCGCGCTGTTGAGGTTTTCCGGATACTTCTGCAGCAGTTTCTGGAAGGTGCGCAGGCGCTGCGGCAGGCCCTTGGAGTAATCCAGCCGTTCCACACCCAGCAGCAGGCGGCGGCGTGAATACTCTTCTTTCATGCTCTCGAACATGTCGCGGGCTTCCTTGCCATGCGTCAGGGCCGCGAATTCATCGACATCAATGCCGATAGGGAAAGCCTGGGCATGCACGGTGCGGCCGAAGGCGCGGAACTGGTGCTGGTCCAGTGCCTCGGCGCCGACTTCCTGCCCCACATAACGCGAGAAATGGGCCACGTCCGCCTCGCTCTGAAAGCCCACCACATCGTAGGAAAACAGCGCACGGACCAGCCATTCGTGCTGCGGGATGGCGGCCAGTATCAGTGGCGGCGGCAGCGGAATGTGCAGGAAAAAACCTATGCGGTTTTTGCACCCCATGGCGCGCAATTCGGCCGCCATCGGTATCAGGTGGTAGTCATGCACCCAGATGATGTCGTCGGGTAATAGCTGCGGCATCAGCTTGTGCGCCAGCATCTGGTTAACGCGCCGGTAGCCGCCGATGAAACCGGCGTCAAAGTCAGCCAGGTCCAGCCGGTAGTGAAACACCGGCCAGAGCACGCCGTTGCTGTAACCGAGGTAATAACTGTCGTGGTCCTCGCGGCACAGGTCCACTGTGGTCAGGGTGACATTGCCGGCCTGCTGGCTGTGCATCTCGCCCTCGCCAGGCGTGCCGCCTTCGACAACCGTTCCACTCCAGCCAAACCACAGGCCGCCCCTGACGGACAGTGCGTCGCCCAGCGCCACAGCCAGGCCGCCGGCCGCCGCAGCCTTGCGTGGATCGGCGACCCGGTTTGAAACAACAACCAGTCGGCTCATGAGCATCTTTCCTTTGTCATTGACCCGACCGTTCACCCTGAGCCTGTCGAAGGGCTTGAGGCAGGCCCGGGACAGGCTTCGACAAGCTCAGCCCGAACGGGAGTGAAAAATTGACGACTATCCTCATATCTGCGAATCCCAAGGGGCGGACAAACGTACCGCGGCGTTGATGATGCCGACCATGGAATAGGTCTGCGGAAAATTGCCCCACATCTCGCCCGTGACCGGGTGCGTGTCTTCAGACAGCAGGCCTACGTGGTTGCGCGCAGCCAGCATGGCCTCAAAAATCTCGAGTGCCTGCTGTTTGCGGCCGATACGGGCCAGCGCGTCTATGCGCCAGAAGGTGCAGATGTTGAATGCGGTCTCGGGCTTGCCGAAGTCGTCCGGCGCTTCATAACGCCGCATGTAGGGGCCGTCGCACAGGTGTTTTTCGAGCGCATCAACGGTAGCGATAAAACGCGGGTCTTTGGCGGCTATGAAACCGACTTCGATCATCAGCAGCACGCTGGCATCCAGGTTGCGCCCGCCAAAACTTTCGGCAAAGGCTTGCCGCTCCTCGTTCCACGACTCGCGCAGTATGCGCTCCTGCATGACATCGGCATGGCCCTGCCAGTAGGCGGCGCGGTGCGGTTCGTTCAGCACCACGGCGATCTTGGCCAGCCGGTCGCAGGCGGCCCAGCACATCAGCGCCGACGAGGTATGCACCCGCGCGCGGGTGCGCAACTCCCACATGCCGGCGTCCGGCTGGTCGTAAGCCAGCACGGCCTGTTCGCCGACTGTCTCAAGCTGTTTGAATTCGGCGTGGCTCGCGCGGTGCAGCAACCTGTGGTCGTGAAAAGCCTGCGCCGCGCCCAGCACCACATTGCCGTAAACGTCGTGCTGGAAATGCTCCTGCGCCTGGTTGCCGACCCGCACCGGGCCCATGCCGCGGTAACCGGACAGGTGGTCCAGGGTGGATTCTGGCAGCTCGCGCTCCAGCCCTATGCCGTAGAGCGGCTGGATATGGCTGCCCCTGGCCTGCAGCACCACATTGCTGAGCCAGCGCAGGTAGTCCTCCATGGTGCCGACCTCGGACAGGCTGTTGAGCGCGCGCACCACAAAAAATGCATCGCGCAGCCAGCAGTAGCGGTAGTCCCAGTTGCGCTGGCTGCCCGGGGCTTCGGGAATGCTGGTGGTCATGGCCGCGACGATGGCGCCGGTGTCTTCAAACAGCGACAGCTTGAGCGTGATGGCGGCGCGAATCACCGCCTCCTGCCATTGCAGAGGGATGTGCAGGCGCTGGCTCCATCTGCGCCAGTAGGAAATGGTTTCCTGCTCGAACAGGCGTGCGGTGTCGGCAATGCCCTCGCTGAGCGACTCGTCCGCGCCCAGCAAAAAATTGTGTTCGCGGGTCAGTACAAACGGCTGGCGCGCCAGCAAGTGTGAAATGGGCGCGTCGGTATTGAGCCGCAGCGTCAGGGCATCGCCTACATAACGCACATGGTTGCTGCCCTGGGTGATCAGCGGCTCGCGCCGGCCCCAGTCAAAGCGCACGTCCAGCAGCACGCGTATGCGCGGCGCGCCGTTGATGGGGCGAATGCGCCGTACCAGAGTGATCGGCCTGAAGTAACGCGAGCGGCTGTAAAAGCGCGGCGCAAAATCGGTGATCTCCACACCCTGGCCGGCCTTGTCGAACAGCTGGGTGCGCAGCACGGCCGTGTTCGGCTCGTACCATTGCTTTGCTTCGTGGAAGTCCTCAATCTCAATGGCAAACGCACCTGGACTGGAGCCTTGCTTGTCGCCGGGCTCCAACAGGGCATTAAAAACCGGGTCGCCGTCAAAACGCGGCAGGCAACACCAGACAATGCGGGCGCGCTGGTCCACCAGGGCACTGAAGGCGCAGTTGCCTATCACCCCCAGCGCCAGTGATGGTTCTGCGGGAGGCCCGAAATGGCCTGTCGGATCACTGCTGCTCATGCGCCTGTCCTTTCTTCAAATGCGGATTGCAACCATTGGCGAAGCCTTGCCGGGCTGGCGCAGCGGTGTTCGGCCAGGCTGTCGCCCGCGCCTACCTTGATGCCCTGGCCGCCCATGGCCTGCACGGCAGTAAAACCGGCTTCATCCGTTGTGTCATCGCCCGCAAACACCGGCACCCGGCCGGCAAACGGCGGTTGGGACATAAAGGACTGGATGGCCGTGCCCTTGCTGACGCCTGCCGGCTTGATCTCGACAACACACTTGCCCTGCATCAGGTCCACGCCCGGTGTGCGTTTGACGGCCTCGGCCATGGCTTCCAGGCAAAGGGTTTCAAGCCCTGGCGCGTGGCGGTAATGCAGGGCAATCGCCGCCGACTTTATTTCCACGTGAAGGCCTGCATGCTGCGCGGCCAGCGCCAGGGCGACACGCGCCATGTCATGCAGGTCGGGTTTCGCAAAGTGCAGCGTGCGGTCCTTTGAAAGGCGTTGCACCGCGCCATGCTCTGCCGCGGCGGGCAGCAGCAAAGGCGCCAAAAAACCGTCCAGGTCTGCCAGGCGCCGGCCCGATACGATGGCCAGCGCGCCGTCCAGCCTGCCTGCAAGGTGGCGCAAGGTCTCCACCAGGTTTTTGGGCACCTGGACCAGCTCGGGTTGCGAGGCTATCTCGGCCAGCGTGCCGTCGAAGTCCAGGAACAGCGCCGTCTGTTGCGTGACAGCCGGCAAAACCGGGCCGGACGCGGCAAGGCTGCCGGGTGTCAAAAGTGGGGAAGGCGAGGGGGCGGAAGGGTCAATCTGCATCGCCATTCAGCTTATCAACAGCCCGGTGGTTTGGCTGTAGGCTGGTTTCGCCTGTTTTCCTTTACATCAGGGGTGCGTGGCCATTTGCGCCGCAACGGCAGACACCCGCGCCGCATGTATGAGTTCACCGATTTTTTTGCCGTCATGGCCGTCCGCCTGCGCCTGTTCGGCAATCAGGTGCGTCACCACGGACTGCGCCGCAGTCAGAACAGCCAGCAGGCGCGGGCGCTGCGGGTAGGCCGAGTCCTGCAGCCCCAGCCGGCCACGTGCATCACATTCGCAGGCCAGCAACACATCGGCAAAACGCTGCGGCTTGCGAAATGCATCACAGCGCTCCAGCAGGCGCACCAGTGCGGCCGCGCCAAACTCGCTGCTGCGGTGAATGTTGCCGTGTTCGCGCGCCACCACGTCGGCGATTTCCCTGCATTCAACCGGCACACGCAGGCGCTCGCAAACGCCCTTGAGCAGCCTGGCGCTGCGCTCTTCATGGCCTATGTGGCGGGGTAATAGATCTGCCGGCGTGGTGCCCTTGCCAAGGTCGTGCGTCAGGCAGGCAAAACGCACAGGTAGCGGTGCACCCAGCCGGGCAGCCATGTCCAGCACCATCATCAGGTGAATGCCGGTATCTATTTCGGGGTGGTATTCGGCGCGCTGCGGAACGCCCCAGAGTCTGTTTACCTCGGGCAGCAGTTTTTGCAGCGCACCGCATTCACGCAGCACCTCAAACATGCGGGACGGTTTGTCCTCCATCAGGCCGCGGGCAAGTTCCTGCCAGACACGTTCGGCCACCAGTGCATCGACTTCGCCGTCGGCCACCATGTCTTTCATCAGCTGCATGGTTTCGGGCGCCACGCTGAAGTCGGAAAAACGCGCGGCAAAACGCGCCAGCCGCAGTATGCGCACCGGGTCTTCGCGGAAGGAATCCGTCACATGGCGCAAAACCCTGGCCTGCAGGTCCCTTTGCCCGCCGTAGGGGTCGGTCAGGGCCGTTAAATCAGCATCAAATGTGCTTGTGGCCCCCGATGTATGCGCGCGGGCAGCTATTGAATTGATAGTGAGGTCGCGCCGCGCCAGGTCCTGCTCCAGCGTGACATCCGGCGCCGCGTGGACCTCAAAGCCGTGGTAGCCGCGTGCGGTCTTGCGTTCGGTGCGCGCCAGCGCGTATTCCTCGCGGGTATCGGGGTGCAGGAAAACCGGGAAATCCTTGCCAACAGGCAGGTAGCCGAGGGCCACCAGTTCTTCGGGCGTGCTGCCGACCACGACCCAGTCATGGTCCTGCACAGGCAAGCCCAGCAAGGCATCTCGAACTGCACCACCGACCATAAAAATCTGCATGCCCCAAGTGTAGGGGCCTGCAGGGGCCGCGCCTCAACAAGCGGGCAAACCGCAGCCTTTATGCGCCGGTGTTTTTCAGGCCGGCCCACACCTGCCGGGCCAGCTCTTGCGTTCCGGCCGGCGCTGCGGGTAATGGCAAACGGCACTCGCCGACATCCAGTCCCAGTGTCCGCAACATGGCCTTGATGGACATGGAGTAGACCGTGTCTTCGGTGCTGACAAAACGCAGGGACGGCAACAGGCGCTGGTTGATCTCCCGGGCCAACTGCACATCGCCGCGTCCAAAGGCGGCGATCATGGCCTGGAACTCGGCACCGGCCCAGTGGGTAGTGGTTCCCACGACGCCGACAGCGCCCACTGCCAGCAGCGGCAGGGTATAGCTGTCGTCGCCTGAATACAGCTCAAACGGCCCAGCGTCTGCCAGCAGCGCGGCCGCTGCCGGCGGGTCGCCGGTGGCGTCCTTGAGCGCGACGATGTTGGGCACCTCGCTGAGCAGGCGCACCAGCACCTCGTGGCTGATGCGGCGCCCGGTGCGTACCGGTACGTCGTACAGCATCACCGGCAGTTGTGTAGCTGCAGCCACGGCGCGGAAGTGGGCCTCGATGCCGGCCTGCGGCGGGCGGTTGTAGTAGGGGCTGACCAGCAGCACGCCCGCCGCACCCAGTGCCTGGGCCTGGCGCGTCAGTGTGATGCTGTGGGCGGTGTCGTTGCTGCCCATGCCGGCCAGCACCGGGATAGTGACGGCTTCACTGACTGCCCGCAGCAGGTCGCAGCGTTCGCCATCGCTCAATGTGGACGCTTCACCGGTGGTGGCGGACACGACCAGTCCGTCATTGCCGTGGTCGGCCAGCCAGCGTGCCAGCCGTTGCGCTGCGTCCAGGTCGAGTGCGCCAGCCGCGTCAAACGGCGTCACCATGGCGCTCATGACAGCGCCCCATCGGCGTGCGGTCATGGCGGCCACTACCGTGCCATGCGATAAGGCTCATCCGCATCGACGAAGTCCTTCTCGGCCAGGCTGTCCTCTATCCAGGCCTTCACGCCGGGCAGGGCACAGACGCGGCTCACGTAATCGGTGATATGGCCCGGCACTGACAGGCCATAGGTTTTCAGGCGCATGCAGACCGGTGCGAAATAGGCATCGGCAATAGTGAACTCGCCAAAAAGCAGGGGGCCCTTGTGCTGTTCCAGCAGTTCGGTCCACATGGTCACGATGCGTTGCACGTCGTTGCGCACGGCCGGCTGGTCGCGCCAGACGATGGCCCCTGTCTCGGGCAGCGAGGCTTCGATATTCATCGGGCAGGCGCCGCGCAAGGCGCCAAAGCCGGAGTGCATTTCGGCGCAGACGCTGCGCGCGCGGGCGCGCGCCCGCGCATCCTGAGGCCAAAGTTTTTTCTCTGGGAATTTTTCGGCCAAGTACTCGGCGATGGCCAGTGTGTCCCAGACCGCGAAGCCGTCGTCCACCAGCACGGGCACCCTGCCCCCGGGGCTCACCGCCAGGACGGCCTGCTTGAAACTGGAATTGGCGGAGAACGGGTCGGCGCCGAAACGCACCATGACTTCCTCGAACCCAATACCGGCCTGCTTGAGCAGCACCCATGGCCGCATGGACCAGGAGGAGTAGTTTTTATTGCCGATATAGAGCTTTAGCATGGCATGCGTTCCTGTGAAACAGTGGGTAAAAACCTGTCTCCCATGCTAGTGCGGTTTGCAAAATCCATTGATGCAAAAGAACTGCCGGATTGATGAGTGCCCTATTTAAAAGCGCCCAGCCGTCTTGCGTTTGCCCATCAGGCCGCTGCGCAAACCCTGTGCACCCAGGTAGTACGGTGCAATCGCACCCAGCGCCGATGCGGTGATGCCAAGTGCGGCCAGCCCGGGCAGTTTGCCGCTGGCGACGTTGTCGGTTTTCATGGCATCGAGGTTGTCGCGGCTCATCAGGGGTTCGCCGGGGGCAAGCTCCATCAGCCAGGCCTGCAGGCGGGCCAGCGCAGCGGGCAGGCCGATGACGGGCCTGCCGTCGCCGTTATTGACGCCGCTGTAGCGGCCCGCAAGCTGCACCAGCTGCTTCAGGGTAAAAACCTCGGGCCCGCAGGCTTCATAGGTCTGGCCGATGGTGCTTTTGTCCTCGATGCATTTCACCAGCGCGCTGGCCACATCTTCAACCCACACGGGCTGAAAGCGTGCCTGGCTGGCTGCCAGCGGGATGACCGGAAATATCTGCTGCAGCCTGGCAAAGGTGTTGAGGAAATTGTCCTCGGCCCCGAAAATCACGCTGGGCCGCAGCATGCTCACATCCAGCCCCGAGCCCAGCAGCACGGCCTCGCCGCGCGCCTTGCTGCGCTGGTACATGGACGCCGCGTTGGGGCTGGCACCCAGTGCGCTGACATGGATGATGCGACGCTGGCCGACCGCCTCACACGCGCGGCTCAGCTCCAGCGGCAACTGCACATGGGCTTTTTCAAAAGCGCTTTCGTTGCCATGCAGTATGCCCACAAGATTGAGCACGGCATCGTGCTCTGCCAGCAGGGGCGCCAGCGAGCTGCTGTCATGCGCCGAGACTTCCGCGATGTCCAGCATGGGCAGCAACTGCAGGTGCCTGGCCGTGTCCCGCCTGCGGGTCACGACGGTAACGCGGCAGGGCAGCTTCGCCAGCTTTTCGCAAAGATGGCTGCCGACAAAACCTGTGCCGCCGAGGATGAGGATTTTTTTCATGGACATTCATTTTGCGTGCTTACGCCGTTTTGGTAAACACGTGGGTGTTCAAGGCTGCCTGGCCTGATTTTTCCTGACGGGATGCAGGGTTTCATGCCGTTCCAGCATGGCGATGAAGGTGTTGAGCCGCTTGAGCCGTGTTTCGGCTTTTTTTGCAGTCTGCAGCCTGAAAAGAATGGCGTAGCGGTTTTGCGAGTCCAGTGCCGCAAAAAAGGCTTGGGCGTGTGGGGCCGCGGCAAGGGCCGCCGCCAGGTCATCGGGGATGGCGATGTTTCGCTGCGAATCGTAAGCGGCCTCCCAGCGCCCGTCCTTTTTTGCGCGCTCGATTTCATGCAGGCCGGCTGCTTTCATGTCCCCGCTGGCGATCAGCGCCAGCGCCTTCGCACAATTGATTTTGGACCAGGTGCTCCGGACCGCGCGCGGCGTGAAGCGCTGCAGGTAGCTGGACTCATCGGCGCTTTTTTTGTGCCCGTCTATCCAGCCGTAACACAGCGCTGTGTCAAGCGCTTCGGCATAGGAGACTGAAGTGATATCTGCTGCTTTTTTGGCGATGCGCAACCAGATGCCGGGACTGGCCGAATGGTTGGCCTGCAGCCATGCGGCCCAGGCTTTCTGGTCCCTGAAAAGTTGTGCGGGCAGGCCTGCGGGTGCTTCGACGGCTTGTTTGGGCGCCTTGCCCGCAGGTGTTGTCATGCCGGCTCGCCAAATTTCAGCAGGTTGCCGTGCGGGTCCAGTACGTAAAGCTCTTTCATGCCCCAGGGACGCACTTCGGGCGGCCCGACGGTGGTGCCGCGGCCCCTGAATTCCTCATACAGCGCATCCGTGCCGGGTGTGCGGACATAACAGGCCGTGTTTTCTGCGATCAGCGCGTTGTCGCAGGCGTAAAAATGGATTTCACAGCCGTCGCGCCCGAGAATGGCGTAGTCCTCCATTTGCGCGATCAGCACAAAGCCCAGCTTGCCGGTGTAAAACGCAATGCTCTCGGCCAGGTCCAGCGAGGCGAGGATGGGGACCGTGCTGAGTACCTTGCCGCTCATGGCAAGGTCTTGTCCGGGTCGGGCTGGGCCGCATCGCGCGGGCCCACGGTGCCCAGCCTGGCCTTTAGGGATTGCGGCTGGCCGCTCAGGATGGCTGCGTAGTTGGTGGTGTTGGACAGCACTTTTTTGACGTAGTCGCGGGTTTCGCTGAACGGCACGTTCTCGGCCCAGATCGCGGCGTCCAGCACCGGCCCGTTGCGCCATGTGCGCGGGCGGCCCGGTCCGGCGTTGTAGGCGGCGGCGGCCATGGCCATGGAGCCGCCCAGGTCGTCAAGCGCCAGCTTGAGGTAGGCCGTGCCGATCGTGATGTTGGTGTCGCGGTCGTTGATCTGGTCGGCGGTAAAACCTTCCAGGCCGATTTTTTTGGCGGTCCAGCGCGCCGTGGCCGGCATCACCTGCATCAGGCCCGATGCACCCACGCCGGAGCGTGCGTCCATGATGAAGCGGCTTTCCTGGCGGATCAGGCCGTAGACATAGGCCGGGTCCAGGCTGATGCCCTGGGAGCGCTTGACCACGGTTTCCCTGAACGGCATGGGGAAGCGCTGCTCAAAGTCCATCTCGCGCTTGGTGCGTTCGCTGGTGTTGATGCAGCGGTCCCAGATCTGGCGGTCGCAGGCGAACTGCGCTGCAGCCAGCAGTTCGCGGTCGTTCAGTCCGCCGGGTTTGGCCAGGTTGGTGCTGTAGTTCCATTCACGCACGCCCTCGGGGCGCAAGCCTATGGCGATGGCGTAGGCTGCGCGATTGAGCCCGACATTGAGGCGGGCGCCTTCTTTTTCCTCGGCGCTCAGTTGTGCCGGCCTGGCGGGCACTGTGATTTTCTGGCCGAGTTCTTCAAGTGCCAGCTGTTCATAAAAACCGCGCACCGATGCAATGGATTGCAGCAGCGCCAGTGCTTCGGCACGTTGCGGCGAAATCGTGATGGTGCCGGTACCGGCGGCGGGGGGCGATGTTGCGGGCGCGGTCGCCAGCAGTGCACGCGCTTTCCAGTAACTCCAGGTCGGCTCGTTGCGCGCATCGGGGCTCATGGCGTTGATGCCGGACAAAACAGCTGCCCAGTTGGGCTGGCTGCCTGCACGCAGGGCCGCGCGTACTTTCCAGCCCAGCATGTCGTCGGTGAGGTCGCTTTCCTTGCTGACCCTGCTGAAGTAGCCCAATGCCTGGCTGCCCGGCACGTTGCCCAGGCGTGTGGCCGTCTGTTTGCCGATCACGCCCCAGACCCAGTTGCGCTCCTCGCTGGTGAGCTGGTTGCCCCATTTGGTGTCCATCATGTTGGCTGCACCGTCCGCATCACTTGCGGCCATGCGGATCAGCGCCAGTGCGGCGACTTCCTTGCGGGCTTTGCGAAGCGCCATCGAGTTGCCGGCGAGAAACTTCACCGGGCTGTTGAACAGTTCAGTCACCAGACCCACCGACTCGGGCGAGACGATGGCCACGGCATCACGTACGGCGCGCGGGCGGTTGGCCTCCGTCGCCAGCCGGGCTTTTTGCCAGACATCGTCGGCCGTGAGGTTTTTGGTGCCAACCATACGCCCGGCGGCGGTGGTGCAACCGTCGTCCGCGTCGCGCTGCGAGAACCAGGTCTTTTTGACCTCTTCGGCGATACGCGCCGAATTGGCCGCCGTGCCGGGTGTTTGCAAGTGCTCGACCAGCAGCGCATAACAACGCACTTCCCTGTCATCGCCCATGCGGAACTGCGGGTGCTCGGCTGCAAAGGCCTCCCAGTCGCGGCGCTGGCCCAGCAGCAGCAGCCAGTCGTTGCGCAGGCGGTCTTCCTGATAGCTGCCCGCGTAGCGGGTCAGGAAGTCCTGGACTTCCTGACCGTTTGCATCGGCCAGCCTGGCCTTGAGTTCCCAGTAGGCGGCCCAGGGCTCCAGTGCATGGCCTTTGGCCTGCGGCAGCAACTGCGCCAACCGGTTTTTGTCGCCGCGCTTGAAGGCCTTGTTCATCTCCAGGATCAGGGTGTCACCAGCGGAATTGGCTCCGGGTGCGGCGTTTTGGGCGATGGCCGGGGACCAAAGTGCGGCGGTGGCGATGGCACTGAAAAGAAATTTGGATAGCATCGGGACATTATGGACAAATTAAGCACCCGCAAAGCGCTGATCGAAGAACGTCTCAATCTGCCCGACCGTTTACAGCGCGCCGACCTGTTGCAGCGCGTGATGCGTATCTGGCTGGTGGGGCGCACGGATACCGTGATCGGTGCTTATTGGCCCATCAAGGGCGAGTTTGACCCCCTGCCAGCGCTCTACCGCTGGCAGGAGGATGCCATTCTGAGCGAGGATTCACAGTCAAAAAACGCTCCGGCCGGCGAATCATGGGCGCAGCTAGCTACTGAAAGCATAGCAAGCCGGTCGCCGCGCAAGATCGGCCTGCCGGTGGTGGACAAGGTCCATAAAACACTCACGTTTCACGCCTGGTATCCGGGCTGCCCCATGGAAGAGGACGCTTACGGCATTCCCAAGCCCAAGGGCACCGAACTCATAGTGCCGACCCTGCTGTTTGTTCCTTGTGTGGGTTATGGGCCGGGCGGTTACAGGCTGGGTTATGGCGGCGGTTTTTACGACCGCACGCTGGCCACCCTGCAGCCCAGGCCTGTGAAGGTCGGGCTGGGCTATACCAACGGCTGGTTACCGGACATGGAGCCGGAGGCGCATGACATTCCGCTGGATGCCCTGCTCAATGACAACGGGGTGGTCTGGCCGGTCTGATGCGGCCCCCACGGTCGCTCACTTCGTGTAACTCCCTGCCCTCCTGGGAGGCCGCTGCGCCTGCGGCCCGGCGAAGCCGGTTCTGCAGCCCTTGTTTGCCTGGAATCTGTTTCCCATACATGTCGCGTGGGATGCTTTCGAATTTCCTGCGCCCCACCAAATCAATCCAGGCTGTCCAGCGTATCCGGGTCGGGCACATCGCCGATCGCTTCGCGGGTCAGCTTGGCCTGTGCCCTGAGCCACTCGCAAAAGGCCGCGACTTCGGGCCGCGCCATATTGCGCTGGCCTATGACCAGCCAGTAGGCCATGGGGGAGTCCATGCGCATGTTCGGGAAGGGCTCGACCAGGTCGCCGGAGGCCAGGCTTTCGGCGATCAGCGGCAGGCGTGCCAGCACCACGCCCTGGCCCGTCAGCGCTGCCTGCACCATCTGGTAGGCGTAGTTGAAGTAGAGCCAGCGTTTGGCTTCCAGCTTGGGCGTGGCATGCTCGTCAAACCAGCGCCGCCATGTCAGCCACTCCAGATGGGTGTGGTGCGCATCGCCGGCTTCGATCAAGGTGAAGTTCGCCAGGTCGTCCGGTTTTTTCAGGCGCGGGCCGCTTTTGAGCAGCCAGGGGCTGATCACGGCGGTGATCTGCTCGCCGAACAGGCGTATCGCATGCGGAGGCACATGGCTGGCCGGGGCGTAGCGCAGGGCCAGGTCGATGTCCGATATGTCGAGGTCGACTGCCACGTCCGACGCATCAATCCGGATGTCGATGTCGGGGTTGTCGCGCTGGAAAACCTCCAGCCGGGGAATCAGCCACATTGATGCGAACGAGGCAAAGGTGGTGAGCGCCACGCTTTTGCGTCCGGCGCTCTGGCGTATCTGGCGCACCGCGCCGTCGATCCGGTCCAGCGAGGGCGAGACCGCGCGCAGCAGCACGCCGCCGGCACTGGTGAGCTCCACCGCACGGGTATGGCGGTGAAACAGGCTGACGCCTACATCGTCTTCCAGCCCCTGGATCTGCCGGCTCACCGCCGACTGCGTCAGGGCCAGTTCCTCGGAGGCCGCGCGGAAATTGAGGTGGCGCGCCACCGCTTCAAAAGCGCGCAGCTGGCCGGCGGAGATCGGCCGTGAGCGCAGGTGGGTTTGTGAGTGCAGCATTGGCGGGGATGGGTGATTGATGCGCTTATGGAATGAATAGCGTACCGCGATTTCATTGGACTGGGAAGCCCCGCGGCCTGATCATTCACTGTCCGCCAATGGATAACGGTCATTTTTGAAAGCCCAGCATGGACCACGCAAACACCTCTTCCTCAAGCATTCATTACCTGCAGCAGGCCACAGATGCCAGCACGCCCCAGGTGGGCGACATTGCCGGTTGCTGGAAGCTGGCCCCCGGCCGCGCCATGACCTTGCGTGCCAGCCAGACGGGCGAGTTGCGTATTGCACATGGCCGGGTCTGGGTCACCTTTGACAATGCCGGGCAGGACAGCAAGGTGCGGGCTGGTGACTATTTCCTGAACAAGGGCGAGCGCCTGCAACTGTTGCCGGGCCAGGCGCTGGTGATGGAGTCCTTTGCCGGCAAGCAGGCTGCGGCCCCGGTTTATTTCAGTTGGGACCCTGTGTTTGCGGCTGTTGCCGTGAAGGCGCCTGTGGGCGTGGCCCAGCCGCTGATCGATTTGCGAATGGCCTTGGGGCTGGTCGTGGGTGCTGTGGGCAGGCTGACACGTGGTTTGCTGGGCGGCCTGGCGGGTGGCGTCAGGGTCGCTACTTCCCGGTTCCAGCACTGATCTTTTTAACTGGCTTTGCTATTGATTTTGTAGCTGACTGCGCGCGCCTCCTGGGTGCCGCACGTGCTTTTACTGCGCATTCCAGTGCCATGCGCGCCCACGGTTGCATGAGCTGAGGCGATTCCATGGCTTCTTCGGGGGCGCTGTAGTAGTTGAGGCTGTGCGCGGCTTTCTCGCCGTTGCGGGTGATTTCATAGCTGAACCGCTCGCAGCCCGCTGCCTCAAACTGGCTGCGGGTGTCCGCGTCGGCCTTGAGCCAGAGCTTTTCGCCGCCGCCCAGGTCGGCCACCAGTGCCAGGTTCAGGCCCGAGGTGCTGATGCCAAAACCGCCAAACATGCGTTTTGCAGTGCAGGGGCCTACGCCCGCCAAAAGCTCGCAGCAATAAATTGCAAAGTCGTCTTTCAATTTAGCCATGCTGCAATGATGCACCACCACGAGAACGGTGCAATGCAACGGCAGCGGGAAAACCTCAATAATTCAACAATGCGTAATGAATTACGATTAAGTAAAATTTGAAAGCAATCCCCGCCACGATAAAACCAGGAAAGCCACGAAACCCCATGTCCAAAGCTTTTGCATCCCAATCCGACCTCACGGACAAAACCATCACCTTTGAGCAGCTCAGCGCGCATTGCTGGGCCTATACCGCCGAAGGTGACCCCAACTCCGGCGTGATCATCGGCGACAAATTCATCATGGTGAGCGACGCCACGGCCACGCCCGCCATGGCGCAGGACCTGATTGCCCGTATCCGCACCGTAAGCGACAAGCCGATCAAATATGTGCTGCTGACCCATTACCACGCAGTTCGTGTGCTGGGGGCGAGCGCTTACATTGCAGAGGGTGCCACGGAAGTCATCGCCAGCCAGGGCACGTACGAGCTGATCGTGGAGCGCGGCGCCGAGGACATGCAAAGCGAGATGGAGCGTTTTCCGCGCCTGTTCCAGAACGCCGAGAGCGTGCCCGGCCTGACCTGGCCGACCCTGGTGATAGGCGGCGGCGATGCCGCCAAGGGTGAGGTGCCCGGCCGGCTGGTGGTGGACCTGGGCGGCGTCAAGGTCCAGATCTGGCAGCCCGGCTACGGTCACACGCGCGGTGACACGATTGCATGGGTGGCCGAAGAAAAGGTGCTGTTCTCCGGCGACCTGGTGGAGTACGAGGCAGGCGTCTATACCGGCGATGCGCAGCTTGAGGAGTGGCCTGCCACGCTGGAAGCCCTGCGTGCGCTGAAGGCCGAGGCGATTGTGCCGGGCCGCGGTGAGGCCATGAAGGGCGCCGCCAATGTCAACAAGGCGCTGGATTACACCAAACGCTGGGTGGAAACCTTGTACCAGGCCGGCAAGGAAGCTGCCGCCGCCGGCATGGACCTGAAAGCGGCCATGAGCCACACCCGCAAAAGTATGGACCCGATTTTTGGCCATGTGTTTATTTATGAACACTGCCTGCCCTTTGACGTAAGCCGTGCCTTCGACGAAGCCAAAGGCATCAAGAATCCGCGCATCTGGACGGCCCAGCGCGACAAGGAAATGTGGGCAGCGCTGCAGAATTGACGCGGTCGGGAGTTGGCTGCTTCTGTAGGACACTGCTGACAACAAGCCATCAGGCGGGATGACAAGGCCGCCCGGGGCTTGCTCCTAAGCTGGGGTTTCGCCACAAACTTTTCAGGACCACGCACCGGCGGGATGCCGATGCGTGTTGGCCCGGGGCTTGTGCAAGGACATACCCACAGGCCAAGGAGACCCCCTATGAGCACCCCGCATTCCACGTCGCCACCCCGCCGGCAACAGCAGCAACCGCAGCGCGTCATGAACCGTCTGCAGCAGCAAAGCAGCGGCTCACGGGAGTTTCAGGCGCCCAGCCAGATCGGCGAAGGCACAGGCGCAGTCAATCCTGTCAGGCCGGTGATACCGCCGCAGGTGCTGGGCAACTGAGCCCGCACTCACACGAGATTGGCGCGATTGGCTTCAGCCCTTGTTCCGGGCCGCCAGGGCACGCAAGTCCTGTTCGTAGCTGTTGATGGTTTCCACGGCCCTTACGCGCTGGGCTGGCGTGGTGCTGTTGTGCAGGTCGGCAAAGTTTTTGCAGTTGTCCTGCGTCAAGCTGTCGAGATAGTCACGATAAGCCGCATCGGGTGAGTTGAACGAGCGATCGAACAGCGCGCGTATGGCGGCCCGGTTTTTGTCGGGCGTGTCTGCTGCGGCAGGGCGGTCGGTCGGCAGCGCGCGCAGGGTTTGCAACGCATCCTGCTGGCGGCGCACTCTTTCGGCATAAGACCTTGCCGCATCAAAACGCGACCCGTCCACCGTCTGGCCAATCAGACCCAACTGCTTGTTGTCCAGCCGTCCGTAGAGCATTTCGGCGCGGCTCACGGCCTGCTTGTAGCGCTTGTGGCGCCTGGCCTTGGGAGGGCCTTCCAGAAAATCATCACGATAGTCCGCATTGCCTTTGGCAAACCGGTGCTCCATCTGCGCCAGCTGGCTGGCATCCAGTGTGCCCGCCAGGGCCGCCACGGCGGGTTCGGCCTGGGCCGGTATGGCCAGCAGCTTGCGGCGCACATCAAAAAACATTTCGCAAACCTGTGCCGCATCCATGTCCGAGGGCATTTGCTGCTGCAGTTTTTGCAGGGTATCGATGTAGCCGGGCAACTGGGTTTGCCGGTGCCAGGCCAGCAGTTTTGCCAGATCGGCCTTGACCTGCAGGCTTTGCTTTTCGTTGAAATCTACATAGCCATCCAGGTACCAATAGGCCAGGTCAGGGGCCTGGTTGTAGACAATTTTTACGGCGCTGCAGGCCTGCAGCAGGCTGGCCAGCGCCAGCAGACCGATAATTCGGGTCATACGGCCGAGTCCTGCCACCGCAGCTCTTTTGGCCGGACAGGTACAACCCAGAAAATTCACAGGAAAACGCATGGCACTCCCGATTGATGTCGTCATCATGGCCGCAGGCAAAGGTACGCGAATGAAAAGCACGCTGCCCAAAGTGTTGCACCGATTGGGCGGCCGCGCGCTGCTGGCGCATGTGATGGATTGTGCAGCAGGGGTTTCGGCGCGCCAGGCGGTGGTGATCACAGGGCACGGTGCTATCGAAGTTGAAGCGGCTTGCGCAATGATGGCGGGGGCCAGGGGCGTATTTGACCTGAAATTTGCACGCCAGGAGCCGCAACTCGGCACCGGCCACGCCGTGCAGCAGGCCGTGCCCTTGCTGGCTGATGACGGCGTCACGCTGGTACTGTCGGGCGATGTGCCGCTGACCCAGGCCGCGACTTTGCAGGCGCTGATCGACCAGTGCGATGGCCAGCGGCTGGCGCTATTGACGCTGGCCATGGCTGACCCCACGGGTTATGGGCGCATTGTGCGTACCGGCAGCCAGGCTTCTGCGCAGGTGCGCGCCATCGTCGAGCACAAGGATGCGACTGACGAGCAGCGAAAGATCAACGAGATCTACAGCGGCATCATGGCCGTGCCGACGCGCCTGCTGCGCAGCTGGCTGGCCCGGCTGGACAACAAGAATGCGCAGAACGAGTACTACCTGACCGACATCGTGAAGTTTGCTGTCGCCGACGGCGTGGCCGTGGTCGCGCACCAGATCACCGATGCGGCCCAGGTCGCCGGGGTCAACAGCCCGGTGCAGCTGGCCGAGCTGGAGCGCATTTACCAGCAGCGGCAGGCCGTGGCCCTGATGGAGCAGGGCGTGCGCCTGGCTGACCCCGGACGCCTTGACGTGCGCGGCATGCTGGTTTGCGGGCAGGATGTAGAGATTGATGTGAACTGCGTGTTTGAAGGCCATGTCAGCCTGGCTGCCGGCGTGCGCGTGGGTGCTAACTGCGTGATCGCCAACTGCGTGATCGGCGCGGGCGCGGTGATTCATCCCTTCACCCACATCGACGGCGAAAAGCTGGGTGTGCAGGTCGGCGAGGGCGCGCTGATAGGCCCGTTTGCCCGCCTGCGGCCAGGCGCGCAACTGGGCGCCGAAGTGCATATCGGCAATTTTGTCGAAGTCAAAAACTCCACCCTGGCCAAAGGCGCCAAGGCCAATCACCTGGCCTACCTGGGCGACGCCACGGTGGGCGAGCGTGTCAACTACGGCGCGGGCAGCATCACGGCTAATTACGACGGTGCCAACAAACACCGCACGGTGATTGAAGATGATGTGCATATCGGCAGCAATTGCGTGCTGGTGGCGCCGGTGACGATTGGTACGGGCGGCACGGTTGGCGGTGGTTCAACCATCACCAAAAGCACGCCGCCGGAGTCGCTTAGCGTGGCGCGTGGCAAGCAGATCAGTTTGGCTGGCTGGAGGCGGCCTGTTAAGGTTGTTAAGGGTTGAGGACTGGCCGTTTTGGTGCCATTTGTGCTCCTGACCTAATCGGAATGGGCGTAGCCAGCTATTAAATTTATAGCGATTCGCCTTCATTACCAGGCCGGGTCTCGCCCCGGCGGGCGACTCACTTTCTTTTGCTTCGCCAAAAGAAAGTAAGCAAAGAAAAGGCGACCCGCAGTCAGGGTCGCTTCGCGATACCTTGCGCTGCTCGGAGGAGCCGGAAATTTCAGAAACTTGTCTGCTGCGCAGCCTTCGGACATCTGAAATTTTGATCCGTCTCCTCCTGTGCTGCTCAGCCCTGCCAGAACGGCACTGCGGGAGCGGGAACAGATACGGGGCCGGACTCCGCAGAACGCATCGCGTTCTGCTCCCCGAATTTTTCTCCCACCCCCGTCCTGGCTGGGCCGAGCAGCGCAGATGGAGGCGGAAGGTCGGGCCAAACTTGTTTGAGCCGAAGGCGAGTTGTTTGGACCGCCGCCGGAATCGAGCAGCGCAGGTTGCCCCGCAGCGAAGCGTAGGGGACCCAGACTGCGGGTCGCCTTTCTTTCCGTTAGGTTTCTTTGGCGAGACAAAGAAAGGTAACTCGCCCGCCGGGGCGAGACCCGGCCTGGTAGTGAATGGCAGGGCGCTATAAATTCAATAGCAAACAACGTGCATGTTCAGCCGGCTAGCAGCACTTTCGGCTCAAACTTGGCCCGTTTGACAGCAAAAAACGCCTTCACATTCCGCACATTCGCATCACTGGTAAAAAGCCGCTGCGCCAGCGCCAGGTAGCGCGGCATGTCAGCCACATGCACCACCAGCACAAAGTCCGGCCCCGGCGAGACGCGGTAGCACTGCTGCACGGCTTCATCTGCGGCAACGCGTGTCTCGAACGCTTCCAGCTGCTCGGCACCCTGCCGGTCCAGCGTGATCTCAACAATCGCCGTCAGGCCGTGGCCCGTGACTGCCGCCAGCTTGTCGGGGTTCAGCAGGGCGATCTGCCGCTCTATCAGGCCGGCATCGTGCAGCCGTTTGACGCGTCGCAGGCAGGTAGGCGGCGAGACATGCACGCGTTCTGCCAGGGCCTGGTTGCTGAGCGATGCGTCGGTTTGCATGGCGTCGAGCAGCTTGAGGTCTATGGCATCCAGGTCGAATGACTTGTATATTTCTTCCATTCATGTGATATTAATGAAATAAAAGTAAATATGGAAATTTATGTGAAATAAAATTTCAAATTAAATGAAATATCAATCACATTAAAAATCTGCCAGCACGTAGCATCTGCACATTGTTTTTCAGGAGCTTTCCATGTGCGGCATCGTTGCAGCGGTTTCTACCCAAAATATCGTTCCCATCCTGGTCCAGGGCCTGCAGCGGCTTGAATACCGCGGTTATGACTCCTGCGGCGTGGCGGTGTACGCCGATGGCCTGAAGCGTGCGCGCAGCACTTCGCGCGTGGCAGAGTTGCAAGCCCAGGTGGCCGCAGAAAAAATTGAAGGCGGCACCGGCATTGCGCACACCCGCTGGGCCACGCATGGCGCGCCAGCCGTGCACAATGCGCACCCGCACTTCAGCCATGGCACTGGTGATGTGGCACAAAAGCCCGGCAAGGTCGCGCTGGTCCACAACGGCATCATTGAAAACCACGAAGAGCTGCGTGCCAGCCTGCAGGCCAAGGGCTACGTCTTTGACAGCCAGACCGACACGGAAGTCATCGTGCACCTGATGGACAGCCTGTATGACGGTGACCTGTTTGAAGCGCTGAAGGCGGCGGTTGCCCAGCTGCATGGCGCGTATGCCATTGCCGCTTTCTGCAAGGACGAGCCGCATCGTGTGGTGGGCGCACGCGCCGGCTCGCCGCTGATCCTGGGTGTGGGCAAAGGCCACTCGGAAAACTTCCTGGCCAGTGATGCCATGGCACTGGCCGGTGTGACCGACCAGATCGTTTACCTTGAAGAAGGCGACCTGGTGGACCTGCAGCTTGGCAAGTACTGGGTGATCGATCGCAGCCACAAGGCCGTGCAGCGCGAGGTCAAGACCGTGCAGGCGCACAGCGGCGCGGCAGAGCTGGGCCCTTATCGCCACTACATGCAAAAGGAAATTTTTGAGCAGCCCCGCGCCATTGCCGACACGCTTGAAGGTGTGGCGGGTATCGTGCCCGAACTGTTCGGCGACGACGCTTACCGGGTGTTCAAGGACGTTGACTCAGTGTTGATCCTGGCCTGCGGCACCAGCTATTACAGCGGCTGCACGGCCAAGTACTGGCTCGAATCGATTGCCAAAATACCGACGCAGGTCGAGGTCGCCAGCGAGTATCGCTACCGCACCTCGGTGCCGAATCCGAAAACACTGGTCGTCACCATCACGCAAAGCGGTGAAACCGCCGACACCCTGGCTGCGCTGCGCCATGCGCAAAGCCTGGGCATGACACAGACACTGACCATCTGCAACGTGGCTACCTCGGCCATGGTGCGCGAGTGCAAACTCGCCTACATCACGCGCGCTGGCGTGGAGATCGGCGTTGCATCCACCAAGGCATTCACCACGCAGCTTGCAGGCCTGTTCCTGCTGACACTCGCGCTGGCCCAAAGCAAAGGCCAGTTGAGCGATGAGGAAGAAGCCGCGCACCTCAAGGCCATGCGCCATCTGCCGGCAGCGCTGTCCGCGGTGCTGGCGCTTGAGCCGCAGGTGATCAGCTGGGCCGAAGACTTTGCAAGAATGGAAAACGCGCTGTTCCTGGGGCGCGGCCTGCATTACCCGATTGCACTTGAAGGTGCACTCAAGCTCAAGGAAATCAGCTACATCCACGCCGAGGCCTACCCGGCAGGGGAACTCAAGCACGGCCCGTTGGCGCTTGTCACCAGCGCCATGCCCGTGGTCGCCGTTGCACCCAATGACAGCCTGCTTGAAAAACTCAAGAGCAACCTGCAGGAAGTCCGTGCGCGCGGCGGCGTGCTCTATGTACTGGCCGACAGCGACAGCCGACTGAGCAGCAGCGAAGGCATCCACGTGATTCGCATGCCCGAGCACTACGGTGCCTTGAGCCCCCTGTTGCATGTGGTGCCGTTGCAGTTGCTGGCTTATCACACGGCATTGGCCAAGGGAACCGATGTGGACAAGCCGCGCAATCTTGCGAAGAGTGTGACTGTTGAGTGAAGTGTGTTGGACTCCGTCGAAATTGTGTGCGCGGCAAACATAGTTTTTTGAATTGCGCTGAAGTCTGACCCGAGGGGGGTGCGGATAAATACTTGGACTGGTTTATGCCGCAAATCCAAGACTCTCTCGG